>DATEKG010000046.1:0-11540 GCA_035277565.1 Pseudolabrys sp.
GATTGTCGGTCACACGGCATCGACCAAAGTGCCGCCGAAGCCCGGTTACGGGCCGTGGGAACTGTCCGCGGATCGGGCAAATGCCGTACGGCAAATCCTTGAGGCTGAAGGCGTGCCGTCCGGCAACATTTTCATGGTCGCAGGCAAGGCCGACACCGAGCCATTGTTCCCTGACGATCCGTACATGTCTCCAAACAGGCGGGTTACGATTACGCTGATGCGCGAGGAACCGCCATTGCCGGAGAACCTGACCCCCTGAGTCTGCGTTAATCAGGGGCAGTGCCGGAAAGGACCGTGTTCTCCGGCCCCGTCCGGTGATATAAGGCCCGGCTTTAAGGGCTCGAGCGGACCACTCCAATCACAATGAATGGCGGCGGGATGGAAACGGCGGCTCCGGTGCGCACAGGACATGACGTGCCGCCCGGACTTCTGGCACTCGCGCTGGGAAGCGTCGGCGTCGTCTACGGCGACATCGGTACAAGCCCGCTCTATGCTTTCCGCGAGGCGGCGATTGCAGCAAGCCATCACCACGGCGTCACGCGAGGAATAGTGCTTGGCGTTCTTTCGCTTATTGTTTGGGCGCTAATCATTACGGTTACGCTCAAATACGTTCTCATCCTGTTGCGCGCGGACAATAACGGGGAGGGCGGTACACTGTCGCTGACCGCGCTCGCGACACGAGCGCTCGGGCGGAGAACAGCTTTCGTCTTCATAGTCGGTGTCATCGGCGCCTCCATGTTCCTTGGCGATTCCGTGATCACGCCAGCCATTTCAGTTCTTTCGGCTGTCGAAGGATTGAAGCTCGCGAGCCCGGCATTCGGCGAGTTTGTGGTTCCTCTTACAGTCATTATTCTGATCGCTTTGTTTGCCGCGCAAAGCCGCGGCACCGCACGTGTTGCGGCGATGTTCGGCCCAATCATGGTCGTATGGTTTCTCTCGATCGCTATTGCGGGAGCTCTCCATATCCGCGATGACCCGACCGTGCTCACCGCCCTCAATCCTTTTTACGGGGTCAAATTTCTTCTCGATCACGGCGAGATCGGATTGGTTACGCTTGGCGCCGTATTTCTGGTCGTAACGGGTGGCGAAGCGCTCTATGCCGATCTCGGCCACTTCGGCCGAAAACCGATCCAGACAGCCTGGCTCGCTCTCGTCCTGCCCGCGCTCCTGATCAATTATTTTGGTCAGGGTGCAAAGGTGCTCGCGGATCCGGCCGCGATCGAAAACCCATTCTATCGTCTTGTCCCTGATACATTCTTGTTGCCGATGATCGTGCTTGCAACAGCGGCGACAGTGATCGCCAGCCAGGCGGTGATCACCGGCGCCTATTCACTGGTTCATCAGGCGATTCAACTTGGACTTCTGCCGCGGCTTGCGATTCTGCACACGTCCGCTTCCCATGTCGGCCAAATTTATATTCCGCGGGTCACAGTGTCCTTGATGATAGGCGTTCTTCTTCTGGTCGGGCTCTTTCGTACCTCGAGTGCGCTCGCATCGGCCTATGGAATCGCGGTTGCGACAACGATGGTGGTCGATGGCTTGCTTGCCTTTGTCGTCATCTGGAAGAGATGGCAGTGGCCTCTATGGCAGACGCTGCTGTTGATCGCTCCATTCGTTGTCGTCGATGTCGTGTTTTTCTCGGCCAACTTCCTCAAATTGTTCGAGGGGGCGTGGGCGCCGCTTCTATTCGGCGCAACAATGGTGCTGCTGATTCTGACCTGGCGGCGCGGTACAGGAATTCTCATCAGCAAGACGCGGCGGACAGAGGTGCCGCTCGATACGTTGTTCCGTAGCCTGGAGAAAAAGCCGCCCCATATCGTACCCGGTACAGCGGTATTTCTGACGAGCGATCCTGAATTCGCGCCGACTGCGCTCTTGCATAATCTCAAGCACAACAAGGTGCTGCACGAGCACAATGTCATTCTCACGATCATCACCGCGGATATGCCGCGCGTTTCCGATGAAGACCGCGTCCGCATCACGCCGATGTCGAAGCACTTCTCACGTGTGTCGTTGAAGTTTGGCTATATGGAACAACCCAATGTCCCGAAAGCATTGGCGGTCGCCCGGAAACATGGTTGGCAGTTCGACATCATGTCGACGTCGTTTTTCCTGTCACGGCGTGCGCTAAAGCCGGCTGCTAAGTCGGGCATGCCGTCCTGGCAGGATCACCTCTTTATCGCGCTGGCCCGCTCGGCCAGCGATGCGACGGATTTCTTCCAGATCCCAACCGGCCGGGTCGTGGAGGTTGGCACTCAGGTGACGGTCTGAGATCTGACCCGAGCAATTTTTTGTTAAGCCATTGATTATAAATAATTGTATCGAACCATTGATTTTTTGCATAGCCGGATGCGCCGCATTGCACAAATGATGGTGCTGGCTTCATTGCCCTAGCGGTATAAGCCGCGACCCTAGAAATTATTGCAGCGCAAAAATCCAAGGCAACTTATGGCTCATGGAACAGCCGCCGTCAGCGGGGGCTCGATTGCGGGCGAGCCCGGTGACACGCCGGCCAAAGTCGGCTTCTGGCCGCTCGCACTCGGCAGCATCGGCGTAGTCTACGGTGATATCGGCACGAGCCCTCTCTACGCACTGCGCGAGGCGGTGCTCGCAACAACCGGCTCGGGTATTCGTCCCAGCGAGCCGGTGGTTCTCGGTATTTTGTCCCTGATCGTTTGGGCGCTGTTTCTTGTCGTTACCGCAAAATATGTCTTGATCCTTTTGCGTGCGGACAATAAGGGCGAGGGCGGCACACTTGCATTGATGGCGCTCGCCTCGCGCGCGCTCATGCGCAGGGGCGGCATCATTATATTTCTTGGCATTATAAGTGGTGCGCTGTTTTACGGCGATGCAATCATCACGCCCGCGCTCTCGGTTCTCTCCGCAATTGAAGGTTTGAAAGTTGTCACGCCGGCTTTCGATGCGTATGTGGTGCCGCTGACCGTTATCGTTCTCGTCGCGCTCTTTACGGTGCAATCACGCGGCACCGCGAAGGTCGCAACATTTTTCGGGCCGATCATGTTGTTCTGGTTCGGAGCGATTGCAGTTGCGGGCGTCTGGCATGTTGGTCAGAACTTTACGGTCTTGCTGGCCTCCAACCCGTGGTACGGCATCAACTTTCTTTTGCACCACGGAATCGTCGCCTTTTACACGCTCGGCGCGGTGTTTCTTGTCGTCACGGGCGCTGAAGCGCTGTACGCCGATCTTGGCCATTTCGGTCCCGGTCCCATTCGTGCCGCCTGGCTTGTTATCGTTCTGCCGGCTCTCACCCTCAACTATCTCGGGCAGGGAGCGCTGGTATTGGCCAATCCAAAATCGGTTGAGAATCCATTTTTTCTGCTTTTTCCCGATTGGGCGCTCCTGCCGATGGTCGTGCTCGCCACCATCGCCACTGTCATTGCCAGCCAGGCGGTCATCACCGGCGCCTATTCATTGACACGGCAGGCGATCCAGCTCGGCTTGCTGCCGCGCCTTGAAATCCGGCATACGTCGGAAGCGCTGTTTGGGCAGATCTACATGCCGCGGGTCAATACGCTGCTGCTGGTTGGAGTGATGCTCTTGGTCGCGTTATTCCGCTCGTCCGGTGCGCTCGCTTCCGCCTATGGCATTGCTGTCACCGGCACCATGGTTGTCACCGCGATGATGGCTATTGTCGTGATATGGCGCGTTTGGAGTTGGCCGCTGGCCGGATCGCTGGCGCTTATGCTGCCATTCCTGTTTATCGATTTCACCTTCTTGTCCGCCAACCTTCTCAAGATCGTCGAAGGCGGCTGGATTCCGCTCGCGCTTGGCGCTCTCGTTATGACCGTCATGTATACGTGGCGGCGCGGAAGCCGTCTGTTGTTTGAAAAAACGCGCCGCGCGGAAACCCCGCTTGAATCGCTCGTGAAAAGCCTCGAAAAGAAACCTCCGGCCCGGGTTCCCGGCACAGCGGTTTTTCTAACCAGCGATCCCGTCAGCGCTCCGACCGCGCTGCTGCACAGTCTCAAGCACTACAAGGTTCTTCACGAGAAGAACGTCATACTGACAATAGAAACGTCCGATGCGCCGCGGGTCGATCCAGGGGAGCGGGTGCGTATCGAGCCGGTTGGGCAGACGTTTTCGCGCGTCGTATTGAAGTTCGGATTCATGGAAACACCGAACGTACCTCGGGCGCTCGCGATCGCACGGAAGCTGGGTTGGCAGTTCGACATCATGTCAACGTCGTTTTTTCTATCGCGCCGCTCGCTTAAGCCGTCGACACATTCCGGTATGCCGCATTGGCAGGACAGGCTTTTTATCGGGCTTACGCGTGTCGCCAACGATGCCACTGATTATTTTCAGATTCCAACAGGACGGGTGGTTGAGGTGGGTACCCAAGTGACAATCTGAATCTAATTTTGCTCTGGTCGGGCCACCGGATTTCTGAGTAAAACAAGCAAGATGACGATTGTGCAATGGAGTATCGGCTATGGCCGACGAAATGCCGCGGGCCGATGAGGTGACCAACCTGACGCCTGAGGAAGTCGCTGCAGGCCTGCGTGATGGACGGATAATGCTGGTCGACGTGCGAGAACCAAATGAGACGTCGGCAGAAAGTTATCCTGATGCTGTGATCGTTCCGTTGTCGGCATTCGATCCGGCCGCCATTCCCGATCCAAAGGGCAAGCAAGTCGTTTTCGCCTGCCGCTCGGGGCGACGGTCGATTACGGCCTCCGTCGCCGCGCAGGATGCAGGCTATCCTTACTGCGCCCATCTTGCGGGTGGAATAATCGCATGGAAGGCGGCGGGGCTTCCTACCAAAACCTGATCATTCGATCATGACGATGCGACGGATAGCCGTGATCGCGGTGGCCATGATATTTGCCGCCTGCGGCGCCGGCATTGCGGCAGGGCAGACCTCTCGCGTCGTGAATGTCTATAACTGGTCGGACTATATCGATCCGCGCGTTCTGGAAAACTTCACCAAGGAAACCGGAATTAAAGTTCAGTACGACACCTTTGACGCCAATGAAACGCTTGAGGCCAAGCTTCTTGCCGGAAAATCAGGCTATGACGTTGTCGTTCCAACCGCGTATTTCCTGGAGCGACAGATTAAGGCGGGCGTCTTCCGGAAATTGGATAAGAGCAAGCTCAAGAACCTCGGCAATGTATGGCCGGAAATCGCCAATCGTCTTGCCATCTATGATCCGGGAAATCAGTACGCCGTCAATTACATGTGGGGTACGACCGGCATTGGCTACAACGTCAAGGCAGCGCAGGAACGGCTCGGGCCGAATGCCGCAATTGACAGCTGGGATATCGTTTTCAAACCTGAAAATCTCGCCAAGTTTCGGGATTGTGGCATTTACATGCTCGATTCGCCGGACGACATCCTGCCGGCCGCGCTCCACTATCTTGGCTTGAATCCAAACTCGACGGCTCCGGCGGACCTCGATAAGGCGGCGCAGCTTTTGGAAAAGATCCGGCCGCTTGTGCGGAAGTTTCATTCGTCTGAATATTTGAATGCACTGGCGAGCGGGGAAATCTGTCTTGTTGTCGGCTGGTCTGGAGATATCAAGCAGGCCCAGAAGCGGGCGACGGAAGCGAAGAACGGCATCGTCATCGGATATTCGATTCCAAAAGAAGGCGCGCAGATGTTCTTCGACAACCTGGCAATTCCGAAAGATGCAGAGCACGTCGTCGAAGCGCACGCATTCATAGATTTCCTGCTCCGGCCCGACGTGGCCGCCATGAACAGCAATCTGGTTGCTTACGCAAATGGCAATCTGGCGAGCCAAAAGTTTATCGACAAGGCCGTCCTGGACGACAAGAGCATCTATCCGGATGCTGCCACCATGGGCCGGCTCTATACCGTGAGCGCACGCGACCAGAGAACACAGCGTCTGGTCAATCGGCTATGGACCAAGATCAAGACCGGTCGTTGATCGCCCGATGGTCCTCGGGACGCCAGCGTCTGTGCAGCCACAGCCATTGGTCCGGATATTCGCGGATCCAGCCTTCTGTGACCGTCGTGATGGCTTGGGTGGTGCCCGCCACGTCGATCCGGCCTTCGGCGTCGCGGACCGGTTTGACCTGTTCGGTCAGCTCGGCTCTGAACCGGTGGCCGGGCAGGCGCACAATGCGGGTGCCGTGGATTGGACAGTCGAAGTGGCGCGCGAGGCGAGCGAGCAGGGGGTTGGCTTTTGTCCGGCGGCCGAAAAACGTCACGTCGACGCCGCGGCTATAGTATTGGTCGACAAGCATGCCGACATGGATGCCACGGCCGAGGGCATCAGCAAGCCTTACCGGTGCGTCGAGACCTGTTGGAATAAGCATTCCCATCGTCGCTGAGCGGGTGGTGTGCAGCCATTTGTCGATCGCGGGAATATTCGGCCGTCGATAAAGGACAGCGCTGTTGATCTTGCATGCAGCAGCGCAAACCGCAGGCAACTCCCAGTTCGCGAAATGCGCCGCGAAGACGAGGGCAGGTTTGCCGCTGTGCAGGAGCTTGAAGAATCGGTCAATGTCATCCTGGTGCGCTTCGATCCGCGCGGGACGTTGAGGGTTCCAGGGGTCGAAATCGGAGAGCCGGTCGAGGTGGGCGAACTCCGCAGCCATGCGACCGATATTGTCCCAGACGCCACGCAAGATCTCCTCGACTTCGGCAGGAGCTTTCTGCGGGAAAGCGGCGGTGAGATTGGCGCGGCCGACACGGTTTTCCGGCAGGAAAGGTCCGATTCGACTCATGAGCCAACCTGAGACGTCGGCCATCTTGTCGGGATTGGTCAGGCGCAGGAGCTTAAGCAGCGAGATCGCCAGTGCCCCGACAATCGCATTGCCCATGTTTTCCAGGCCGCGGTTTAGACGCCCGATTGTCCTCCCCATATTCGGCGCCTCAGAAAGTGACGATAACTTTTCCGAAAACCTGCCGGCTCTCCAAACGCTTCAGTCCACGTTCAAAATCGGCGAGTTCCACTTCAGTGTCGATGATCGGAGTCATCCCGGCCGCGATTTTTGACAGGCTATCGCGAATATTACGGAGCGACGCGCCGAAGGAGCCCAAAATTTTGTACTGCTGCTGGAAGAGTTGCATGAGGTTGATTGTGACTGTCGGACCGGCGGTCGAGCCGCAGGTGACCAGCCGGCCGCCGCGCTTGAGACAGAGCAGCGAACCGTTGAACCCTTCGCCGCCGACATGCTCGAACACGACATCGACACCTTTTTTCCCGGTCAACTTCCGTGTCACACCTTCGAAGCGTTCTGTCTTGTAATTGATCACGTGATCGGCTCCGAGCGCCTTCGCCTTTTTGGCCTTGGCATCGTCGCCGATGGTGGTGATGACCGTACAGCCAAGCGCCTTCGCCATCTTGATTGCCACGGAACCGATGCCGGAGCCGCCCGCATGAACAAGGATTGTTTCACCCGGTTTTAGTTTGGCATTGTCGAACAGCATGTGCTCCACCGTGCCGAAGGCGATTGGTGCGCAGGCCGCGTCACGCAGCGAGACGCCGTCCGGTACCGGAATAGCCAGCCGCGCCGGCAAATTGATCAGGTCGCGTGCGAATCCATCGATATGAAAGCCCATGATGCCGCCGACATTCTCGCAAAGATTGTCGCGGCCTTCGCGGCAGGCTGCGCATTTTCCGCAGGTCATTGCGCCGTACATGACGACCTTGTCGCCGGGCTTGAATTTACTGGAGGTGCTTCCGGTCTTGACGATCTCACCAGAAGCTTCGGCGCCGACAACAAGCGGCAGCTGCCGCTTGGCAAACGCCATTCCGCGGTAGCCCCATAGATCGAGGTGGTTGAGTGCAACCGCCTTGATCCCGACCTGCACCTCGTCGCCTCCGGGCGGCGGCGGGGGCGGGATGTCGGCAAGCTCGAGCTTTCGATCGGCGATCAGTCGTAACGCACGCATGGTGACCTGGCTCGCCGCCTTACGCCGGCTCAAGCCCCATGACGAGTGAAACGTTTTGACCTCCGAAGCCGAAGGAATTCGAGATAGCGTGCCGGAGATTTGCGTCTCGGGCCTTGTTCGGCACAACATCGAGCGGGATGGCCGGATCCGGAATTGTGTAATTGATCGTCGGTGGAATGCGTTGCTGTTGCAGCGTCAGGAGCGTGAAGACAGCCTCGACGGCACCTGCTGCTGACAATGTATGACCGATCATGGATTTATTGGATGAAATCGGCAGGGTTTTCACGCGTTCACCGAACACGGTCGCACAGCCAAGATACTCCATCTTGTCATTTTCCGGTGTGCTGGTGCCGTGAGCATTGACGTAGTCGATATCGTCCGGCCTCAGGCCGGCATCTGCGATGGCGTTTGCAATGCAGCCGATGATGGGCTTCCCGTCCGGACTTGAGCGCGTGCGGTGGAAAGCGTCAGTCATTTCGCCGCACCCCTCGAGGACACCGAGTATTTTTGCGCCGCGCGCTTTTGCGGCCTCGTAGTTTTCAAGAACGAGCGCCCCGGCACCCTCCGCCATTACGAAGCCATCCCTGTTCTTGGAGAAGGGCTTCGCCGCGGTCTCGGGCACATCATTGCTTGTCGAAAGCGCAGACAATAGCGAAAAGCGGATAACAGCTTCCGGGTTAATCGACCCGTCGGTGCCGACGCAAAGAGCCGCTTGCGTCTCACCACGCCGGATTGCTTCGACGCCCAGCTGGATCGCGGTCGCTCCCGAGGCGCACGCGGTCGAAAGGGATATCGGGGAGCCCTGGGTCCCGAATTTCTCGGCCAGGTTGTCGGCCACGGAGCCGAGCAGAAAACGTCGATGAAAGTCCGGAAAGTCAGCGCTGACGCGCTGCAGGTCGGCATAAGTGACGCTGTCATTCGCGCCGGATTTGGCCCCGATCTCGAGGCGTTGTGGCCATTCCATCTCGATCGGCGGCACCGCCAGAAATAGCGGTCCTGGAAATCGGCCGGCTGCGCCCAGCGCGGACTGCGTGATTGCTTCTTCGGCGGCGCGTTCGGCAAAGGACTCAGTCAGGGCGGCGGCGCACGGCTGTGGCGGCAGATAATCGATTGTCCCGGCAATACGGGTTTTCAGCCCGTCAGTGGGAAAACGCGTTATGGTCTTGATTCCGGACTGTCCCGCCGTGAGTTTCGCCCAATTTTCTGTCTTTCCGGCTCCGAGCGAGGTGACCACGCCGAGCCCGGTCACAACCACAATGGGCCGTCCCATTTTGTCCGTTTTCGGTGCCATTGTATTCGCGCTCCCCTAGCGAGGCTTTTCCACCAAGGCGAGGCCTTCGCCGCGCCAATGTCCAACTCCCGTAACGACGACTTGCGTCAATTCGCCGTCCATCTCCCGTTCAAGCCCGGTCTTATCGTGCGGGGGAAACAGACTACCATGACCGAGAGCGGCCGTGGCCAAGGCGATATTCATGGGGAATTGCGGTTCCAGCCCATGGCCCAGATATGAGCCGGTGGCGCGAACGGCAAGGTCGGGATGAGCTTCAAAGAATTTGCGCTCTTCGGCCGTTGCCGGGTTTACGCCCGTCGCTCCGCTCAGGATCGCTGCATGGGCTGGTTCAACGTTGCCGCCGATACGATCCCAAAGCCGGGATAGCGTCTGCGTGATCGTGCCCGGGGTACGAGCGGCGCGGTCGGAGACAACAGCGGTCAAGCGACCGAATGATTTGGCGCCGCGTTTCTCGGCGTGTTCTCGCGATTCCAGTATCAGGAAAGCTCCGAGCGAAGCCATCGCGAAACCGCCATTGCCGCTATCGCGCTCCCAAACCGGGACATATTTGTGCTTGAGAGCAAATTGCGCAAACTCATAGAGCATCAGAAGATCCGGACGTTCGCCATTGTAGGAGCCGCCGACCAGCGCGACCTCACTTTGTCCGGCGCCGATACGCGCATGTGCGATGCGTACAGCATCGATGCCAGCGGATTCTTCGCCCATGAATGTGCGCGACGACCCTGTCACGCCATGGACGATTGAAATATTGCCGGCCAGCAAGTTGGACAATTGCGCGAGGAACAAGGTTGGCCGCAGATCGCTCATGAGGCGTTCGTTGAGAAAGGCCGCCGGGTTTGCCGCGCGCTTGATCCCACTCAATATGTTCGAGTCGACCGTTAGATCGCGTTCGCCGCCTCCGGCGGCAACGATCATGTCCATATGCGCGAGAATTTCGGTGTTGCCCTTTACGCCTGCCGAGTCGAGCGCAAGCCCGGCTGCGTAGACGCCGATGCGCTGCCAATTCTCCATCTGGCGCTGATCGCCCTTTTTCGGGATCTGTGCATCGAAATTGATCGGTGCGAGCGGGTGGACGACGAACGGGGCAAACGTGGTGGCATCGGCTGCGGGCCTGGCCTGCATGAGTTTCTGCCAATGCGCTTCGCCTCCTTCGCCGAGACAAGAAACGATACCGACGCCGGTAATCCAGACTTCACGTGAGCTGTCAGCCATCGGCCGGCACCTTAGCCGGGAAACCGACAAGCGCGGCGGTCTCGCGCATTTTCAGCTTCATCTCCTCGTTTGGAAAATCGAGGACACGCATCGTCAGCGTGGCGTCGCAGATCGCTTTCCCATCCAGTTTTATGACGGCTTCGGTAATGGCGTAACCTGAGCCTTCGTGGACAAGCTTCGCATCCACAGCGAGTTTCTGTCCGGGAGTGACGAACATCCGGAATTTGGCGTCTTTTGCCGCCGCGAGAAATGCCATGCGTTCGAAACGATTGGCGGCGACGATCAGCCAGCCGGATGTCTGCGCCATGGCTTCAATCAGGAGCACGCCGGGCATCAGCGGGAAGCCGGGGAAGTGACCTTCGAAGATTGTGCTGGTGGTTGGAACCGTCGCCTCGGTGCTGATTGTGCGTTCGGCGAGATCGATTTCGGCGATCCGGTCAATCAGCTGGAAGTACTCAAGACGCATGTGACCCGCGCTTCAGGCTCCCTTGGCAGCGACGAGCTCGTCGATGCGGGCGCTCAAGTTCTTCAGCACGAAATACTGATCCGTGCTCGCCTTGCCGTCATTCACTTCCTGGGTCCATTGCTCCAGCGGAAGCTTGATGCCGAAGGCCTTATCGATCGCAAAAGCGATATCGAGAAAATCCAGGCTGTCGATGCCCAGATCATTGATCGCATGGCTCTCGGGCTTGATAGAGTCGCGGGGGATATCGCAGGTTTCGGCGATGATATTGGCGATGGTGTCGAACGTCGAAGACATCGGTAACTCTCTGGTTGATCTGGAGTTCTGGCAAGCGGGCAGCCAACGCGCCCAAGCCCGCGCCACAGCCCCCGATCTCACTTCTAGGCAAAACGATTGGCTGCCCGTATAGCGAAGCAGGGGGGAGAGTTCAATGGCGACGGCCACTTAGCCGTCCGGCCGCCATTGGGCGAGTTTTGGGCGGGGAAGCGGGCATTGGGTCGAACCGGCCTCACCATCGGTCTTTGCTGGTCTCGATCGGCGCGCAGCTGCGCCGCCCCGACAGCACGCAATCCTGATTTTTTCGCAGCGACGCCATTGTATCAGCCAGCCAAATACCAGCCCCAATAAGGGCGGCCACGAAGACGAACGCCACGACATTCACGATCATCCGGTGCCGGTAATCGTCCGGTGCCTCG
>DATEKG010000047.1:0-10208 GCA_035277565.1 Pseudolabrys sp.
CGGCCGCCGTGTCATTGAGCTTGACCTTATGACCGCCGCCCAGCACGAGCAGGTCCCCGAAGACGAAGAAGTAACGGCGGCAGACCGGTTGATTGTGGAATCTCCAACAACGACCGGGATTATCGCCATTCGGGCGCTCGCGGCCGAGCCCGGCTTGCTGCCGGCCGCACAATCCGCCGTCGCGGCATCGCGCTGCACGCGGGAAACCCAGCCGGCCGGTTCAAGAAGGTAATGAAAAGTCAGTTTGCCGAAGCCAGGCTCGGTTCGCGCATCCATGTCGGCGGAAGCGTCTGGTAACGCGCAATCTGGCTCTGCAGGAGATTTAGCGACCGCTCGACTTCCACCGCTTGCGGCGCCGGCGTGGCAATGACCAGCCGCTCGAGCGCGAAATGATATGACGCGACTCGATCGTCCAGGCTTTGACGCACGATCCCAATCACATGAACGTTCTCCCGAATTCGCCGTAGCGCATTTGCACGTTCGAACTTGTTGAGCGCAGAAACAAAGGCGAAGCTCTTCTGCCGCTTTTGGTCCATATCGATGACACGCCCTGCTGTCTCGAAGAACTGTGACAGGCGCGTAATGTCGTTTCGAATATCGTCGGTCAGCCGGGCATAGACGGCCGAGGGTGAGCGATGACATTCGTCCATGATACGCTCGAAATATTTTCGATAGTCCGCCATGTTCGAATGATAGAGCCCGTATTCACCGGCCACCGAATACCATTGCTGCCGATCGTAAGGCGGCTCGATCAACGGATAGGCAAGGTCGCGAAGGCTGCGTTCATCGTCGGTATATTCGAATTTTGATGCAGGTACCGGATGAGGACCGGATGAGCTGCGTCCGATCCAGTCGTGAATGCCGTCCGTAACGAGCGTCTGATTCACTTCTCCGAAATCGCTATTCGCACAACCGCTCAGTAACGATATGGCTACAAGCACAGCAAAATTTCGCCAGCCGTTTCCCTGAAATTGCAGCGGCTGGAAAATTTGCATCGTTATTGTTCGTTTTAGCCGCGGTCAGCGTGCGGCCCGACGTCGTCGCCGGCGGCCCGGGTTATTGCCGCTATGCGGCTCAAATCCATTCGAACCATCCGGATCGCGGTCGATGCGGATTACTGGCAAAATGATTACGGTCGCCGGCTCGGTGTTGGCGTCGACATATTTGCCGCGCGGGCTCACCTCGTCGGGAAACCGGATGACCTCGCCCATTGCAGTCCCCCCCTTTCGCCCCGGGCGAATGATCCGCACGAGGCCGCCGGATTGGCGCACTTGTGCGATTAAAGGACTTGCAAGGTTAACGCTCTGCTAACGCCCCGGGACTATTGTCGCGATCTATCCTGTATCGTCGGCGTCCCGAGTCATGGCAAAGACTTCAGCGTCTGTTCCTCTCGACAGCCTGGTCGACCTGGCCTGCCGCAATGGCGTCGATGTGCGCCCCACCCTGTTGCGGGTTTTGACCGATCTCTATCTGCAGCGCCCCAGCCATTCTGCCGAGGAAGAGACCCAGTATGTCGAGCTGGTTCAGGGCCTGATCGATACCGTTGACGAGCAAACCCGGGCAATTGTCGTTACCAAGCTCCGCGACTATCCAAAAGCGCCGGAGGCGCTTCTTGCAAAGCTTGTCGCGGAGCCGGCCGGCTCGCTTGCGCCCGGTGCCGACCCTGAACTCATCGAATTGTTCTTCTCCGCGTCACCCGAGGAGCGGCGGCTCATCGTCATCAATCTCGATGTGACCGTTCAGCCATCCGCTCCCAGGCCCATGCCGGCGGCCAGTGAGCTCGTACGCAGGCTGGAACTTGCCGCACTCAGACGCGACCCGGCCGAATTCAGCCGCGTCCTCGAACGCGCCCTCGGCATCAGTCGGGGGCTCGCGCAACGCATCACGCAAGACTCCTCCGGTGAGCCGGTCGTCGTTGCCGCCAAGGCGCTTGGCATGCCGGCTGAAATCCTTCAGCGGATACTTCTCTTCCTGAATCCCGAGATCGGGCAATCCGTCCGCAGACTTTATGAACTCAATATGTTCTACGCTGACATTAATGTCGCGGCGGCAGAGCACATGGTGAGCATATGGCGCGCGGACATCGTGCCGGCGCGGCGATCGCACGAGCCTGTTTATTGGGACGATGAAAGACGGGGCCAACGCGCAGTAGCGCGGCAAACCCCATCCCGCGTAACACCAGTCCGCAACTTGCAGACAACTCGGCTGAAAATAAATCGGCGCTGAAGCAAGCTAGGCCATGACATTGTCGAGGTAGCTTCGGCCTGCTCGGTCCTCGACCTCGATGATCCAGACGTCAGGATCGAAACGAATCTCCTTGACGAGACGAGCCTCGATGTCGGCGTCTTGCGCCGGCTCCCTGGCTCCGGCGATTGCGGCGAATATCCGGTCAACCGGCCGAGCATCTTCGAATGCGGATTGTGGCGCAGGCCCATACAAAACTCCGGTGCCGTCCAGCCTGTTGATCTTGATGAAGATGGCGCCCGCTTCTTCAGCCCCGCGCCGACGGACCGCGGCAAAAACGCCTTCGACGCCGCAGCGCCGCAAATAAGCCGCAACCCATATGCCGGATTTCAACCGCATTGGCTTCAGTAACATGGCGCGGTGTCGCGGCGCCAATCACTCCAGCGGACGGCCGGTCATTGCGGCGAGCTCGCGTATGAAGCGGTCGGAAATCTGCCCGGTCACAGGCAGGTGATGATCGCGTTCAAATTTCTCGATCGCTGCTTTGGTGTCCGGGTCAAAATTGCCTGTCGGCTTGATCTGGCCGTAGCCGAAATCCGACAGGGCCCGCTGGACCGCCATGACACGCTTTGACGGCGCGATAAGTTTTGCGATCGGGTCCGCTGGCGCCGTACTTGCCGGAGCAGAGCCGGCCGACTTTGGGCCAGACGCCGTTATGGCGCGCAGCAGGACCTCATTGGCATCCGGATTGATTTTGCCACCCGCGGCCTGGACAAAATCGCGTGCCGCGGCGTCCGTCTTTGCGCCCCAAATGCCGTCGGCGGGGCCATCGTAATAGCCTTTGCGGGAGAGCTCGCGCTGGATGTTGGTGATCAGCTGCACGCGCGAATGCGAAGCCGGATCTGTTACGGGCGCGGTCTGTGCGGAGTGCAGACGCGGAGGCAATGCAGCCTCTTTCTGAAGCAGGTAGCGGGTTGCAAAAATCGGCGCCGGATGCGGCCCTTTTTGCAGGAAAAGCGCATTGGTGAGAATCGCAAATACTGCGATCGTCGACATAAAGATGGCGACAGCTTCGCGCGGCCGCTGCACAATAGCAGCCGCAAGCCGGCCGGCGCGTTCAAATCTGTCCGAGTCCCTGCTATTGGAGCGCCTACGCACTTTTCTTCATCCAGTTTTTTGCGGTCGACTGTATTAGCCTGGAAATATTCGCATCCGGACCTGCCTGCTCCCTTGCCGCTGTCGCTGCGCAGTCGAGCGGCAGCCGGATCTTGACCCGCGTGCCTTCGCCGAAGCGGCTCGAAATCTCCATGACGCCGCCGTGGAGCTCCAGGAGGCCCCTCACGATGGAAAGGCCCAGGCCCGAACCCTCATAGTGGCGATCATAAGAAGAGGACGCCTGGAAGAATGGCTCCCCCAGCCGCAGCAAATCGGATTCCACAATGCCGATACCGGTGTCTTCAACCGACAATAGAAGCTGGGCTCCCTCGCACTGTGCGGTAATCGCGACGTCCCCGCCTTGGCGATTGAACTTTATGGCATTCGAAACAAGATTGATCAGGATCTGGTTGAACGCCCTCCGGTCAGCGGTGACATCCGGGAGACCTCGTCCCAGACGCAGCTTGATTTCGACGCCGGCTTCGCGCGCCTTGAGCGCGAGCATATCTGCGCAGTTCTCGATCGCCGGACCGGGGGAAAAAGATTCCGGCGCCACTGTGAAGTTGCCGGTTTCCAATCGCGATACATCGAGCACGCCGTTGGCGACGGCAAGGAGGTGGTGCCCCGACATATTGATCAGCCGCGCATATTCCAGAGTCCGCGCGTCGGAATTCTGCGCGTTATTCATCATGATTTCGGAGAAGCCAATAATGGCATTAAGCGGTGTCCGCAATTCGTGACTCATCGTTGCGATAAGTTGGCTTTTGGCAGCGCCCGCTCGTTCGGACCGGCTCCGCGCGCCCTCAAGCGACTGTTCCTGCGATTTCCTTTCGCTGATGTCACGAAGAACAGCGATGACGTCGCGGTTCGAACGAGCGGAATCAGAAGCGCCGTCCTGCGGGCGACACATCATCTCTACCCATATATACCTGCCAGGACCGCCGGCTCCGGCATCTTGCCGGATCCGGAATTCCAGCGACCGCTCTTCAGCAAGAGCCGCAGAATCGGCAAGGGCGGTCAAATAGGCCGGCCGGTCGGCGACATGCACCCTGTCCAACAGTCCGTGTCCCGTAAGCCCGCTCACTGGCGCGCCAAACAGCATTTCAGCCGGAGGCGATGCAAACAGCACGGCGCCGTTGCGTCCGTAACAAAGGATGACATCTGACATGTCGCGCGCAAGCATCCGGTAGCGGCACTTTTCCTCGTCCAACAACAATGAACCGGCACGCGACAGTGACTCGGCTGCGAGCGCGAGACCGGCGCCGTACAGACAGGCCGAGACAAGCCCGAAGGCGCCGAGCACCCGCTCGTTTGCAGCCGCCGCAGGCAACAATCCTGTGATATCGAGCAGCAGCAGTCCGGCAACGGCCGTGAGGACGGCGGCAACAGCGGCAAACACCAGGCGCCGCGAGCCCGTGACCGCGGATTCGAGCGGCACGATCATCAGCCAAGCGCACGCAAATGACGTCAGGCCACCTGAGAAGAGCGCAACGAGAGTAACCGCGCCGGTCAAGGAGAGCGATGATAGAATATGCGCGGCCTCGTAACGTCCAGTCCGGGCAAGGTAATAGACAACAAGGACCGGGATGGTGAGCCACACGAAGACGCCGAATTCAGGCGCCGTCGGAACGCCGCGGATTGCGACATAGACCGGCAACCCCGCCAGCGAGGCCAGACAGCCGAACAAACGTGGAGAGATGAAAGCCCGATAGCGCGCGGTGGCCAATGCATCCTGGCGCGCCGTCAACGGCACCAAGGCATCAACATAATTCCACACTGGCGTGAGCAAACCCACGGTCCCTGTCACGTCCTGCCGGCAGACGCGCCCCTATGTCGCGCTGAGACCCTAGGGCACAGTCGATTAAGCGATGACTAAGGTTTCCGGGCGCCTGACGCCCGTGCACCGGCGCCGGACCGGCTTTGACCGCCGCGCCCGGGCCATTCGCAGGGCATGGTGAAATTTCGGTTGCCGTAAATCGCGGTGAAGGCAACGCGCGGCCAATCGTTACCGCTCCGGTAACCATGACCGGCAACGCAAAGGCCATGATGAAAATGGAAAAATCGCCGGTGATTAAAATTTTCGTCAAATGCCGACATCTAGGATTTGGCGAAAATGCCAGTCGACTTTGAGCAAAAAGCGCCCGGGATTTCCAACAACAGCTTCAATCATCTCTGCTATGTTTTAGTTCAAAGGCGATGCATAGGTCGCCGGGGTGAAGTGACGGGTCGGGTCATGTTCTTTCTGTTGCGAATGGCATTCTGGCTGTGCGTGGTTTGCTTGCTGCTTCCAGGCGGCACCAAATCGACGCCGCCCGATTCTCAAATCGATGCCACCGAGGCTGTCTCGCTGGCGAGCGCCGCCGTTACGGATGCGCGCGGTTTTTGTGAACGTCAGCCCGACGCCTGCGTCACCGGCGGCAAGGTCGCGGTCGCTATAGGCCATAAGGCCGAGGCCGGCGCACGCACGCTCTATGAATTCATCAGCAAGATTCGCGAGAAGGCCGTCTCAAAAGAGAAGGCAGACAAGCAGACGGTGACAGGCTCGACCCAGGGAACATTGACGCCATCGGATATGGCGCCTGCGTACCGCGCACCGGTGCCACTGCCGCCGCGACGTGACTCGCGGACTGCCGGACCTGCAGCCTAAAGGCGGTTTTGACGGGTTCGGCCCACGAACCGGCTGCCGCGTTCAGGTCTTTGGCTACGACGCCAATAAGCATATATAAGTGGCGTCATGACCAGCATTGATGAAATTGTCGAGAATTTTGCGCTGCTCGACGAGTGGGATGATCGCTATCGCTACGTCATCGAGCTCGGGCGCACCTTGCCGCCATTGGCGGAAAGCGCACATGTCGAGGCCAACAAGGTGCAGGGCTGCGCCAGCCAGGTGTGGCTGCTCACACATGTGAAACCCAATGGTTCGACGGGGCCGGTCCTTACATTCGAAGGCGACAGCGATGCGCATATCGTGCGCGGCTTGATTGCGATTCTCTTCGCCCTTTATTCCGGCAAGAGCGCGCGCGATATACTTGCGACCGACGCGCTTGCGCTTTTCGACAGCATGGGGTTGAAAGAAAACCTCACACCACAGCGTTCCAACGGCTTGCGCTCCATGGTGGAGCGTATTCGCGCAGAGGCGGGCGCCGCGCTCGCCACGGTCGCCTGATCAGACCGATTCAACGCTGGCGCATTCGTCCTCGACCCAGATGCGGATCGATGTGCGCGCGCTTCCGCGTGTTTGCTGAGTATAGCCATAATGGCGGGCCAACCGTTCGAGTCCAAGGCGCAGCACGATTTTTGCCGAGCGCGCCGGCCATGCGCGTTCCCGCTCGATATCCTCGAGGCCTTTGAGAAAACAGCACACGTCGACCAGCAGGCCGGCAAATTCCGGACCGGCAGCATCAAGCGCGAGGTGAACCTGCTGCCGCGCCGCAACCATCGTGTCGGTGGGTGTGCCTTCGCGATATCCGCCCTTGCGGCGCGTAGCAGCGGTGGGATTTGACCAGTTGGCAGTCGTAGTTGGCATGAGGCTGGCATAAGTGAAATCCCTGCGCAGCCGTTCGCCCGCCTGCAACTGATGCGGCTCGACCAATGCACGCCCATCGCGGCCCCGGCGGCGTGCAAGCCAGACCAATGGACTTTCACCTTCGTCGAAAACGACCCGCTGTTTGCCATCCTCGGTCGCAATCTCGCGCTCCGCCAATGCAAGATGTTGAGCCCGATAGCGCCCAACCTCCGGACCTTCATTGCCGGGCATCTGTTCTGTCTGACCGTGATCGTCTGTCATCGAACCTGCTCCCGCTTTGCCGCAAAGCTGCGAAGAGCATCTTCCAGGGATTGCAGCAGTGCGTCGGTATTCGGATGGTCGCGCCGGTCCTCGATCGCCCTGCAGGCATATGCGGCAGTCGTACGGTCACGTCCGAACACGCGGCCGATTTCGCTGTAGTTCAGTCCCATCACGACATGAGCAAGATACATCGCAGTCTGCCGCGCAAACGCGACCGAGGCGCGGCCTCGGGACGCGCAGCAAATGTCTTCAAATGGCACGGTGAGACCCGCAGCCACCATATGCTGGATTGCCTTGCAGAGATCACTTTCGCAGGACTGCGGGCGGATCCGTGTCGGCAGCTCTCGCGATATTTCGATCAGCGTCATGCATAGTCTCCCATAGGATTATTTACCTACATGATCGCCGAAATTCCAGTACCGGGGATAAGTTTATTGACGCGGCCGGCCGCGCGGCCGCGCCAAGGCGGTCTCCGGCGCTGCTGCTCCGGACTCTGTCCACAGATTTGAAAAGTGCGGCGTGCCGTCGGGGCGCCTGTCGGTCTATTTTGCGCGCCTGCGCCTCTGCTGACCGAGACCCATCTGCTTCGCAAGTTGCGAGCGCGCTGCCGCATAATTGGGAGCCACCATGGGGTAATCGGCGTTCAATCCCCACTTCTCGCGATACTGCTCAGGCGTCATGCTGTATTGGGTCCGCAAATGACGTTTGAGCGATTTGAACTTCTTCCCGTCCTCCAAACAGACGATGTATTCCGGTGTGATCGATTTCTTGACCGACACGGCCGGCTTCGGAGGTTCGTTCGTACCTTCGGCCGGCTTACCGGACACGCGCGTCAGGGCAGTATGAATCTGATTGATGAGGCCCGGAATCTCCGCAGCAGGAACGGTATTGTTGCTGACGTAAGCCGAAACGATTTCCGCCGTCAGTTCTATGTAGTTTCCGTCGGCCACGCTGTCAGCCATTGAAATTGCCTCGCTCAATGACGGCTGCCCTTGAAGGCAGCGCGAAAAGACAGATCATCTTCGGCCGTCATCATCACGATGACTTTCCAAGCCGAACCTATATTTGAAAATACTAGCCCACTTCTATGGTTGCAAGAAGAAGCTAACGGCTTCGAGCGACAAATATTGGTTAGACGCGACCAAGGCTCATTGTGACAAAGAAAAACGAAACAATCCGCCACTAGACCGGAACCGAAGACGCTCAGATGCTCTTATGAATTCTTCTCGAGATGGCTGCGCAGCTCGTTGATGGAGGCGAAGCGCAGCGTACCTTGCGGCAGTTCGGCCTCGATCGAGCCGTCAACATAGAGCGTGTATCCCATTCCATCGACGACGCCGGATTTGAGCACTGCGACAGCGCGGGGTTTCGGCGTTTCGGATTCGCTCCGCTTCGCCATGGCGGGACCCGCCGCGTTTGCGGAATGCGGATTCGTCTTGTTTTCCCCCTGAATCGGCCCCTTCGCAGCCTTTGCATCCGCGGGCCACATGGCGTCAAAGCGCGCGGCCGGCCGCGGCTGCGGCGATGAAGGCGACGACGGCGGCGAACGCCACGCCGGCGGCGCTTCCGGCCCGCGCTCGTCCAGGTTTTGCGCAGGCGCACCGAAAGGCGTCGAACCCGGCAATCGCGGACGCCCGGCAAGGTCGGGCGGCTGCGGTGCAGGGGAATTGAGCGGATGTTGCGGCGACAGCGAAACCTCGTCATCGACCGTAAACGAAGTCTCCTCCGGATTTGGCAGCGTCGGCGCAACGCCAGGTTCAGGCCGTCTTTCGCCAGACAGCACCGGTGGCGCTGCAGCCGCCGCGCCCGGAAACGCCGGGGCTTCGGATCTCGGATCGGGCCGGGCCCGTGCCTGAGGAGCGACACGGCCCGACGCGGCCGGTGGTTCGGAAATTTCCCGCTGCGCAAAAGCGGCCGGCGATTGATGGGCAAGGGCCTCGGCGATGCGCCGCAGCTGACCGACCGTCACACCAAGCGCGATAATGACGAGACCGCCGATGATCGCCGTGGTACCGGCGCTGATCAGAGTATTCCCGAAGCTGAATTCGTTGATCGGAACGCCAAATCCGACCATGACGAGCCCGGCAACGAGCGCGAATACGCCGACGCCACACAACAAAACCGGCATATTTCCAAACCCTCTCCTCAGCTCCGAACAACCAACCAGCAAGTTTCGCCGTGGTTTCTCCCGGCTAAATCATTCTGGCAATGTAAAATTCCCGCTTTTTCGGCCGCCCCCGGCAACCACTATAGTACCTCCCGCGGCCAACGTCATTATGGGCGGCACGCAATGCCCCGCAGTCAAGGCCAAGGATCTGGCCAAGGATCTGGCCAAGGACCGGGGCCTACGATCTGGCCAAGGACCGGGCCTGCCGTGACGCGTTGAGCCGTTGCTCCCGGGCGCGCCACCGCCTAATTAGATTGCTTAAGGAACTCGCCTGCGACGGACCGGTTTCCTTCCGGGGACGGTTTGTTCCGAAATCAGCTTTTGTGGTGTCCAGGAGGATATAATGTCATTCAAGTTGCCCGATCTGCCGTACGCCCACGATGCGCTCGCGCCATACATGTCACGCGAGACACTCGAATATCATCATGACAAGCATCACAAGGCTTATGTCGACAACGGCAACAAGCTTCTGGAAGGCAGCGGGCTGGAAGGCAAATCGCTCGAAGAGGTCGTGAAGGGCTCATTCGGCAAGAATGCCGGTCTCTTCAACAATGCCGGCCAGCACTACAACCACACGCATTTCTGGAAGTGGATGAAGCCGAACGGCGGCGGCGACAAGATTCCCGGCAAGCTCAAGGCCAGGATCGACAGCGACCTCGGCGGCGTCGCGAAGATGAAAGAGGATTTCACGCAGGCCGGCGTGACCCAGTTCGGATCAGGCTGGGCCTGGCTTGCCGTCAAGGATGGCAAATTAGCCGTCAGCAAGACACCCAACGGCGAGAATCCTCTCGTGCACGGAGCGACGCCCATTCTCGGCTGCGACGTTTGGGAGCACTCTTACTATATCGACTACCGCAATCGCCGGCCCGATTATCTCAAGGCGTTCCTCGATCACCTTGTGAACTGGGAACACGT
>DATEKG010000048.1:0-12854 GCA_035277565.1 Pseudolabrys sp.
GACTTACGAGTGGGGTAAGTCCGCATTCGGTCTGGTCATCAACGAATTCTATGGCCAGACCGAGTGCAATATCGTGCTCTCAGCCTGTGGTGCAATCAATGTTTCGAAGCCTGGTGCAATTGGCAAGCCGGTCGCAGGGCATACTGTCGCGGTAATCGACGACGCCGGGAAACCGCTAAAGCCGGGTGAAACAGGTCAGATTGCCGTCAAGCGTCCCGACCCTGTGATGTTCCTGGAATATTGGGGCAAGCCGGATGCCACACGTGAAAAATTCATCGGCGACTGGATGACGACCGGTGATCAAGGCGTG
The DNA here is from genome assembly GCA_035277565.1 of Pseudolabrys sp. Classification (GTDB taxonomy): domain Bacteria; phylum Pseudomonadota; class Alphaproteobacteria; order Rhizobiales; family Xanthobacteraceae; genus Pseudolabrys. The sequence goes on from DATEKG010000048.1 coordinate 311, forward strand.
ATGGACGAGGACGGCTACATCAGTTTTGTCGGCCGGGATGATGATGTCATCACGTCTGCCGGGTTCCGCATCGGCCCCGGAGAAATTGAAGACTGCCTGATCCGTCACCCGGCTGTGGCTTTGGCGGCTGCGGTGGGCAAGCCCGATCCGCTGCGAACCGAAATCGTCAAGGCCTTCATTGTTCTGAAAAAGGGCCATGCCGCCTCTGATGCGCTCGCTGCCGAAATTCAGGCTTTCGTGAAGACGCGCCTGTCGGCACACGAGTATCCGCGCGAGGTTGCTTTCATCGACGATATGCCGATGACGACTACCGGCAAGGTTATTCGCCGCCTGTTGCGCGAGCGTGCGTGACCTCAACCGCGCCGGCCGAGAATGAAGATGTGAAAACCCAGCCGCCGTTTTGCCACGCAGAAGAACATTACGGATTCGGCGACAATTGCAGTTGACGTTGCGATAGCGGCGCCCACGATGCCGTGGCGTGGAATCAGCAATACGCAAAGCGTGAGATTGATCGCGAATGCTATGGCATACACAATCGCGCATTGGCTGCGCTCGCCGAGCATGTTGAGCAGTCGTTCGGCCGGACCAACCGCGGCGCGCGCAAGCATTCCGATCGCAAGAATGAACATCACGCCGTAGCCGTTCTCAAAGCCGGCGCCAAACAGCGACAGCAGCGGTTTTCCGAAGGCGAGGATCGCAATGCATGCGATCAGAGAAGGCCAGAATGTCCATCGCACGGTTTCGGCAAAAAATGAAACAAGCCGCTGCCGGTCGCCGGAAACGTGATATTCGGTGAATTTATGCGTCGTAGCGCCAGCGATGGCAAAGTAAACGAAGGCGACAATCGCCAGCAGCCGGGCGCCTGCATAATAGACCGCGACATCCTGCGGCGCGCGGAAATGCTCCAGCGCGAGAATATCGACATATGTGAGCAGTAGGTAAAACCCTTCCACGATGAAGATCGGAAATGATGTCGCGAACCATGTTTTCGGTTCATAGATGCGTGGCCCATCCGGGACCTTGCTTTCGAGGCGCCGGTCGAGAATCGCGAGTTGGCCAATAGTCACGGCCCACGTCGTGACGACGGCGATTGTCATCGCGGTGACCGCATCGGTCGGCGCCCCGGTGAGCCAGGCTGCACCCATGAGAACGGTGATGATGATCTGACGCCAAATATAAAACGGCATCAGCGCAAGATTTGGCCAATCGTAGGATTGAGCGATTCCGGCCTGTACCTGCACCAGCCCGTAGCCGGCAATTGCGATACAGGCGAGATAAAGCGGAACGACCGTGAAATGGTCGAGCCACGGTGCCAGCAGGCGCACGCCGACGAGGCCCGCCAATCCGATACCGGTTGCGATTGTAAAGCCGAACCAGCGTGATCCCGCGAGAAAGCCGCGGAGACGGTCGAAATCCTTCAGCTCGGTATATTCCGGGATGAAACGCCGTGCAGATGACGACAATCCGACATCGGACAGCGCACCGATCATCAGGACCCAGGTCCACACATAGATATAAATTCCGAACTCGAAGCTGCCCATCCAGCGCGCGAGCAGAACCTGCGACATGAGCGCGAGCAGGGCGCTGCCGACCCGTACAAGAAAGACCTTGCCCGCAACGAACTGTGCAAGCCGGCGGTCACTGCGCTCGGCCAACAGCGTCTTCTTCAGTCGCGAGAAGACGCGCGCAAGGGGCGACGATTGCGCAGGCTTTACGTTTCCGGATTCGGCCAAAGCCACGGGTTCTCTCTGCATCGGCTGCGGACGCGGCGCTCACGACGGCAAGGCCATCGAAATCCCGTAGCAAGGAACCGTTAAGAATCGGTTGGACGGCCTGAAGATCGTGAAATCACGACGTCTGCGATTTCTCGATCTCGCGCAGGATGCGCTCGACCGCCATGCGGTCCGCCGGCGAAAGGGCGGTCTGCGGCTTTATCGGATTGCCGACAGGGTAACCCTGGATCTCGAGACCGGCCTTGATGCACGCGGCGAGATTGAACCGCGCGAAAGCTTCATTGATGCGCCAGAGCTCCCGCTGCAGCGCCATCGCCTCAGGCCACTGTCCGGCTCGACAGAGTTCGTAAAGCCGCACGCTCTGACGCGGCACGATACAGGCCGGCCCTGCCATCCAACCGACACCGCCGATCAGCATGACGGCTGCGGGAATATGTGCCGATGCGGAGAAGACTTTCATGCGCGGCACGCGGTTCATGATCGAGAGCAGTCGCCCGGTATTGGTCGAGGCATCCTTGATGTATTGAATGCGCGGATGCTCGGCGAGCCGTGCGATTACGTCGAGAGAAAGATCACTGCGCTGGAATTGCGGATTTGTGTAGAGCACGACCGGGATATCAACGGCGTCCGCAATCGCACGAAAATACGATTCGATCTGATCATCCTTGAGCGGAAAATAGGCCTCAAGGATCGCAAGAATGCCGTCGGCGCCGATATTTTGATAGGCGCGCGCCTGTTCGACAGCGTCCGCGGTCGCCGTCGACGCAACGCCGGCGACAACCGGCACGCGTTTGGCGGCCGCTTCGATCGTTGCGCGTACGACCATCTCGCGCTGTTTGCGGTCGAGATAGGCGAACTCGCCGGTCGAGCCGAGCGGCGTCAGTCCATGGACGCCGGCTTTAACGAGATCCGCGACGAGCCTTGTGAGCACATCCGTAAGGACGCGGCCATCTGCCGCAATCGGCGAAACGAGATACGGAAAGACGCCACGAAATTCCGCCATGCGTCGGCCTAGAAAATCCAAAGGGCTTCCGGTGGGAATTCGACGTAATGTTCGCCGGGCTCGAGCGGGGCGGAGGCATAGGCACGCACTGTGAGATTGTCGCGCGCGAAAACGAGCTCCCAACGTTCCCCGAGATACATCGGCGTCTTGAGCTGCATCTTGAGCCGGTTGGGTCCCGCACCCGATGCGCAGCGCACGCGCTCGATCCGGATGATGCCTGTCGCTTTCGAGCCTTTCGCGGCGCTGGTGCGGCCCGAGCCGGACATCCGCTCGCCAAAGAGCTCCAATGTCGCACGTCCTCCCGCGCCGTCGAGCAATATGCCATCGAGACGATTGTTGCTGCCCATGAATTCAGCAGCGAACAAGGTCGCGGGATCGTTATAGAGCGTCGTTGGCGCTCCTTCCTGCGCGATTACGCCCGCGTCGAGCAGCACGATGCGGTCGGCGATCGCCATGGCTTCGACCTGGTCGTGGGTCACGTGGATTGCCGAGAGGCCGAGCGTCACAATAAGCGTACGCAGCCAGGCGCGCGCTTCCTCGCGCAGCTTTGCGTCGAGATTCGACAGCGGCTCGTCGAGCAAAATTACGGGCGGCTCGTAGACGAGGGCCCGGGCAATGGCAACGCGTTGTTGCTGGCCGCCGGAAAGCTGATGCGGATAGCGGGCGGCAAGATGCCCGAGCCCGATTTGGGAGAGCGTTTTTTCCACGCGTGACTTGATCTCGGAGCCCGATACGCCGCGCAGCTTCAGACCGTAGGCCACGTTGTCGAACACCGTCCTGTGGGGCCACAAGGCATATGACTGGAACACCAGGCCGAGCCCGCGCTCTTCCGCCGGGAGTTGAATCCCGCGCGCACCGTCGAAGAATATCTTGTCGCCGATCGCGATCGAGCCGCGGTGCGGGATTTCAAGGCCGGCGATGGCGCGCAACAGCGTCGTCTTGCCGCTGCCGGAAGGTCCGAGAAGCGCCACAACCTCGCCTGAGGGGACCGCGAGGGAGACGCCCTTGAGAATTTCATTGTCGCCGAGGCGGAGCGCGACGTCCTTGACGGTAAGTTCAGCCATGCAGGCGTACTCCAAGCCGAACGGCGACGGCGAGTCCGACGCCAATCATAAGCACATTGATGACAGAGAGGGCCGATACCAGATCGATTGCGCCGGTGCCCCAGAGTGACACCAGCAGCGATCCTATTACCTCGGTCCCGGGCCCGAGGAGATAGATGCCGGTCGAATACTCGCGCACGAAGATCAGGAAAATCAGAAGCCAGCTCGCCAGCATTCCATATTTGATCAGGGGGACGGTCACATCACGTTTGACCCGCAGATCATTGGCGCCGGCCGTTCGTGCCGCCTCCTCCAGTTCGGGTGCGACCTGCAGCAGGGTGCCCGAAACGAGACGCATCCCGTAGGCAAGCCAGACGATCGAATAGGCAAGCCAGATCGACACCATGGTCGACTTGAGTGGGGACAGGAAAGGAACGAACAGGAATACCCACAACAGGGCGAGGCCTGCGACGAGGCCCGGCATTGCGCGCGGCACCATCACGAGATAGTCGACCAGACGTGTCCAACCGGAATTCCAGCGGTGTACAGCGAGCGCGATTGCCGTGTAACAGGCAACCGCGATGGCACCGCCGATGACCCCGATACCGAGCGTATTCAGGACGCCGCGTATGACGTTCGGATAGTCGGTGAGTTCGCGATAGTGGTCGAGGGTCAGAACGTCGAGAAGCTTTACGCCTTCGCCCCACGTCACCACGAATGATCGCAGTGTAATGCCGAAAAGGGGTACGGCGACCGTGACGAACAGCCAGAAGACGATCCCGGCGAAGGCAAACCAGCGCCAACCGTGCAGCGGGAGCGGCTGCGTTTTGAGGCCCTTGCCCCGAACCGAAACGTAGCGCTGCGCCTGCCGCAACAGGAGACGCTGCATGAACACAAGCGGTGCGGTGATCGCGATGATTGCAACCACGACAACGGCCATCAATTGATATGAGGGCACGCCGAGCTTGTTGGTGAGCTTGAACAGATATGTCGATAACACCAGCAAGTCCTGAGGGTCGCCCAGGACAAGAGGCAGGCCAAACAGCTCAAATCCGAGAAAGAAAACCAGCACGCCGGCGAACAGGATCGCCGGTAATATCATCGGCAGGCTGACATTCAACGCGACGCGAAACGGATTTGCGCCGGACACACGCGCGGCCTCTTCGAGGTCGGTGCCCAGGCCGCGGAGCGCCGCCGCGCTATAGAGATAGACGTGCGGCACATGGGTCAGGCCTGCGATCGCAATCAGCGCGAACAACGAATAAAGATTCCACGGCACAAGGCCGAAAATGTCCTTCGCAAGGGTCGAGAAAACCCCAACCGGGCCGATCGCGACGACATAACCGAAAGCGATGACAACGGCAGAAACAAAGATCGGAACGAGGATCAGCGGTTCCAGATACTGCCGGCCGGGGACATCGGTGCGGACCATGAGAAAGGCGAGCAGCGCCCCCAGCGGCACGGCGATCGCCGACATGCCGCCGGCAATCGCAATCGTGGTCCAGAAGGCCTGCCAGAAATCCGGATCGGCGAAAACGAAAGAATAGGCGAGCAGCCCAAACCTCGCCGAAGGATCGAAGAACGGGGCCGTGAGGAAACTCTGGTAGACGACGAGCGACAGCGGCGCCACCACGAAGAGTGTGGTGGTGCCAAGCACAAGCAGCCGGTACACGACAATCGACATGCCCCCGGTCCCCAGCCTGCCGCGATCCCGACGCGACCGCCTAGCGGCCGCGCCGGGGTAACGAGATGAGCGCCTACTGCCCCTTCTTGGCTTGCTGCCATTTCGACAGGAAGGCGAGGCGCTTCGTCTGATCGAGATTTTCCAGCAGGCTTTGATCAATCGGCACCGGCCGCGCCTTGTCGCCGATCAGCTGCGTGACGCGCTTGATGGTAGCTTCGCCCTCGACATCCGGGCGGAGCGAATAGAGATCGGCCTGATTGGCAATGATGTTCTGGCCGCGCTTCGACAGAATGTAGTCGAGGAAAAGCTTTGCGGCGTTCGGATTTTTTGCCTTCTTTGAAATGAAGGCGACGCGCGACGTCACCAGTGTGTAGTCTGACGGCATGATGATCCCGAGATTGGGATCCTTCTTGGAACGGCCGAGCGCATAGGAGCCGAAAATTCCATAGGCGATCAGATGTTCGCCGGAAGTTACCCGTTCCATCATTGCGCCGGCGCTGGTGTAGAGCTTGGCCTGGGCCTTGCCCATCGCCTTGAACAAATCCCACGCCTGCGGAAAATTTTTGATGTCGGCGTTGCAGAACAGGTAGCCGACGCCGGACCGTTCGGGATCATAGGCAGTGATCTTGCCCTTGTAGAAATCGGTCTTGCTGTTGAGCAGATTCAACAGGTCGGTGTGGCTCTTGGGAATGTCGGCCTGCGGAACCAGACGCTTGTTATAGACGAATGTTATCGGTTCGTAGGTTGTGCCGAACGCCTCGTTCTTCCAGACGGCCCACTTCGGCAGCGCCTTGATTTCCGGTGATTCATAAGTCGCAGCCTGGCCGTCGGCGACAAGCTTGACCTGCAGATCCATGGCGGAGGACCAGATGACGTCACCGGTGCCGTTATTGGCTGCCGCCTCGGCGATGAAGCGGTTGTAAAGTTCCGTCGAATTGAGGTCGGAATACTCGACCGTGATTCCGGGATAGAGCGCTTCGAAATCCTTGATGAGCGGATTGGCGGCGACGGAGTCGGTGGTCGAATAGATTACAACTTTGCCTTCCTTCTTTGCCGCATCCACGGTCTTTGCATAGTCGGCCGGATAACCCGGCGGTACCTGGGCATGGACACCAGGCGCAAGTGCCAGACCGGCGGCGATAAGGGCGGCAGAAACAGCTTGTCGCATGAGAACTCCTCAACTGACTTTGAAGTGCCGTGACGTCATCGGTGGCGATGCTACTCCAGCACTTCTACGCTCGCCTAGGGGAAAACCGGCAATGCAGGGTCCGTCGCCGCGACGCCGGCACGCAGACCAGTATTGTTGGGACCCTCAGTGCGCGAGCGGATCGGGACGAATCTGGATGTGCACGGCTCTTGGGCTCGAACCCTTGCCGGTTTCCATCAGCCAGGGTGTTCGATCGCCGCTCGTGCTCCAGAGGCCGCGGCCTTTCCAGCCGGCACCGGGATCGTCAATGCGGCCATCGAGACCTTTTGCGTAAAATCCCATCGGATAGGGAATGCGCAGCGAAATCATCTGGCCGTTCCTGAGCGCAACAAAGCCATCATTGAGGTTCGCGGTGGAAATCGGAACGTTTTCCCCGAGCCCGAGCGTGTTGTGCTGATCGACCCAGGTGTAGTAGCTCGCCTCGACGCTGCGATCTTCGAAGCCTTCGAAGCCCGGTCCTGGATATTTGTAGAACTTCCAACCCTCGGGGCAGTGATTGCCGGTTGCTTTCGGCCCGTTGAGTGGCCCCTTGCAGAGACGCCGGTCGAAGCTGACAAGGTGCCCGCTTGATTCCGAACCCCACGCGACGCCGTTCGAATCGATGTCACCGCCGCGAATGCCGACGCCCGGCTTCGGGAGCGCGAAAAATTCCGAAAGCTGCGTCTTTGGATCAAAACGCATGAAACCGGCCTGGCCTCCAAATACGCCCACGGTGTACCAGATCGAACCATCAGCCGGATTCGGCATAACCGCATATGGTCCAGAGCCTCCCGTCACACGCATATCCTTCGACGGGTCCTCCGGCTGGCCCGGTTCAGTGTAGTCGTCGCGCTTGCCGTTGCCGTTCGTGTCGAGGACAAACGGAGTCCAGCCGGTTGCCTTCTGGGCCTCGTGCGTTTCATCCCACACCTTCGTGTTTACCCAACCCGCGACGGGCCCGGTGCCCGAAAGCCAAAGCGTATTGTCGGCGTCGTATCCGAACTGCGGGTGATGCGTGGCAAAGCAGGTGTCGATGAATTCATATTCTTTTGTTTTGGGGTCGAACATCGCGACCTGCCGCGGACTCTTGTCCAGCGGAAATATCCTGGCATACGGATTGTCCGAGCCCTTCTTGCACCAGGCCGGATTGTCCATCCCGCGCACCGTTGCCGCGAGCCAAATGCGCCCCTGTTTGTCGAACATGGAGTTGTGATTATTTGCCCGCGTATCCCAGAGGATTTCGCCGCCCCAATAAGGGGAATCGGCAGCCGGCTTCACTGCGCCTGCATGGCCGGGCCCCAGCGAAACCGGCATTTCAGGATCGCGCACCGGCATTTTGAAAAACGAAACCTTGTTCGTCTTCGGGTCCAGAATCGGCATGTTGTCGGTGGAATATTCCGGCGAGCCATAGAGCCGTCCGTAAGCATTCACGCCGGGATTGCGTCGATCCGACGAAATCAGATCGTGGAGATACTTGTCCGGCTTCGACCATTCCCATGACGTAATGACGATATTGCGCTCTACGCCTTGCGGGCGCGGGGGCTTGGCCTTCGGCAGCTCGCCTCTGGCAATCCGGTCCGTCCAATCGCCGAAATATTTATACGGCACGCCGCCGAACTGGCCGGCGATACGGTTCGTCATCATCTCTCCGGCCTGGCCAGAAAGAAGGCGCCGCTGCCACGCTTCCTCGCCGGAATTGAATTTTCCGAGCGTCGCCGGGACGGTACGGGTCGCTTCCTGACCGAGTTGGTGGCATCCGATGCAATCGACATTGTTCATCTGCCGCAGCCAGTTATCCTGCGTGATATTTTTGGGGATGTCGGTCGAGCCGCCGAAGGCGGATGCCGGCGGGATCTTCAGCATCGCGTACCAATAGGCAGCCGGATAATAGTGCGCGGCGGCGGCTTCGTTCGGCGCGACCACCGCGGCGAGATCGAGCGTCGTGCCGGGCTTCGCACGCATCTTGGGAGAGTCAATGAGGCCGTAGCCGCGGACCCAAACGGTGTAATCGGCAGTCGGAAGATCGGGGATGAGGTAGCGGCCCTGGTCGTCGGTGACGACGATGCGCGCAAATTTGGTGGGCAGTTCAGTTGTCTCGGCAATGACCCAGACGCCCGCCTCCGGGCCGTTCGAGCCCGTTACAACGCCGCCGATTTCATTGGCCCTGACATCGACGGCCTGTTGCGCGCGCGAGTTTGCAACGCAAGCCATTACTGCGATTGGAATGAAGATGATCGTCCGCAAGCGCAGAAGCGCTCGAGCCAAAAACCGCATGGGTCGCCCTCCCTGACACGGAGCCGGCGGCTCTTGCATCGACGTCGGCAAGCGGCCGCCGGTCGTTTTATCGAGGCTATCAAATCTTCTGCGGTGGGTCGCGCGATATTTGCCTTTGCCCTAACCGGCGAAGCCGCCGCTGTCCAAGAAGGCCTGCTCTTCGGGAGTCGTCGTGCGCCTGAGAACGGCATTCCGGTGCGGGAACCGTCCAAAACGGCGGATGATGTCGGCATGAATTTCCGCCCATTTCAGGCCATCGGCGTCGCCGATGGCCTTGTTGAACGCCACCGCGCGCTCCTGGTCGGCCAGGTCCTCGGAATGCTCGAAGGGCAGGTAGAAAAAGTTACGAAGCTCGTTCGGGACCTGGCTGTCGAACCCGCGCACGACGGCCCCCGCGGCAATCGCTCGTGCCAACGGGTCGGTGGCAAATGCGCGCGCATCCCCGCGGAACATGTTGCGCGGAAACTGGTCGAGAAGGATGAGCAGCGCCAGTGCGCCGTTGGCAGTCTGTTCCCAACTCGAAAGCTTGCCGGCGGCTGCCGCCTCATGGGTCGCAAGAAACCGCCGGCGGATTTCTTCGTCGAATTCGGCATTTTTGTCGAACCAGCGGTCGGGCCCTGCCTCCCGCCAAAACGAGACCACCTCCTCTGCGCTCGCCGTCATTGAATGTTCCGCATCAGTTGACATGCGATTGACCGGCGTCGTCGCGCAAGGCGCGTCGAAGAATCTTGCCCACATTGGTCTTCGGCAACTCTTCGCGGAATTCGATTTGCCTGGGAACCTTGTAGCCGGCCAGGCGCGCAGCCAGGAACGCGTGCAATTCTTCGGCTGTAAGGTCTGGCCTTTTCCTGACTGCAAAGAGCTTGCCCGCTTCGCCGGAGTGCTGGTCTGGGATGCCGATAAGAGCGCATTCCAGCAGAGCGCCCGAACTCATCGCCACGTCTTCGACCTCATTGGGAAAAACCTTGAAGCCGGACACGCTGATCATGTCCTTCTTGCGGTCGACGATCCGCACGCGGCCCTGGGTGTCCATCACGCCGATATCGCCGGTGCGGAAAAATCCGTCCGCCGTCATCGCGTTTGCCGTTTCATCGGGCCGCTGCCAGTAACCCGCCATGACCTGCGGTCCGCGCGCGCAAACCTCGCCCTGTTCGCCAAGCGGCAGTTCATGGCCATGGTCGTCACGGATGGAAATTTCGGTTGAAGGCACCGGAAAACCGATCGTGCCCGTCCATTCGCCGATGTCACCGCGATTGCAGGTGAGCACAGGCGACGTCTCGGAAAGCCCGTAGCCTTCGATGATCGGCTTTCCAGTCGCCTTGACCCACGCGTCGGCTACGGTCTTCTGGACCGCCATGCCGCCGCCAATGGCGCATTTGAGCATGCTCCAGTCGATCTTGCGGAAGTCGGGGTGATTCAGGAGCGCGTTGTAGAGCGTATTGACCGCCGGAAACAGGTTTACGCGATGATGGCTGAGCTCGTGCGCAAGCGCGCGGATATCCCGCGGGTTTGGAATGAGCAGGCACGCTCCACCCGCACGCACGGCGAGCAGCAGGCAGGCGGTGAGCGCGAAGATGTGATAGAGCGGCAGCGCGGTCACCACCACGATGTGATCGACTTTCGGCGGCACGTCGAGGAGCGGCCGGCTCCAGGCTTCGACCTGCAGCATATTGGCGACGAGATTGCGGTGGATGAGCATCGCTCCCTTGGCGATGCCGGTTGTGCCGCCGGTGTATTGAAGAAACGCAATATCGTTCGGGCCGATGGCGACCGGTTTCAGCTCCAATCGGTGCCCGGCGGCGAGCGCATCGTTGAATCTTGTCGCGCCGGCGATCGAGTACGGCGGCACCATTTTCTTCAGATACCGGACAACGCTGTTCACCACGGCGCCTTTGATCGAGCCGAGCATGTCGCCCAGGCTGGCAATTACGACGTGCTTGACCGCGGTGTTCGGCAGCGCCTCCTGCAGCACCGAGGCAAAATTTTCCAGCACGATGATCGCTTCCGCACCCGCATCTGTGAGCTGCACCTCGAGCTCGCGCGGCTTGTACAGCGGATTGACGTTCACGACCGTGCAGCCGGCGCGCAAAATGGCGACGATCGCAACCGGATACTGCAGGACGTTGGGCATCATGATGGCGATACGGGCCCCGCGTTTTATTCCCCGGCTCTGCAGCCAGGCAGCAAGGGCCCGCGAGGCGTCATCGACCGCACCGTAGGTTATGGTTTTGCCCATGCCGATGCAGGCGTCGCTGCCTGCAAATTTCTTGAAGCTCTCCTCGAACATCGCCACCAGCGATGGATAGCGTGCCGCGTCGATTTCCGAAGGGACGCCAGGCGGATAGTGCCGAAGCCATAACCGTTCCATGGCGTTTCCCCGTAGCGGCGGTGTTTGACGGTTGCCCAGCCCCGATTCACGGCCAGCATGATTTCAACCGGCCCGCCATGCAAGGCCGGTGAAACAGCGATGCGGCCTAGCGGCCGCCGAACGGAACGAGCGGGTTGTCGATAAGGGCGGCGCGGTCGGGGCGGTCAGGGGTGGCAACGCCCACGAATGCCTCGAACAATTCCCGTACGGTTCGCTCCGGCAGGTCGCGGGTAATGAATACAAGCCGGGTGCGATGGTCCTCGTCCGGCCAGCGCTCAAGCCGCGCGGTCGGATGGAAAACATGCTGCACGCCGTGCACGACGACCGGTGTGTCCGGCATTTCTGCAAGTTTCACGATTCCCTTGACGCGCAACAGCCTGGTGCCGTGGGTGGTGCACAGCAGCTCGAGAAACATGTCGAGCGCGCTTGATGGAATCGCATTCTCGGCGGTGAGAACAAAGGAGCCGATATGTTCGTCGTGCCGGTTGACGTCATGGTGATGATGGTGGTGGTCGCCGCTATAGGCCTCTGCGGCAAGCCACTTCCTCACATCGGGAATTTTCCTGTCGGGATCATAGAGCCCGCTGCCGAACACCGTTTCCGGCGTGGCCTTGCCGTCGGCAGCCTTGAGGATTGGCGCGGCCGGATTGAGAGCGCGCAGCCGTGCGGTGATACGATCAATCTGGCTCTCTCCGGCAATGTCGGTCTTGGTGAGCACGATGCGATCAGCCATGGCGGCTTGCTTGACGGCCTCTTCATGGGCGTCGAGCGTCGTCTCACCATTGACCGCGTCGACCGCAGCGATGACCCCGTCCAGCCGGTAGCGCATGACCAGGTAGGGATGTCCCATCGCGGTGTGCAGGACGGGCGCCGGATCGGCCAGGCCGGTCGTCTCGAGAAGGACGCGCCTGAACCTGCAGCGGCGGTTGTCAAGATCGCGCAGCAGGGTTTCCAGCGCATCGACCAGGTCGCCGCGCATCGTGCAGCACAGGCATCCGGACTGCAGCAAAACCATGTTGTCGCCGACATACTCAACCAGCAGATGGTCGAGACCGACGTCCCCGAATTCATTGATGATCACGGCTGTTTCGGCCAGCGCCGGATCCTTCAACAGCCGGTTGAGCAGGGTCGTCTTGCCGGCGCCCAGAAATCCGGTCAGCACGGTGAGCGGGATCGGCGTCGGCGGGCTTGCCCGATCGACTCGCGGCTCGGGCTCGCTCATTGCGTGGCCGTCGAGACTTTCGGTTTTGCGG
>DATEKG010000049.1:0-6808 GCA_035277565.1 Pseudolabrys sp.
CTCTCGATCGCCGCGCGCCTGCAGCAGCTCGGCATCGACACGCTGATCGTCGACCGTCATCCGCGCGTCGGCGACAACTGGCGCACGCGCTATCACTCGCTGACGCTGCACAACGAGGTCTATGTCAACCACCTGCCCTATCTGCACTTTCCGCCGACATTCCCCGTCTACATCCCGAAGGACAAGCTGGCGAACTGGTTCGAATCCTATGTCGAGGCGATGGAGCTGAATTTCTGGACCGGCACTGCGCTCGCCGGCGGCAGCTATGACGGCAGAGCGGGACAATGGTCGCTGAGATTGCGCACGGCCGGCGGCGAGCGCGTGATGCATTCGCGCCATCTCATCTTCGCGACCGGCGTGAGCAGCATTCCCTATACGCCCGCCCTGCCAGGGCTCGACCAGTTCCGCGGCATGAAGGTTCACTCGGGCGACTTCAAGGACGCCGCGCAATGGAAAGGGCGGAATGCATTGGTGCTGGGCACCGGCACCAGCGGCCATGATGTCGCGCAGGAACTGCACGCGCATGGCGCGCAGGTCACCATGATCCAGCGCAGCAAGACGCATGTGGTGAGCTTGAAGGAGGCGCAGAGCGTCTACGCGATTTACTCGGAGGGAATCCCCTTCGACGACTGCGACCTGCTGGCGACATCTTTTCCGTACCCGGTGCTGCGGCGCTCCTATCAGGTCTCGACGGCCAAAGGCGTCGAAGTCGACAAGGCCTTGCTCGCGGCGCTGAGAAAGCGCGGCTTCCGGATATGGGAGGGCGAGGACGACACCGGCTTCCAGATGATGTATCTGCGCCGCGGCGGCGGCTACTATTTCAATGTCGGCTGCTCGGAGCTGATCATTTCGGGCGCCGTCGGGCTGCTGCAATTTGCCGATGCCGACAGCTTCGTTCCCGAAGGCCTGCGTCTGCGCGACGGACGTGTTGTGCCGGCGGACCTTCTCGTTCTCGCGACCGGATACAGGAACCAGCAGGAAGCGGTGCGGCTCTATCTCGGCGATGCCATGGCCGAGCGCGTCGGGCCGGTATGGGGCTATGACGAGGGCGGAGAACTTCGCAACATGTGGCGGCGCACGGCGCAGCCCGGCCTCTGGTTCACGGCCGGCAGTCTCGCACAGTGCCGGATTTTCTCGCGCTATCTCGCGCTGCAGATCAAGGCGCTGGAGGCGGGGTTGTTGGAGTAGGCCTAAGCGGAGATCATTTGGCCGTCATTCCGGGGCGCGCGATAGCGCGAACCCGGAATCCATACACAAACTATATCTGGATTCCGGGTCCGGCCCTTATCGGGCCGTCCCGGAATGACATCTATGGTTTCGCTTGCCACCTCCGCAGCACCCACAGCAGCGCGTTCCATGCAATCCCGATGCACAGCCCGATGAGATAAGACCACCAGACCCCGACCGCCTGCGCCAGAAAATGCACCGCGAGCAGACTGAGCCCGAGGCCGATCAGCGGGGCCTGCACATGCGCGGCCACGCTCGCCGCCGCGGGACCGCCGATGCGCGGATGCAGGATGACGAAGAACGAGCCCATCGCTACCGGAAAAAACGCGAAGATGCCGGACAGATAGGAACCGATTGAATTGCTGGCGGCTGTCACCACGATCACGCACAGCGTCACGACAACGGCGCGCCAGACGAGATCGGATGTGGTGGTATCGATGCGCCGGATCGTGCCCTCGGAACGGAAGCGCGCGCCGGCGAAAATCGTCAGCGGATAGACGACGGCATTGAGCAGGACAGCGCCGGTGACGCTCCAGTCCACGAGACGCGACAGCGCGACGCAGATGAGCCAGACGACATAGGCGAAGCCCAGGCTGACCGTCAGTGACCGGCGTTGCGCCAGCGACGCATAGCTCAGCGCAAATATCGCAACAATCGCATTGGAGACGATGCTGCCGACAGCGGCTTTGGCGATGAAGTCCGGCGAATGCTCCATCGCGAGAATGATCATGGCGGCGCCGCCGGCCGTCGGCAGCGATGCGATCAGCGATCCGATGAAAGGGCCGCTTCGTTCGACGACGATCGATGCCGCAACCACGATCGAGGCCGTCATCACAATCTTCAGCAGCAGGCCGAGCAGGAATAACGACATGCACTACACCGCAAGTCCGTGGCGGCGGGCGGTGATCACGGCGAGGCTCCAGCCGACCGAAGTCGCCAGTGCCAGCGACAGCCCGGCTACAACGCCCAGCGGCTCGGCTGTAAAGTGCAGCACGCTGCAGGCAATCCCGAAACCGAGCAGTCCGACGGGCGCATTGGCGAGCACGGCGGCCGTCGGCTTTCCGCCGGCGCGGCGATGGAAAATCAGGATGATGCTGGTGAGCACGACAGGAAACACCGCGAGCAGGCCGCTGCCATAGGAGCCGATACGGAAGCTGAACGCCACGACAATGCCGACGAGCGCCGCGACCATCAGGGCGCGCAGCACGAAGCCATGCCAGCGCGGATATTGCCGCGGCATCGGCTCGTGCCGGTAGGGCTGCACAATATAAAGAGCCACAGCGATGACGGCCGCATTAACTAGCAGCGCCGGAAAAAACGACCATTCCTTCGCCGTCGCAAGCAAGGCGAGCAACGTCCAGACGACATAGGTTCCGCCGAGGCTGACGCCGAGCGAGCGCTTCTGCGCGAGCACGCAATAGGTGACGGCAAAGATGACATTGATCGCGTTGACGGCGAGGCTCGCCACGGCGCTTTGCGCGATGAAATGCGCGTCATGGTCGAGTGCGAGAAAGACGTAAACAGGCCCGGCGCCGATCGGCAGGGTCGCGACCAGCCCGCCGATCAGAGGGCCGGCCCGTTCCGCGGCAATGGTCGCGGTCAGCACGAAGCCGGCGGTGATCGCCATCTTCAGAACAAGCGTGAGGGCAAAATAAAGGTCGGGGGGCATTGAGGTCTCAATCGCCACGGACTTTGTGACGGTAAAGGCAATTCCAATCGTCATGCCCGGCTTTATGCCGGGCATCCACGTCTTGCGAGCATGCAAGAAGGAAAGACGTGGATGGCCGGGACAAGCCCGGCCATGACGAAAGAAACGCATACAACATTGAGGGTCCAGATTGGCCCACGCCGCCGAAGGTCCTACACTCTTCCCAACTTTAGCTCAATCGGCGGGCCGTTCCTGATCGTCTGGTACACGACGCAATAGCGTTCGGTCAGCTTGAGCAGCTGATCAAGCTTCTCCTGCGGCGCATCGCTATCGACATCGAAGCGCAGCCGGATTTGCGCAAAACCCACGGGCGCATCCTTGGCCACGCCCAGCGTGCCGCGAAAATCGAGATCGCCTTCCGCTGTCACGCTTGCCGACCGCAAGGGAATTTCGAGCGCAGTTGCCACCGCTTTCATGGTGACCCCCGCGCAGGCAACAAGTGCTTCCAGCAGCATGTCGCCGGAACACAGCTCGAGACCGGAGCCGCCCGTCGCCGGATGCAGACCGGCAACGGCAAGGGCCCGCCCCGTCTCCACCTTGCAGGCGATGCCGGCGTCGTCGAGCGCGCCCTTCGCCTTGAGCCTGACGACCGCGGCCTCCGGATCGCTTTTATAGCGCTCCTTGATCGGCGCCTGCATCGCGCGCAGTGCGTCCGCGTTCATTTCGTTTTCTCCATCCAGTTCGAGTCTCTCTCACCGTCATGCCCACACCTGTCGCGGGCATCCACGTCTTGCAAACGGGTAAGAAGGAAAGACGTGGATGGCCGGAACAAGATCCGGCCATGACGTGCAGTGGTCTTCGCAGCCGTTATTCACCCATTCGGCGTCAGTACCACGCGCCCGATCACCTTGCCGGCACGCAGCTGGTCCATCACCGCATTGACATCCGCAAGCGGACGCGTCGCCACGGGCACCGGCGGCAGCCCCGTGCGGCGCACGAGCTCGATCAGCTCCTTCATCTCCGGAAGGCTGCCGACATAGGATCCCTGGATCGTCAGCGCGCGCATGGGTATCGGCGGCAGCGACACGGTGAGATCGCCGCCATAGAGACCGACAATCACGTATTTGCCGCCCTTGATCAGGCAGTCATAGCCGACGCGCGCGCTCTGCGACGAACCGACCAGATCGACCACGCCCCAGGCGCCGCCTTTCGTCAGGTCGATGATCTGCTGCGCCGCATCGGGCGCGCCGCCATCCACCACGGCCGCCGCGCCTGCCTTTTTTGCGGCATCGCGCTTGGCCGGGTCGATATCGACAACGATGGCGCTGTGCCCGCCCATCGCCTTGAGCAGGGCCTGGCACATGAGGCCGAGACCGCCCGCGCCGATGATCACCGTCGGCTCGGTCTTGAGCGTGTGAATTTTCTTCAAGGCGCCGAATGTAGTCACGCCCGAACACGCCAGCGGCGCCGAGCGCTCCGGCGAAAGATCGCCGATATCGAACAGATAGCGCGGATGCGGTACCATCAGATAGTCGGCATAGCCGCCGTTCGAGAACACGCCGAGGCTGCGCATGGTGCGGCACAGGTTTTCCTCGCCGCGGCGGCAGACCTCACAGCTTCCGCAGCCGATCCACGGATGCGCCAGCATGCGGGCGCCGACTTTCACACCTTTGGCATCGGGTCCGAGCGCGACGACCTCACCGACATTCTCGTGGCCGAGCGTCACCGGCAGTTTCATGCCCCGGTCGGCAAGGCTCAAGCGCTTGCCGCCGCCGAGGTCGAACCATCCGTCGGCCAGGTGCAAATCGCTGTGACAGACGCCGGCTGCCAATACTTTAAGCAGCACTTCCGTGCCGGCCGGCTTCGGCGTCGGCTGTTCATTGAGCTGCAGCGGCTGCCCGCAGACGCAAACCTGGAACATGCGCATTTTACTTAACCTCCCGGATGTCATCGTCATTCCGGGGCGCGTGGAAGCGCGAACCCGGAATGACGGCAATACGTTTCCGCCTCTCCACGTCATGCCCGGCCCTGTGCCGGGCATCCACGTCTTTCCTGGGCTGCACTTCACGAAAGCAAGGCGTGGATGGCCGGAACAAGTCCGGCCATGACGGACGAGAGGCCTTGCCACATGCTTTCGTCATGCCCGCGCTTGGCGTCCGGAATGACGGCTTGGTTTCGGGGTCAGACCCATTCCAGGAAACCATATCCCGCCTCCGAAATTCTAGCTATCAGCAAGCGAGCTAAATATCTTTCAGGCCGGACCGTGACTTACCGCCCCGCCTCCGCTATCCGGTAGGCCCATGTCCTCGCTTGCGCTCGATCGTCACGCGTCGCCCCCGGAACACGCCCATCGCGGCGCGGGCGAGCTGATCGATGCCCGCAGCCTGACGGCGGAGCTGGAAAAACTCGCCAAGGCCCACGCCGGCGGCGAGCGCGAACTGCGCACGCTGGTCGCGCAGCGTCTCAAGACCGCGATGGCCGGCGGGCGGGACAAGGCCGAGCAGCTGCTGCTCAAGGACAAGCACGGCCGCCGCTGCGCCGAGCGGCTGTGCCGGATGGAAGACGACATCATCCGCATCCTGTTCGAATTCGCGCGCAAGCACCTCTACCCGTCGCAAAATCCGACCGAAGCCGAACGTATGGCCGTGGTTGCGACCGGCGGCTATGGCCGCGGCCTGCAGGCGCCCGGGTCCGACATCGATCTTCTTTTTCTGTTGCCCTACAAGCAGACGGCCTGGGGCGAGTCGATCGCGGAAGCCATTCTCTATTGCCTGTGGGACCTGGGGTTGAAAGTCGGCCACGCCACGCGCTCGGTCGATGAATGCATCCGCCAGGCCAAGGCGGACATGACGATCCGCACGGCGATCCTGGAAGCGCGCTTCCTGCTCGGCGACCGGACATTGTTCGACGAGCTGATCGCGCGCTTCGACAACGATGTCGTGCGCAACACCGCCGCCGAATTCGTCGCCGCCAAGCTGGCCGAACGCGAGGACCGCGTGCGCCGCAGCGGGCAATCGCGTTACCTGGTCGAACCGAACGTCAAGGACGGCAAGGGCGGCCTGCGCGACCTCCACACATTGTTCTGGATCGCCAAATACGTCTATCGCGTGCACGAGCCCGACGAGCTCATCAAACGCGGCGTTTTCGACAAGCAGGAATATCAGCTGTTTCGCCGCTGCGAGGATTTCCTCTGGTCGGTGCGCTGCCACATGCATTTCATGATGGGGCGTGCCGAGGAGCGCCTCTCTTTCGACATCCAGCGCGAGATCGCGGTGCGTCTGGGATACACCGAGCATCCGGGCCTGCAGGATGTCGAACGCTTCATGAAGCATTACTTCCTGATCGCAAAGGATGTCGGTGACCTCACCGCCATCCTGTGCGCCGAACTTGAGGACAGCCACGCCAAGAGCGTGCCGGTGCTCAGCCGCGTGATGGCGCGCTTTCGGCCGGTCAAGCGCCGCAATCTCGCCGAGAGCGAGGATTTCATCGTCGACAAGAACCGCATCCGGCTTGCGCAGGCCAATGTGTTCAAGCGCGATCCCGTCAACCTGATCCGGATCTTTCATCTCGCGCAGAAACACAATCTCGCATTCCACCCCGACGCCATGCGCGCAATCACCCGCTCGCTCAAGCTGGTCGATGCGAAGCTGCGCGACAACGACGGGGCCAACGGGCTGTTCCTGGAAATCCTCACCTCGCGGAACGATCCGGAAACCGTGCTGCGGCGCATGAATGAAGCCGGTGTCCTCGGCCGCTTCGTGCCGGCATTCGGCAAGATCGTCGCGATGATGCAGTTCAACATGTATCACCACTACACCGTGGACGAGCATCTGCTGCGCTGCATCGGCGTCCTCGCCGAGATCGAGAACGGCGGCAGCAATGACAGCCCGCTCGCCAACGAGCTCATTCACAAGATCCAGCCCGAGCATCGCA
>DATEKG010000050.1:0-2912 GCA_035277565.1 Pseudolabrys sp.
CGAAACATCCTCGTTGAAGCGCCCGAGCATCTCGAGCACCGCGTCCTTGTTGGCGAGAAAGACGTCGCGCCACATCGTCGGATCGGACGCGGCGATGCGCGTGAAATCGCGAAAACCGCCGGCGGAGAATTTCAACACTTCAGATCGCGTCACCGTCTGTAACTCGTCGGCCGTGCCGACGATCGTGTACGCGATGAGGTGCGGAAGATGACTGGTAATGGCGAGCACCAGGTCATGGTGATCCGGCGCCATCGTGTCGACATTGGCGCCGAGCAGGCGCCAGAAGGCCGCGAGCTTCTCGACGGCCTTCTGGTCGGTATTTTCGGGCGGCGTCAGAATGCACCAGCGGTTCACAAAAAGCTCGGCAAAGCCCGCATCCGGGCCTGAATACTCGGTTCCCGCAACCGGGTGCGCCGGAATGAAATTGACGGTTTTCGGCAGGTGCGGCGCCATATCACGGACAATGGCGCCCTTGACCGATCCGACATCGGAAACGATTGCCCCCGCCGCAACATGAGGGCCGATTTCCCTGGCGACGGCGCCACAGGCACCGACCGGAATACAAATGATGACAAGGTCGGCACCCTCGACCGCGGCGGCGTTCGACTCAACGACCTGATCGGCGAGGCCGAGTTCTGCGACGCGCCGGCGTGTTTGCGGCGATTGCGCCGTTGCGACAATCGCGCCGACGGCGCCCTGGGCGCGCGCAGCCCGCGCGATCGATGAGCCGATCAGGCCGACACCGATCAGCGCCAGACGGTTGAACAGGGGGGCTGGCTTGCTCACGCGGCCTTCCCCAGAAATTCCCTGAGCGCCTGCACAACCAGGCGATTGGCCTCCTCGCTTCCGACGCTCATGCGCAGCGCATGCGGCAGCTTGTAGGCGCCCACCTGGCGAAGTACGAGGCCGCGCCTGGTCAGGAAAGCGTCTGCGTCTCTGGCCGTCCGGCCCTTCGCTTCCGGAAAATGAATCAATACGAAGTTCGCTACACTCGGCGTCACTTTGAGTCCGAGCTTGCCGATTTCCTCGGTCAGCCACGCAAGCCAGCGCGTATTATGCTGGCGCGACTTTTCGACATGCGCCACATCACGGATCGCCGCGACGCCTGCAGCGATGGCGGGTCCGTTCACATTGAACGGTCCGCGGATCCGGTTTACCGCATCCACAACATGCGCAGGGCCATACATCCAGCCGAGCCGCAGTGAAGCCAGCCCGTATATCTTCGAAAACGTGCGCGTCATCACGACATTGTCGGTTGTTGCGACAAGTTCAATTCCCGACTCATAGTCGTTGCGCTGCACATACTCTGCATAGGCGGCATCGAGCACGAGCAGGACGCTCGGCGGCAGCCCTTTGTGCAGGCGCTTGACCTCATCGAACGAAATGTAGGTGCCCGTCGGGTTGTTGGGGTTCGCCAGGAATACGATTTTTGTCTTTGGGGTGACGGCGGCGAGAATGGCATCCACATCCGCCGTGAAATCCTTTTCCGGCGCCGCAATTGCCTTTGCGCCCGTGCTCATCGTGGCGATCGGGTACACGAGAAATCCATGCTTCGTATAGATCGCCTCATCGCCGTCGCGCAGATAGGCGCGCGCGAGAAGATTGAGCAGATCGTCGGAACCGGCGCCGCAGATGATGCGGTCAGGATCGAGCCCGAATGCCGTGCCGATGGCCTCGCGCAGCGCAGAGGCTGACCCATCCGGATAATCGTGAAGGTGCTCAGCCGCATCGCGATAAGCCACAACAGCATTCGCGCTTGGCCCCAATGGGGTCTCATTGGAGGAAAGCTTGAACACTCTTGCGGCACCAGGCGCGCTGCTCTTGCCCGGCACATAAGGGGCGATCTCGAGCACTCCGGGTCGCGGTTGCGGGCGGTTGGTCGGCATAGGATTTTCCGAACACTCAGGTGTTACGGCCAACCGTATAGCGGGTTGCATGGCTGCCGACGAGGGTCGCCGAACGCACGGTGGCTCCGGCCTTAACCAAAGCGGCGCTGATCGTCTCGAGCTTCATTTCATCCGGCAGGGTTACGAGCAGAGCGGCACCGTCAAAAGCCCGGTCCGGAACCGCTATGAAATCAGCAAGCGCGGAGAGCGCCTGCGCCGGTACCGCACCCCAGCCTGCGACCCGTATGCTCCACACGGCGGCTTCCGTGGCCATCGCATCGGGTGCAACACGCGAGAGAACAAATACCGGCAAGGCGGCCGGATGATCGGGCCGTTCGACGAAAGGAAGCCGCGCGATGATCTTTGGCGCCGCATCGAATTCGAGCGCGCTCCACCAACCGCCGGCTGACGCGACGTCGAACGCCGGAACGAGCCCGAGATCGCCCTTTGAAGCGGACACGGCGGCGACGACACCGGCGGCACCCATATGGGCAACGAAGGGTACCGTAAAGCCGAAGTGAAACCGCGCCGAGTCTCGCATGAGCGCATCGCCTGCCGACAGATCAGCATGTACGGAGAAGGGCGCCTGCACATAGGTAAAGGTCGAAATAATCACCCGCCATATGCTCTCGACCGTGTCGAGCGGGAGGATGCCCCTGTGCCGCGCCACCAGTCGCCGCATCATTTCGGCCTCGCGCGCCGGGCGGAAAGCTGACGTGCCGGCATCCTGGCTCCGCTTGACGGCGATCAGCCGGTCGATGATCTCGCTGCGCTCGATCAGAAGCTTGTGCATTCCCTCATCAATGCGATCGATCTCCTTGCGCAGATCAGTCAGTGAGGGTGCTTCGGATGACTTTGTCATGGCCGCATTGATAGGTGGGCCGGAAGTCGAAATCAAACGCGACGTTTTGGTCCTTCCGGTGACGGACTTTGCCCGTTCTTTTGGCGCTTCTTGACGCGAAGACGCTCCCAGACTAAGTGTTTTTCACATTCGTGGTCATTTGAGCCGGCCGGCTTGCAGCCACG
>DATEKG010000051.1:0-3222 GCA_035277565.1 Pseudolabrys sp.
GAACTCGCCTTTCGGCGCTTCCACGGCCGCGTACACCTCGCCGGCCGGCACGTGATACCCTTCGGTATAAAGCTTGAAGTGATGAATGAGCGCCTCCATTGAGCGCTTCATCTCGCCGCGGCGCGGAGGCACGATCTTGTGGTCGTCGACGGTCACCAGCCCCTGCCCGTCCGGAGCACGCAGCTTTTGGCAGCACTGCTTCATGATTTTTGCCGACTGACGCATTTCCTCCATGCGGATCAGGTAACGGTCGTAGCAGTCGCCGTTTTTGCCAATCGGAATGTCGAAATCCATTTCGGCGTAGCATTCATAGGGCTGCGCCTTGCGCAGGTCCCATGCCGCGCCGGAACCCCTGACCATGACGCCCGAGAAACCCCAATTCCATGCGTCGGCTAGGCTGACGACGCCGATATCGACATTGCGCTGCTTGAAGATCCGGTTCTCGGTCAGCAGCGCGTCAAGATCGTCGACAACCTTGAGAAATGGGTCACAGAAGGCGTCGATGTCGTCGACAAGCTTCGGTGTGAGATCCTGATGCACGCCGCCCGGCCGGAAATACGCCGCGTGCATGCGCGAGCCGGATGCACGCTCGTAGAACACCATCAGCTTCTCGCGCTCCTCGAAACCCCAGAGCGGCGGCGTCAGCGCGCCGACATCCAGGGCCTGCGTCGTGATATTGAGCAGGTGCGAGAGCAGTCGCCCTATTTCCGAATAAAGGACGCGGATCAATTGGCCCCGCCTCGGCACCTGAATGCCGAGCAGCTTTTCGACCGCCAGGCAGAATGCATGCTCCTGGTTCATCGGCGCGACATAATCGAGCCGGTCGAAGTAAGGCACCGCCTGCAGATAGGTCTTGTGCTCGATCAGCTTCTCGGTGCCGCGGTGGAGCAGACCGATATGCGGGTCCACGCGCTCGACCACCTCGCCGTCGAGTTCGAGCACCAGACGCAACACACCATGCGCAGCCGGATGCTGCGGACCGAAATTGATGGTGAAGTTGCGCACTGCGGTTTCGGCCATTTGGTTCAACCGTTCCATGCCGGCGAATAGCGAATAGTGATTGGCGAATAGATTTTATGCATCGTTTTGTCTGCGCTGTATTGACCCCTTCTATTCGCTACTCACTAATTCGCTACTCGCTTGTCTTACCTTTTCCGCGACCCTGGCGTTGAAGCGATCCCACATCACGACGACTCGTTCATGACGTCCTTCGCTGATCAAATCCATGCCGTCATGCGCGCTGACCTTGAAGATAACCTTGCGTCCCTGCACGTCGAGCACCTCGACGTCGACTGTCACCGTCATGCCTGGCGGAGTCGCCGCCAGATGCGACACATCGACATGCGTGCCAAGGCTTCCCTCACCGTTGTCGAGGTGGTCGCCCAGCAATTGCGTGCAGGTCCATTCCATCAGCACGATCATGAAGCCGGTTGCAAATACGCGCGGCATATTCGCGATGATCGGCGATTCCGGATAGGTGTGCGGCACCGTCTTGTTTTCGGGGACCTTGTAGGAAAACCGGTGCTTGAGGCCTGGCTTGAGGGTTGCCCGCATGGTCAGGGTCCCTTCCCTTCGGACTTTGCCTTCTCATCGCCCGGCAGCACGTATTTTGCGCCTTCCCAGGGCGATAGAAAGTCAAAGCTGCGGAATTCCTGCGCGAGCGTCACCTTGTCGTAGACCACGCGCTTCTGTTCATCGTCCCAGCGTACTTCGACAAAACCCGTCAGCGGAAAATCCTTGCGCAGCGGATGACCCTCGAATCCGTAGTCGGTGAGAATGCGCCGCATGTCGGGATGGCCGGTGAACAGCACGCCATAGAGATCGTAGGTCTCGCGCTCGTACCAGTCGGCGCCGCGGAAGACATCGATCAGCGACGGCACCGGAGTTGTTTCGTCGGTCGCGACTTTCAGCCGGATGCGCTGGTTCAGCCGCGGCGACAAGAAGTGGTAGACGACATCGAAGCGTTGTTCGCGCGAGGGCCAATCCACGGCCGTAACGTCAATGATGCTGACGAACTGGCAAGCCGGATCGTCGCGCAGGAAGGTGGCGACCTTGACCACGTCGGCCGCATTCGCCTCAACGGTCAACTCACCGCGCGCGGTCGCGTAGCCGGCGACCGAGGCGCCCAGCGCGTTCTTGATCGTTTGCCCAAGCCGGTCGAGCGTGTCGTCCATCCGCAACCTCGTCTAGCGCTCGATCGTGCCGGTACGGCGAATCTTCTTCTGCAGCAACATTACGCCGTACAATAAAGCCTCCGCGGTCGGCGGGCAGCCCGGCACATAGATGTCGACCGGCACAATGCGATCGCAACCCCGGACCACGGAATACGAATAGTGATAGTAGCCGCCGCCGTTCGCGCACGACCCCATCGAGATCACGTAACGCGGCTCCGGCATCTGGTCATAGACCTTGCGCAAGGCCGGCGCCATCTTGTTGGTCAGCGTCCCGGCGACAATCATCACGTCGGATTGACGGGGCGACGCACGCGGTGCAAAACCGAACCGCTCGGCGTCGTAGCGCGGCATCGACATCTGCATCATTTCGACCGCGCAGCAGGCAAGGCCGAAGGTCATCCACATCAGCGAGCCGGTCCGCGCCCAGGTGATGAGGTCGTCCGCAGCGGTGACAAGGAAGCCCTTGTCGGACAGTTCGGCGTTCATGCCGGTGAAGAAGGGATCGTCCGCGCCGACCGGCTTGCCGGTGCGCGGATCGAGAATTCCTTTCGGCGCGGGTGCGACGAGGCTCATGGTGCCGTCAATCCCATTCCAGCGCCCCCTTCCTCCACTCATATATGAAGCCAATGGTGAGGACGCCAAGGAAAACCATCATCGACCAGAAGCCGAAGAGTCCCAGCTTTCGAAAAACGATGGCCCAGGGGAACAGGAAACTCACCTCGAGATCGAAAATGATGAAGAGAATTGCGACGAGGTAGAATCGCACGTCAAATTTCATGCGCGCATCGTCGAATGCATTGAACCCGCATTCATAAGCCGACAGCTTTTCCGGATCAGGCTGCTTGTAGGCGACGATAAAGGGAACAATCAGCAACGCCAGGCCGATGACGAGTGCCACCGCTATGAAAACGACGAGGGGCAGGTAATCCATCAGCAATGCGCGCATCGGCGACCTCAAGCGTACAGTCCCGCTTTACCTGATATACGCCGGCCTGGACTGTTCGGCGGCCGAACGGCGCCGGTTATCCCGCACAAAGTGGCCCTTGTT
>DATEKG010000052.1:0-2639 GCA_035277565.1 Pseudolabrys sp.
GCGCGCAATAGCGGTCGCGAGATCGGCGACGTCCTTGAAAGGTGTAGCCGATTTCTGGGCGCTCGCCGGCGGCGCCTCCAGGATGTCGAAGAGCTTCCTGTACTCCTCGATGAGCGGCTCGATGTCGGCGTCGAAATAAGCGGGGGGAACTCCGTATTTATTTGGCCGCCCGATTTTGGAAGGAAGGACGTCGGTGAGATCCTTGTATGTGCTCATCACGTTGATGCGCGCAAGGTAAAGGGCCTGGCCGGGCAGGTCCGGGAGAGGCTGTTTCGAATCGATCTGCGCGCGGCGTTCGGCGATGACCGATTTGAAGTCTTTTACCGCCTGGTTGTAGGTCTCGATTGCGTCCGACTGCGCCCTGGTGAGTGTGGCTTGTTGCGCCATTGCGGGGGCAACAAGACCTGCGATGTCCGCCGGAGCCATCAGCGCCACGCCAAATGCTGCCGTGAGCGCAACGAGGTCGCGGGAGGCAATTTTCGGGAAAGTCATTCTGATCCGGTCTCTCTTATCCGGTCTCTGCGTGGCCCGAGCGAGGCCTCAAGTTATTCTGTAACTTGAGCCAGGCCATCAGTCGTGCTTGGGAATATGTGCTTTTTCAATGAGATCGGACCATTTGCCGATATCATTCTTCAGGCGCGCCTGCAGCTCCTGAGGCGTGCTGCCGCGCATCTCCATTCCGAGCTTCCGGCCTGTTGCCTGTGCTTCCGGCGATTGCAGTGCCTCGACGACGGCCTGATTGAGCCTGCTGATGATCACAGGCGGCGCCCCTGCGGGAGCGGCAATTCCGTTCCAGCTCGTGACGTCAAAGTCGGGTATGCCGCTTTCGATCACCGTCGGCACGCCCTGCAAAAAGCCGACCCTGTTGCGGCCGGTTGTTGCGATGACGTTGATCTTCCCCGCTTCGAGCAGGGATTTGAGCGGCGCGTAGGAATCGATGTCGATGTCGACGTCGCCCCGCAGAAGCGCGCCGACGGCGTCAGGTGAATTCCGGAACGGAACCGCCGTGACGTCCACGCCAGCAACGACCTTGAGCAGTTCGACGCCAAGATTTTGCGTCGTTCCCGGACTCAGGGTGGCAATGCCGAGCTTGCCGGGATTTGCCCTGGCATACGCAATCACATCCTGCATGGACTTGAATTTTGAATCGCTTCGCGTCGCGACCAGGAAATCGAAAGTGGCGACGGCGGAAATCGGCACAAAGTCTTTCACTACATCGTAGGGCAGAGATTTGAACCAGGCCGTACTGATGGCGTAACTGTTGCCGATCAAAAACAGGGTATAGCCGTCCGGCGCGGCGAGCGCTGCCGCCTTGGCTGCGATGACGCCGGCAGCGCCCGGCCGGTTTTCGACAACGAAATTCTTGCCAAGCTTGTTGCTGAGCTTCTCGGCGACGATCCGCATGCTGACGTCGCCAATCGTCCCGGCTCCATAGGCGATGATGAGCTGGACCGGACGGTTCGGATAGTCGGCTTGAGCTCTCGCCGGCGCCGTCAGCCCCGTAAGGGCCGCGGTCAAGGCAACCGTGGCCCTAGCGAGGCGAAAGCCGACGCCGGCCCGCAAAGCGGCAATTCTTCTCTTCACACTGACCTCCCGGGGGCGAACTTTCAGCGCCGCAAGACTGGTAACGGGACTTGCCACAGGATTTGCAACAAGATTCGCAATAAGATTCGCGACAAGACTAGCAACCTGCCGAAACGGCTGTCGAGCCTTTCCCGATTTTCACGCTTTTCCGGACAAAGCGTTCAAGGAGTCGATCGCCAGGGTCAGTGATCGGAAGCAAAACTCTGCGGTATCGTGCAGGTTGCAACTCGTGCGCGCCGTACGGTTTCCGGCGTGTTGCGGCTGCGGCCGACGAAGCGCGGAACGCCGTCGGTCACGACCGCACCGACGCCCATAATGTCGCCGTTCCGGAGCGCCGAAAGCGCGTCATTTTGCGAGCCGCCGAGACAGGCATCGACCAAAACGACATCGGCGTCGCGTCCGGGCGCAAGCACTCCGCTGTTGAGCCGATAGGCCGTGGCGTTGTTTCCGGTCGCCATTGCGACGGCGGCTTCCGGCGCCACACCCGCAAGCGAAACGAGATGGCTCATCGTATAGAGCATGCCGAGCGGCATGATTCCGCTGCCGGTCGGAGTGTCAGTTGCGATCAGCAGGCGCTGCAGCTGCCTCCGGTCGGTCAGAAGCCTGGCGACCAGCAGCGTCGTGCGCAGATTTCCGGCCGTGCATACCTGCATCGCGACATTTGTTTCATCGATGAGGCGCGGAAAGTCCGCGTCCGGCATCGCGATCGGGCCGCCGTTCACGTGATAGGACACATCGGGCTGGATCTTGATCAGATGGTCGGCCCAAATGCCGGTCGAGCCGGGAATTGACGATCCTCCGGTATGCACCATCGAGACCATGCCGTGCTTGCGCGCCAATGCAACAAAAGGCGCGTATTCATACGGAGTCTTGAAATTGCCGAAGCCGGCCTTGGCCAGCCACACACCCTGCTTCTGCATCTCGGCAAAGTCGGCGTCGGTGAGACCCGGCTCGAGGATGATGGAGCCAGCATGCACGCGCATTCCGCCCGGCCGGTAGGACTCGAATGACTTTCGTGCAGCGATTGCCAGCGCCTTGACGCCGGCGGGGTCGCG
>DATEKG010000053.1:0-6067 GCA_035277565.1 Pseudolabrys sp.
TCTCCGCGAAAGACGAAACGCCACGCAGTGTAACCTCCTGCGCAGCGGTCGCGGCGGAAAAAGCGATACCGGCAACTCCAATGAATGCGGCAAGTCTCCGCATGATGATATCCCCCGGACTTTTGCCTGTGCGCGATCGAAAGCGATAGCCAAATAGTGACCTGCCTGTTGTGCAGAGGTCAATCCCGGATTTGCGATGCAAGCGATGCTTCTGAAATAAGAAAGACCCCGGATGGCCTGTGCGTTCTGAACGACACATTCATTGCTGATCGCGCGGCAAGCCATTTCGAAATTGAGATCAACCACTGGGGGACGGCAAAAACACCAGGTTAGCCCGCCTTCGGCGGCCACGCGGCGAATGGTCTCGTCGCCGAGGAACGGATAGAGGTCGTGCACCGTGTAGACCTGAGTCGCAGTCGTATCTCGCCAGTGGGCGCCAAACGCACCAAGGCGGCGCTCCATCTCACCGAGCACGAAGCGAGCCTTCTCCCGAAGACCTTCTGAAGTCACATCGCCTCGCCGAACACAGCGCTCCTGGTGGATGCGCGATCCCAAAGCGCGCGCGCTCGGCTTCATTCAGCGCTTGCTCAAGATGCTCCGGTGCAAGCCAAATTCGTGACGCCCCCCGGAAAGTGCGTGTCTAGAAACACCTTCACCAAGGCGGACTTGCCGGTGCCAGACTCCCCGTAGACGACAAGGCACGGCTCGGTGCCAAGTTCCATCAGGATCCTGTCGCACTCGGACCGGAAGTCGAGACGCGCCCCCGATGGCAAGGCAGTTTGAATCATGCTCTCGGTCTCAGCGCTCAAACGCGCGAAGACGGGCCCAGGACGGCTCATAGTCCGGAAGGTCTTTCAGCGCGAAGCGCGGGCGCAGCCACCGGCGCAGGCCTGCCATATCCAGTGTGCCGCTGTCCAAGCGCGTTTTACGCGCATGGTCGACGATTTCATCCCAAAGCTTTTTAGCTT
The DNA here is from genome assembly GCA_035277565.1 of Pseudolabrys sp. GTDB lineage: Bacteria > Pseudomonadota > Alphaproteobacteria > Rhizobiales > Xanthobacteraceae > Pseudolabrys. The sequence continues at coordinate 969 of DATEKG010000053.1, forward strand.
CCTCTTCGGTCCCATCGAGAAGAAGCGAACGCGCAACAGCGATCGCGTCTCGCTCATCCTTCGATGGCACCTGCTGGAAATCAAACGGCAAGACGTCGATGCGGCCGATGAGCCCAAGGACGTCGGCGTCCGGGACGGTCGCGCCTGCCGCCGCTTTTAGGTTGTCAAAGATCTTCTTAAAGCGCGTGTTGGCCGCGATCTGCGCCAAGGCCAAGGCCGCATCGTCACCGGTTGCGAATTTCTTGACGTCGCTCCACGCGCTTTGAAAGTCCGCGTGTGTGCCTTGCGTCGCAAGCGCCAAGCAATCTGTGGCCGGATCGAACGGACTATCGGCTTTGGTCCAGAGCCGCCACGTCTGCGTGGCAAACGACTCCGGCAAGCCATTTGCCGAAACCTGCACGTTGCCTTTGCAAGAGATCGCGAGGTGCCGAGCTCCCTGCGTGGTCAAGAGTAGGTCGTCGATGTCCCAGTGCAGCGAACCCGTCTGCATCTGAAGACGCTGGACGACGCCTTCAACGGGAAGCCCGCGACCGGCAAGTGCCTGCAGTAGAACCCACGCGGCAACGCCGCCTTCGAAGTCAAAGCCGCTGCCGGCGGTTGACCGCCGTGTGGCGGTCATGGCTAGTCGTTTCTTTGCCGACGCTCTTAGCTTTAACTTCGTCGCCATTACTCGCGACTCGACCCCCATGCGGTTTACCAAAACTGACATGACGACCGCCGGGGTTCCTTGCAAAAACCGTAAAAATCGGTGATTTTTTGCACGGAAGTCGGGTGCTAAGTGGTGGCGCGCCCGAAGAGATTCGAACTCCTGACCCCCAGATTCGTAGTCTGGTGCTCTATCCAGCTGAGCTACGGGCGCTTGATTCCGCTGCCGGAAACCGGCCCGCGGGACGGGGCATAGCTATCGTCTTGACCCAGTATTGGCAAGAGTTGCGCCGCCCCAATCATGCAGCTCACACAGCCATTCAAGCGGGCGCGCGGAATAGCGCCGTTCGATACCGGCGTTGACAAACAGTGGCGATATCTTCCGCGCTCAGGCGTGGGCGCGCTCACCACGCCGTGTGCTCAGATCAACCGCCCGATCGGGGATCGTGATGCTGAATGTGGCGCCAATTGTTCCGGGCACGAGACGGATATCGCCGCCATGCGCCCGCACAAGCTCGGCTGCGATCGCCAGGCCGAGGCCTGTTCCGCCCGATCGGGTAGAGCCCTGAAACGCCTGGAACAGGTGCGCCCTGGCCTTTTCCGGCACTCCCGGCCCCGTGTCAGAAACTTCAATAATGACGACGCTGCCTTCGCGTCGCCCGGTAATTCGAATCTGGTCGCGCGCCGCATCACGTGCGCCGCGCGCCTCCAGAGCCTGGACGGCATTACGCGCGATATTGACGAGAACGCGAAATAATTGATCGTGATCGGCCTCCGTCGTCAAACCACGCTCGACCGCAACGATCCACCGGATGGGCACATCGAGACCAAGGCCCAATGCTTCATGCACTTCCTCGATGAGCGGCTCGACCTCGATCGTCTTGCGCTCGGGCGGCGGCTCCTGCGCGCCACCATACGAGAGCGTGCTCTGGCAGAACGCGATCGCACGCTCCAGCGCGCGCATGAGCTTGGGCGCGAAACGCTGCACCTTCGGATCAGGCGAGGTCGAAAGCTGATCCGAGAACAGCTGCGCCGAAGCAAGCAGATTGCGCAGATCGTGATTGATCTTCGACACAGCGAGGCCGAGAGCGGCAAGACGGCTTTGTTGATGCAGCATTGAAGCCAGTTCCCGCTGCATCGCCGCGAGCTCCTCTTCAGCCGTGCCGATCTCGTCGCGGCGGCCGCTGTCTTCGATTATGAGCGAGGGATTTTCCGGATCGGCGCGGAATGCGACCATGTTGGCCGTGATCCGCCACATGGGTCGCACCAGAAGGTAATGCAGCGCAAAGAAGACGAGCGTTGCCGTGATGCCCGAGATCGCCAGCGACAGCATCAGAATGTTCACCGAGAACGTCCACATCGCCTTGCACAATGGCGCCTCATTGAGGACGATTTCCAGGAAATCCCCTCCCATCGGCGCGGGACCGACCACACGAATGGCGTCATCCGGCTTGCAGGTCAGCAGCGTATCGAACGCATTCATGATGGAGTGCCACCAGGACACCTGCCGCATGTCGATATCTTGCGTGACGTTGGACGGCATGTTCGTGGCAGCGAGCAATCGGCGTTGATTGCCCATCTTCATGGCGACGGCACGCGCACCGATGCTCTTGAGAATCTGGTTTGCAAGGCTTTCGGGCACCATGCCGCTCGGCGCCGCATCCAGCACCAGCGCGGCAGTGTGCGCAGCCGCCAACCGGTCATTGAGCCAGTTCAACCGGAAATTCGCGACGGACGGAACGTAGATCAATATTTCCGCCACCATCACGAACAGGACGGTGAGCAAAAGCAGTTTGCCCGACAACCCGATGCGCGGTTTGCGCGCGGGATGCGCGGTATCCACTGGATTTCCAGACTCGGTTCCTGCCGTCAAATTCGCCTCAACCGAAGAATCGCACCCATTTAATGATGCGCCGCACCCAACCTGTGGTCAAACCGGGGATCAGATAATCAATGGCGGCACGTTTACCGAGTTCTGACAAAGTCGGATAGGGCAAAATCAGCTCGGCAAAAGCGCGAATATTCAGCCCGCGAGCCAGGGCGAGGCACCAGGTGGAAATCAATTCGCCCGCCTGGGCGCCCACGATCGTGGCACCTATAATCTTACCTTTATCGTTGGTGATGACTTTTATGTGGCCGCACGTTTCGCCGTCTGTCTGGGCGCGGTCATTGTCATTATATGGCCATCGCGCGATGCGGATTTTGATGCGGCGTATCCTTGACTGCTCTTCCGTCAATCCAACATGCGCAAGTTCAGGATCCGTGAAGATCACGCGCGGAATCCTGTCGACGTCGACCCGTACAGGCAGACGAAAAAGCGCATTCCGGATCACAAGGCCGGCATGGTAGGCGGCGGCGTGGGAGAGCCCGGGCTGACCGGCGGCGCAGTCGCCAATCGCATAGACGCGGCGGTTGCTGGTCTTGAGTTTCTTGTTCACTCGAATTCCCGAGGCGTCTGAACGGATGCCCGCGGCATCAAGATCGAGTCCGTCAATTGCCGGCTTGCGCCCGGTGGTAATCAGCAGATGACTTCCCGTGATCGTCTGCTCGGCGCCGGCGGCTGCGGTCGCCGCAGTGACAGTGCCGCCTGCGTGCGTGATCGCCGTGATCGTAACGCCGGTACGGATAACGACTCCCTCTCGTTCAAGCCGATCGATCACCACGGCAACACATTCGGGGTCTTCCTGATCGAGAGGCGTTGCCTTCTCCAGAACAGTCACGGAGCTTCCGAGCCGGCGGAATGCCTGCGCCAGTTCGAGGCCGGACGATCCCGCACCAATGACCAGGAGATGCTCGGGCCGTTGCTTGAGATCGAAGATGTTCTGAGTGGTGAGAAAGGGGCCGCTATCGAGGCCGGGAATTTGCGGAATCGCAGGAAGCGAGCCCGTCGCGATCACGAAGCGTCGCGCGCTGACTTCGACATCGCCCGCGAGCACTGTGCTGCGGTCCTTGAACCGCGCATGATCGCGGATAACTCGCACACCCAGCCCGGAAAAACGTTCGGCTGAATCGGCGCGCGCGACTGACGCCAGCACGGCGTGCACGCGTTCGTGCACCTTTCCAAAATTCACCGCGGCACCCGGTCCGTCCACGCCAAAAGGCCCTGCGCTGCGCATCGTCTCCGCGCGTCTGGCAGCCGCCAGCAAGGCCTTCGATGGGATACAGCCGGTATGAAGACAATCGCCGCCGAGTTTCTCGCGCTCGATCAGGACTGTCGGAACACCGAAAGCAGCCGCGGCAGCCGCGACAGACAGGCCACCTGCACCGCCGCCGATGACGCATATGTCGGGCGCAAGCGCCTCTGTCATTCCCTGCAACCCCTGCTCGTTGCCTTTATCCCATATCACATGGTCCTGTGCGTACGGGCGCGCAGATGCCTCACCACCACCGGTGCGAGGGCGATCAGGCCAAGCGCAACGAGTGCGATGACCAGTTGTGGCGTGAGGACTTCCGATGGACCGAAGGTCATATGGCAAGGACTGCCGCCGGACGCGACGCAGTGATAGTAGGCGTCCTTCTGCGCCTCAATGATGCTATCGAGGCCTGTACCTGCGAGGGCATAGGCGACTGCAGCGGGTATGACACCGAGTACGGTTGCAGCGACGAATGGACGAAGCTTTACCCCCGCAAAGGCGGGCACCAGATTGACGAGGAAGAACGGGAAAACAGGCACCAGCCGGAGAAAAAGCAGATAGCTGAAGGCGTCTGCGCGAAAGTCCTTTGCGAGCTCGCTTGCCCGCGGGCCGGCGCAACGCAAAAGCGGTTCGCCGAGCGCCGTGCGTGCAACGAGAAAAACGACGGTCGCGCCGATCGTCGCCCCGACAACCGCGGCGCCTGCGCCGACTGTGAAACCGAAGAGAAACCCGCCCGCGACTGTTAGAAACGCCGCGCCAGGCAACGAGAAAGCGACGGTTGCGATGTAGATCGCGACGTAAATGATGACAGCGGCCACATGATGTTGCGCGATAAAAGCGTCGATGATTGCGCGATGGTGGACCAGCGCGTCGAGCGACACCCCGCCCCTTCCGAAAATCAGGTAGGCGGTTGCGGCAAGAATGACCACGAGAGCCAATGGCAACAGCCTGCGGACGATCCGCCAGCGTGCCGCCGAAGTCGATCCTGCAGACATTTACTAGGTTATATACACGAGCTGGCAGCCCCTTCGGATGCGTCTCACCGGTTTGTGAGGCCATTTTGACACCGGGTTACCCGCCGCATGGGCCGCATTGACGGGCCAAGGCCCCTCCCTTATAAGCCCGCAAAATCTTGTGCCGGCCCGAAGTGTTGGGCTTTGTTGGCGTTTCGAGGACAATGTCCTCCTTCCCCACGGCGTGACCAGCGGAGAACGTGAACGTGAAGCGGACCTATCAACCGAGCAAGCTCGTACGCAAGCGCCGTCACGGATTCCGCGCGCGCATGGCAACCAAAGGCGGGCGCAAGGTCTTGTCGGCGCG
>DATEKG010000054.1:0-5549 GCA_035277565.1 Pseudolabrys sp.
GACACCAATCCGCATGGCGACATATTCGGCGGCTGGCTGCTTTGCCAAATGGATCTTGCAGGCACGATCCTGGCGACACGACGCGCGCGAGGCCGGGTCGTTACGGTCGCGATCACGGCAATGGAATTCAGGCGGCCCGTCCTGGTGGGCGACGAAGTGAGCTGTTATTGCAGCATCGAGCGGATTGGACACACATCGATAACAATCAAGACAGAAAGCTGGGCTTGCCGCGGCGTGAGCGCGGAGCAAATCAAGGTCACCGAGGGACTTTTCACATACGTTGCCGTTGACCCGCATGGCCGGCCGACGCCTCTGCCTGCACCAGTCATCGAAGCGTAACGTTCCCTTCCCCGGTTCGCGGCTGGTTTGCCTCCGCCGCAGGCGTTTCGGCAGCTGTCCCCGGGCCACCCCACGCGAAGGATTCATAGTCGAAATGATCGCCAGGCATGGGCTTGATGATCGCAAAAAACGGCGACACGTCGAAATCACGCGGCGTGTAAAGCCCATGCCGACGAATATGCTCCACTTCACTTTGGACAAAAGACGCGACGTCAAAGCTCTTTCCGCCGGCGGCACGCGCTTCCGGCAGAATCGGATAGTGAATCGAGGCAAAGGCCTCCCCGATCAACGTCGAGCATATGGCCTTTGTCGGATCGCCGCTTCCGATCGCAAGCATGCGGCGGCGGAACCACACCGGCACGGGCGGGTATGGGAAAAGATAGCGGGCGAGATCAACAATCTGTTTTGAATCATAGAGCCGGCCGCGCCGCGCCATCGCATAATCTATGACCTTTTGCCGGCCCTCGGCGCCAAGCCCAATGGGCCGGCAAATTCGCTTGTTGAAGGCGAAATATTTCGAGAGCGGCACCGTCGTCACGCCATTCTCGGCGTCGGCCTCCAGCAGAACGTTCGGTTCGCCGCCTGGGTTCGTTCCTCCCAGCTCGCCAACAAAAAGCGCAGCGTGCGACCAGGTCGATTGCGTGAGAAATTTTATAACCGCGCTGAGACGGGTATTACCCTCGACCAAAACGATGTCGCCCGGCTGCAGTGCGCGACGGAAGACTTCCGGCGCAACGGAAAAGAAGGGGGCGTAACGGATTGTCGGCTTGGACAAATACCGGAGAATCGCGTGGCTGATATGTTGTCGCAGCTGGTCGAACATCGGGCAAAAACCGGTGCAGACACAATAAATTGTAAGATCATTCTGCGGTAGAACCTTATAGTCTTGCGGCAGCTATGCGGGTACCTCGCAATTGAGTCGCCAACAGCCCTGGCACCAGACGATGCAGCATTTCTCGTTCCGCCGGGACCTGATCACGAAGCTGTTTTTCGGTGCCGCAAAGCGCGCGTTGCCGGCCCTTTCCGACACCGAACGCGAAGCGATAGAGGCTGGCGACGTCTGGTGGGATGCCGATTTGTTTTTCGGCGATCCTGATTGGAAAAAGCTACTGAGTTTCAGGCCGGCTAAATTGTCCGACGAGGAACAGGCGTTCCTGAACGGCCCGGTCGAGCGGCTTTGCGAAATGCTCGATGACTGGAAGATCAATTGGGAATTGCACGATTTGCCGTCCGAGGTCTGGGAGTTTCTCAAGACCAATAAATTCTTTGCCATGATCATTCCGAAGGCCTATGGCGGCCTGGGTTTCTCCGCCTATGCCCATTCTGAAGTGATCCGAAAATTGTCGTCGCGGTCAATCAGTGCGGCCGTGACGGCCATGGTGCCTAATTCGCTCGGCCCGGGAGAACTGCTTCTGCAGTTCGGCACCAGGGAGCAGCAGGACTACTGGCTGCCGCGGCTTGCGCGCGGGGAGGAAATCCCCTGCTTCGGACTGACCAGTCCGGAAGCGGGCTCGGACGCCGCTTCGATGACCGATACCGGCATCGTTTGCCGCGGCACATTTGAAGGACGCGAAACGCTGGGGATACGGCTCAACTGGCACAAGCGGTACATCACGCTTGCGCCGGTTGCGACCGTCCTCGGCCTGGCCTTCAAACTGCGCGACCCCGATCACCTTATCGGATCGCAAACTGACATCGGGATCACCCTCGCTTTGGTGCCGACACACTTGCCGGGCATCAGCATCGGCCGCCGCCATCTGCCGGCCATGCATGTTTTCCAGAATGGCCCCAACTGGGGCCATGACGTTTTCGTTCCGATGGACCATGTCATCGGCGGCGTCGAACAGTGCGGCAAAGGCTGGAAAATGCTGATGAGTGCGCTGGCCGCAGGCCGGGGAATTTCCCTTCCTTCGCTGTCTGCGGCGGGCGCCGCATTCACGGCGGACCTCACCGGCGCCTATGCGCGGATCCGCGAGCAGTTTCACGTCTCGATTTCAAGATTTGGGGCCATCCAGGAAAAGCTGGGGCGTATGGCAGCGACGGCTTACCTCCTTGACGCAGCCCGGCGCATGACCTGTGCGGCACTGGACGATGGCCACCATCCCGCCGTCGTCACGGCCATCATCAAGGCGCAGGCCACCGAACGCATGCGCGTCTCGGTCAATGACGCCATGGATGTGCATGGCGGCAAAGGGATCATTGAAGGCCCGCTCAATTATCTCGGCAGCCTTTATCGCGGAGTGCCGATCGGAATCACCGTTGAAGGCGCCAATATCGTCACGCGCAGCCTCATCCAGTTCGGACAGGGAGTAATCCGCTGCCATCCGTATCTGCTGAAAGAAATGACCGCATTGCAGGACCCCGACAAGAAGAGCGGCCTTGACGCGTTCGACAACGCCTTCTGGGGACATGTTGGTCATAGCATCGCAAACACGTTCCGCGCCTGGACACGGGCCTGGACCGGGGGGCTGTTCGCTCCGGCTCCCGACGCCGGCGCAGCCACCTCATACTACCGGCAGCTTGGACGCTACTCGTCGGCATTTGCTTTGGCGGTCGACCTCTCGCTCCTCAGTCTCGGAGGCGGACTGAAACGTCAGGAGATGATTTCAGCCCGCTTCGGCGACATCCTGTCGGAGCTTTATCTGTCGAGCGCCGCACTCAAACGCTGGAACGACGAAGGCCGGCAGGCGGATGATCTGCCCTTGCTGAAATGGTGCCTGGAATCGAGTCTCCTGGTCATTGGGACGCGGTTCGACGAGATCATCAGGAACTTTCCCGTGCGCCCGGTTGCATGGCTGATGCGCTTCTTCATTCAACCGATCAGCCCGAGGACGCACGGGCCGAGCGACCATGTCACCCAGGCATGCGCGGCCATTATTTCAAACCCCTGCCCTGCCCGGGACCGGCTGACGGTCGACCTCTATCAATCCAACACCGATTCCGGCGGGGTCGCACTCGTCAAGCAGGCCTTCGTGAAAACGGTCGCCGTACAGCCGATCCGCGACCGCATGCACGCGGCGCGTTTGCGCGATATCGATCAGGCGCTTGCAGGGAGCATCATCACGACCGCTGAGGCAGCACAACTCAAGGCAACGGCCGAGGCCGTGTCGGCGGCCATCGCCGTCAACGATTTCTCGCCGGAAGAACTGACTGCACGCGGATTGCCAAGACACGGAGACGCATCATCGCAAGTGAAAATTCACAGGCCCGCGGCGGAGTAAGAGGTCGCCCCGTCTACATCGTCGACGGAAGCCGCACGCCGTTCATCAAGGCGCGCGGCAAACCGGGGCCCTTCACCCCGGTTGATCTTGCCGTGCAGTGCGGCCGCCCTCTCTTGTTGCGGCAGCCGTTCGGGCCGAATGAGTTCGACCAGGTGATCCTCGGCTGCGTCAACGTCATTGCCGACGAAATGAACCCGGCGCGGGTTGCCGCGCTGCGGCTCGGCATGGGCGAGGCAATGACGGCCTTTACCGTTCAGATCAATTGCGGCTCGGGAATGCAGTCGATCGATACGGCTTACCGGTATATCCGCGAAGGCGCGATGGACCTTGTTCTCGCCGGTGGCGCGGAATCCCTCAGCCACGCGCCCCTGGTGTTCAATCACAACGCGGTCGGCTGGTATGCGCGCATGTTCGGCGCGCGAAGCCTTTGGGCAAGGCTCGGCGTGCTGCTCGGTTTCCGCCCGTCGTTCTTCAAGCCCGTGATCGGCCTCGAGCGCGGCCTCACCGACCCGATAACCGACCTCAACATGGGGCAGACGGCCGAGCTTGTTGCGCACCTCTTTCATGTGTCGCGCCGGCAGGCCGACGAATATGCCGCCGAAAGCCAGCAGCGGCTTGCCAAGGCCCAGAAGGAAGGCTGGCTCGCGAATGAGGTGGAACCGCTCTTTGCGCGGGACGGAACGGTCTATGACCATGATGATGGCGTGCGGCCTGACAGCACGGCCGATAGTCTCGCAAAGCTCAAGCCTGCCTTCGAGCGGCCGTGGGGCAAGGTAACCGCCGGCAACAGCTCGCAGATCACCGACGGAGCGTCATGGGTGATCCTGGCCTCGGAAGATGCCGTCAAGAAGCATGGACTCAAGCCGAAGGCCGTCATTCTCGACAGCGAGTGGTCGGCCCTGGACCCTTCGGTCATGGGTCTGGGGCCTGTCTATTGTTCGACCGAAATCCTCAAGCGGCACAATTATGGGCTCGGCGACATCGAACTTTGGGAACTAAATGAAGCGTTTGCCGCACAGGTCCTTGGCTGCCTCGCCGCCTGGCAAGACGAGACGTTTTGCCGAAAAGAGCTGGGCCTCGCGGGCGCGGCCGGAAGCATTCCGCGCGACCGCGTCAACACTGACGGCGGCGCGATCGGGGTCGGCCATCCCGTCGGAGCCAGCGGCAACCGCATTGTCCTCCACCTGATCAATGCGATGCGGCGCCTTGGCCTCAAGCGCGGAATTGCGACCGAATGCATTGGCGGCGGGCAAGGCGGCGCGATGCTCATCGAAACGATCTGAGGGCACGTCATGAAAGAGCCCCGCCCGCCAGTCCTCGACGTGCTCGCCGACCGTCGTCTTGAACTCGGCCCGCTTGCCGGCGGCGCAGCCGGCGCCGGTCCCTGGACCCATTGGGCGACAGGCACCGACGAGGACGGTATTGCGTGGCTTGTACTCGACAAAAAGGGATCGAGCGCCAACACCCTGTCTGAGGATGTGATGACCGAGCTCGATGCGGCCCTCACGAAAATCGAGGCAGACAAGCCGCGCGGGCTCGTCATTCGGTCGGCCAAGAAAGGCGGCTTTATCGCCGGCGCCGACATCAATGACTTCCGCGACGTCACCGGGCCGGAGAAGGTCGAGAGCATGATCACGCGCGGCCATGCCGTGCTCGATCGCCTCGACCGGCTCTCATTGCCGACCGTCGCGGTGATCCATGGCTTTTGCCTTGGAGGCGGCCTGGAGGTCGCCCTCGCCTGCGATCATCGCATTGCCGTCGACGGCGCGAGTTTTGGATTTCCCGAAGTGAAGCTGGGCCTGCATCCCGGACTTGGCGGCACGGTTCGTCTGACGCGCCTCATTAATCCGGTGCAGGCGATGACGATGATGCTGACCGGCAAGACACAAAGAGCACGCGCCGCCAAATCGCTGGGTATTGTCGATGTCGTCACTCAGGAGCGCCACGTTCGCGGCGCGGTCAAGGCAGCTGTTGACGGGTCACTAAAAT
>DATEKG010000055.1:0-2392 GCA_035277565.1 Pseudolabrys sp.
TCGCACGCAGAGTCGTCGACTTGCCGGCACCATTGGCACCGATCAGCGCGACGATCTCGCCGCGGTCGAGCCGCAGGGAAACATCCTGGCAGACCGCCACTGGACCGTAGGCAAGCTCAAGCTTCTCCACCTCCAGTAATGCACTCATGACAATTCTCCGCCGAGATAGGCAGCGATCACAGCCGGGTTCTTCTGCACCTCCGTGGGCACGCCCTCGAACAGACGGCGCCCATAGTCCATGACCATGATCCGGTCGGCAACGTTCATTACGAGATCCATATTGTGTTCGACCAGCACGACCGTCGTGCCGCCACTGCGCAGTGAACGGATGCGGTCGAGCAGTTTGTCGACCTCCGCCGCGTTCAGGCCCGCGGCCGGCTCATCGATAAGCAGAAGTTGCGGCTTGGTTGCCAGTGCGCGCGCCAGTTCGAGCATGCGCTGCTCTCCGTAAGACAGAGAGCCCGCATGCACATGCAAGCGCGCCGACATGCCGACGAAATCGAGCAGCTCTGCTGCCTGCTCGCGGCAGCGCCGCTGGTCCTCGGCGAACACCGCCCCGTGCACAATGTATTGCCAGGCCGGAATTCTGTGATGGACGTGAAACCCTGCAATTACATTCTCGAGCACGCTAAGCTGCTTGAACAGGCGGATCTTTTGGAAGGTCCGTGCGATGCCGAGCCGCACGCGCCGGTGTGCGGGCAAGTTCGACAGATCGGCGCCCTTGAATAACAGCGACCGAGCCTTGGCCGGATAGACGCCGCTGATCAGATTGAGCAGCGTCGACTTCCCTGCCCCGTTTGGCCCGATCACCGCGAAGATCGACCCGGCCGGAACCGCGAAAGAAATGTCCTGCACCGCTTTCACGCCGCCGAAATTCTTGTCCAGGCCCTGCGCGAGCAAGAGTTGTTGCTGCGGCAACGCGGCTGCGGCTGCCGTGCTCATCGGGTACGCCAGCCGAATTTCTCGGCGATCCAGGAGGCCGCCTGTGTGAGTCCGCCGGGCATGAAGAGCACGACGAGAGTCAGCGCCGCGCCATAGATCACCAGGCGGAGGTCACCAAAGCCGCGCAGGACTTCCGGCAGAACCGTCAAGAGAACGGCGCCAAAGACGGGGCCGATCAACGTGCCCATCCCGCCGACGATCACCATGGCAAGAATATTGAAAGCTTCTGACACGAAGAACGCATCGGGCACCAGCGTGCCGACGAAACTTGCGTAGAAGCAGCCGGCCGCGCCGGCCACCGCCGAGCCGATGCCGAAGGCGAAGACTTTCCAGGCCGCGCCGTTGATGCCGAGGGAGGCAGCCGATACCTCGTCTTCGCGGATGGCCATCAGCGTCTCGCCGATCGGGGAGCGCACCAGCTGGCTCAGCAGCATGTAGGAAAGGAACGCAAACCCGGCGACCAGGTAAAAGAACGCTGCAAGATTGTGGAAGTCGGCGATGACCACGCCGCCGATCACGATCGCCGGCGGTGGCGCAACTCCGTAAATGCCGAGCGGACCCTGTGTCAGGCTGATCCAGTTCAGCAGGATCTGATGGACGATGACCGCAAAGCCGAGCGAGGCGATAGCCAGGTAATGACCGCGCAGGCGCACGGCGAACAACGACAGAAACGTGCCCGCGATACCGGCGAATGCCACACCGCCAACGAAGGCAAGCCAAAACGGAATTCCGAGCTTTACGATCAGCAGCGTCGAGACATAGGCACCCAGACCGTAAAACGCGGAATGCCCCAGATTGAGCTGGCCCGCATAGCCGAGAATGAAGTCCAGCCCGATCGCGAGCAGCACGTTGATCGCGCAGATCGTCAAATTGGTACGCCAATAGGCGTCCTTGAAGACCAGCGGGAGAGCGATGATGACCGCGATAGTGAGCGCATAGGCTAGCCACCGCGACTGCAGCGCCGCGCGCTGACCAGGCAAATGCTGCGCGAGCGCCGGATCAGACATTTTCTTCGCGCCGCTCGGAGATGAGCCCGGTTGGCCTGATCGCCAGCATCAGCAGCAGAAGCGCGAACACGACAATATCGATCAGGCCAGGGTCGAGAAATTGCGTGGTGTAGCTTTCAATCAGGCCGACGATCAGGCCGGCGAGAATAGTCCCTTCGACATTACCGAAGCCGCCGATGATGACGATTGCGAAAGCCTTTACGATCACGGAGGTGCCGGCAAACGGGGTGAGAACGAGCACCGGCGCGAGCATGGCGCCGCCCATGCCGGCCAGCGCCGAAGCAATGACAAATGTCAGCATGATGAGATAGTTGGGATTGATGCCCATCAGGCCGGCGGTCTCCCGGTCCTGCGCTACAGCCCGCAGCGCCTTGCCGAGAAAGGTAAACTTCATGAAGGCGTAGAGCAGCGCGATCGTCAGCACCGAGACGATAATGATGATC
>DATEKG010000056.1:0-5465 GCA_035277565.1 Pseudolabrys sp.
CGCGTCGAGTGCGCCGAACGGCTCGTCCATCAGCATGATGGGCCGCTCCATGATCAGTGCGCGGGCAAGCGCAACGCGCTGGCGCATGCCTCCGGACAATTGCCCGGGAAGGTGGTTCTCGAACCCGCCCAGGCCGACTGAGGCAATAAGGGTTTTCGCTCTGTGATAGCGCTGCGGCCTGGCAATCCCCTGCATCTCCAGCCCAAAGGCAATATTGTCGATAACGCTCCGCCACGGAAAGAGATTCAGGTTCTGCCACACCATCACGGAGTCGGCACCGAGCGGCCGCGCCGCCGCCGGATCTTTCGGATCGACAATTCGTACGCTCCCGCCCGATGCGGGTTCGAGACCGCCGACAATCTGTACCAATGTACTTTTGCCGCATCCGCTGGGTCCGAGCAGGCAGGAAAAACGGCGCGACGCAAAGCGATGCGTGAAGCTGTCGAGCGCCACGACACGTTCGCCGCCACGGCCCGGCCAGACCTGCGTCACATTCTCAACCAGGACATCCATGCAAGACTCTCAGCGACCGCCACCCGACCGGGCCCGGCCAGCTTCCCAGCCTGCCCTATCGGGCAGGGTCTTGCCTATCTCTTCCGGCACGGCAATTCCCGACGGGGACAAAAACCTCCACAAGATGATTATAAAAAGCCTCCGCTGATGCGCGGACATCATACGTGAACGCGTTGAACACTCAGGGTCTCACCATCACCTTTATCGACTTGCGATCGTGCATCGCACGATAACCGTCAGGAACTCCGTCGAGATCCACTAGACGATCGAACACGCGGCCGGGATCAATGCGGCCTTGGAGCACGTCGGGCAGAAGATCCCGAATATAGGCGAGCGTCGGGGCCGGGCCGCCGCCGACAGTGACATTCTTGTAAAAGGCCGTCAGCGATTGTGGGATGGCTTCGTAGTGCGGCACGCCCACACGGCCGATGGCGCCACCCGGCCGCACGACACCGACAGCCGTATCCATCGCCTTGTCGGTGCCGACGCATTCGAGGACCGCGTGCGCGCCGAAGCCGCCGGTCAAATCTAAGACGCGCGCCACAGCCTCGGCGCCACGTTCGCTTACCACATCTGTCGCGCCGAACTCCTTCGCCAGCGCGATGCGGTCCGCATGTCGGCCCATGATGATGATCCGCTCGGCGCCAAGCCGTTTGGCCGCGAGCACGCCGCAGAGGCCGACCGCACCATCTCCAATCACCGCTGCCGTTCGCCCCGGCGCGACCTTGGCGACGACTGCTGCATGGTGACCGGTTCCCATCACGTCCGAGAGCGTGAGCACTGACGGCATAAGCGATTCATCCAGCCCGGCAGGCACGACGAACAGTGTGCCGTCCGCCTGCGGGACGCGCAGCGCTTCGGCTTGGGCACCATCGAGACCGCGGCCCGTGCCGAAGAAGCCGACATGGACGCATGCCGTTGGCAGATGCTCGTGGCAGAAGGCGCAGGTGCCATCTGATGAAGCAAAGGGCATGATTACGGTATCCCCGCGCTTCACGCGCTGCACATCCCGGCCAACCTCCTCGACGACTCCGATTGCTTCGTGCCCCATGCGCTGGCCGCCTGGTACTGGTCCCAAATTGTACGGCCACAAATCACTGCCGCAGATACAGGCGCGCGTGATGCGGATTACGGCATCGGCAGGCTCTTTTAGAACCGCGTCGGGAACGGTCTCGATACGGACGTCGCCGGCGTTGTGCATGACGGTTGCACGCATTGATTTAACTCCTACTCAGGTGTTGGATTCCATCCAACTTGGGTTTGGTCGCTGCCGGCGGTAGCTGTGCGCGATCGGCGAGAAAAACTGCCAAGCGTCGCCGTGGCTCTGCGCGCCGTCACATCGTGTATCCCGGCTTCTTATAGAGCGTGTTCCACTTCGCTTTGATGTCGGGTTCATAGACCTGCGCCGCCCAATCGGAGGATTTCACTTCTTCCATGGCGACGGAGACCGACTCCTCGCCATAATCGAGGACGTCCATGACGTCTTGCGCGATCTTTTCGGCGAGCTGCTTTTTCTGCGACTCGGACTTCCCAGGCCACAGCTTCACGACGACGTGCGGCATCTTCACTTCCCCTCTTCAGCAAACACGCGGCGAGCAATGCCAATGGCCGTGCTCGCTGTGGGCCAGCCAGCGTAGAAAGCGAGGTGAGTGATCGCCTCAATCAGTTCCTCGCGGGTGACGCCGTTCTGCAGAGCGAACTTGAGATGAAACGGGAGCTCGTTGATGCGGTATTGCGCCACGAGGCTCGAAACCGTCACGAGGCTGCGATCTCGCGGTGAGAGCTCAGGGCGCTTCCAAACATCGCCGAACAGCACATTGTCGGTGTACTCGCCGAGCGCGGGCGCAATATCGCCGAAGGGGCTCTTTCTAACGGGCGTATCGGTCATGGTGTCTCCTTTGGCATTTGGGATTGGCGCTGTGGCTCCGGCGAGTCCAATGATCGGCAGCAGAGCGGCGCGACGGCGGGTCCAGAGCGTTTTGATCATCGGCGATCAGCCCGCGTACTGTTCGTCACGGACCTTTTCCATCCACTCGACGTTTTTGCCATCGAGGGCTTCTTGAATAGCGATATGCGTCATGGCGGTCTTGGGATCGGCTCCGTGCCAATGCTTCTCGCCGGGCGGAAACCAGACAACATCGCCGGGCCGAATTTCCTCGATTGGTCCGCCCTCGCGCTGCACGCGGCCGGCACCGGCAGTGACGATCAGCGTCTGTCCGAGCGGGTGGATGTGCCACGCAGTGCGGGCACCGGGCTCGAACGTGACAGCTGAGCCGCTGACGCGCGCCGGATTTGGCGCCTGAAACAGAGGGTCAAGGCGGACGGTGCCGGTAAAGTACTCGGCTGGCGGCCTTGTGGACGCTTGCGAGCCGCTACGTTTGATATCCATCAGAACTTCTCCATCTCTGCGGTCTGCATGTCGCCAACGCCGCGGCGATTGTCTGGTGCCCGTCTATCTGGCACTGGGCAGCCGCTTCGATTAGCCGCTATAATTCGCTTGCATTAATCGACCTAGACCATGAATCATGGGCGCGAAGGCGGAAAATCATGCCAGGCCGGGATTTCAATGACTTCTTGGCCTTCCTTGCGGTGGCCCGCGAGCGCAGCTTCACGAAGGCCGCGGCCAAACTCGGCATCGTCCAATCAACACTGAGCCACACGATCAAGCGGCTCGAAACGCAGATGGGCCTGCGTCTTCTGACTCGCACGACGCGCAGCGTCGGCCTTACCGAAGCGGGCGAACGTCTGATGCAATCCCTTGCGCCGCGGCTCGAGGAAATCGAGCAGGACATCGCGGCGATCATGTCGCTACGCGACACCCCGTCCGGCAGCCTCCGGATCACATTATCAGATCACGCCCTGGAGACGGTCGTCTGGCCGAAACTGGCGCCGGTGCTGAAGCAGTACCCCGATATCAAGATCGAATTCAGCCTCGACACGGAGTTCCGCAACATTGTCGAAGATGGATTCGATGCGGGTGTCCGGCTTGGGGAGAGCGTCGAAAAAGACATGATCGCGGTGCGCATTGGGCGGGATTGGCGACTCGTCGCCGTCGCTTCACCTGCGTATCTGAAAGGGCATCCGAAGCCGACGCATCCCAAGGACCTTGTGCGCCACATCTGCATCAAGCAGCGTCAGGCGGCCGGCGGTCATTACGCATGGGAGTTCGCGAACAACGGACCTGAACTCCGCGTCCGCGTCGACGGGCAGCTGACCTATAACAATTCTTACGCGATGATCGATGCGGCCGTGAAAGGCTTCGGCATCGCCTATCTTCCCGAGGATATGGTCGTGCGGCACATCAAATCAGGCGACCTGGCCGTAGTGCTCGATGATTGGTCGCCGATGTTCGACGGCTACTTCCTCTATTACCCACGCTCGCGCCAGAATTCGGCGGCATTCAAGGTCATTGTCGATGCCCTCCGGCATCGCGAAACGCGGGGTACCCGCATTCGCAGAGATGGCATCGCTTGATGCGGCGCATATGTCATTGCCGCAAAGTAGCAGATTCACCGGAGCATCGAAATTTCGACTAGTTATCGCCGCTGAGGAAGGCGCATAGCTCGTCGACATGTCGTGACCAAGCCAGTTCATGTGGAAGTGGAATGTGATTGCGGCTATCGATCTCGACGAAGCGGGAATGCGGTATCCCGCGGGCGAGTGTCAGGCCGAGCTCCATCGGATTGGAGACGTCACCACGGCTGTGTAATACGAGTGTCGGCGCCGAGATCTGTGGCAGCAATCCAGTTACATCGAGGTCGCCGATTGCGCGCAGGATCCGGATCGCGTTTTCCGGTGATGTGGACGCACGCTGCTGCGCATCGAGCGCCAGCATCTGGTCAGGTTTTGCCTCTGGCCACAGACGTAGATTGAAGACCTGCCGGAACGCGGGATTATCCTGTCCCCATCCTTGTTTGATGAGCGTAAAAATCGCTTCGCGCGCTTTGATCTCGTCGACGCTTCCAGCCTTTCGCCAGCCAATCGGAAAACCGCCAGAAATGACGATACGCGATACGCGTTCAGGATGTCGCGCGGCATACGCGATCGAAGTGGCCGCTCCTTGTGAAATTCCCAAGAGCGCGAAGCGTTCGAGTCCAAGCGAATCAACAACAGACTCAAGATCGCTCACGAAGCTCTCAAAGGATATTTCCGGAACGTTCCAGTCCGACAAGCCACAGCCTCGCGGGTCGTACCGGATCAGTTGGAACTGAGAGGAAAGCCGGGAAAACAGGGGGGACCAAAGCGGACTTTGCCAATCGCGTTCGACATTGGTCAGCCATGTGCCGGTTTTGATGACAGGTGAGCCCTTCCCGCTGGTTGCAATGGCAAGACTCACGCCGTCTCGGGTCCGGCAAAACGTTACTTGTTGCGGCTGCGCGGCATAACGATCGGTGGGCGGGGCGCTGTTATCTTCAATGAGTTCGCCCACGAAGCGAAATCCGCGGCGCGGCAATGTCCGAATATAGTTTTGGTTCTTGCCGGTATCACCGATTGCCTGTCGCACAGCATTAATGCGGCTGCTCAGTGTTGCGTCTGAAATGATGCGGCCATGCCAGACTGCCCCGATGATTTCATCTCTGCTTACGGCACGCTCTCGATGCGCGACCAAATAAGCCAGCAGATCGAAAACTTGCGGTTCGAGGTGAACCGCAACACGGGACCTGCGCAATTCGCGGCGTTCAGCATGGAGTTCGCAATCGCCGAACCGGATGGACATTTTGGCCCCTGATGAGAATTGGAGCCAAAACCTAGCATTTATCGAGTTATGGCGGGGACCTTCAACCGCTGAAAAATGAAACTTTCCTGAATGACAAATCAAAGATTTCTGGAAGTTGCCGGCCCTGTTTCCCCCCATAATCCATCGGCAAACATCGCATTTGGTCAACATGCGGGCGGCAATAAACATTGAGAAGGGAGCAACTGTTCAATGTGTGTAACGAGAACATTGGGGA
>DATEKG010000057.1:0-7025 GCA_035277565.1 Pseudolabrys sp.
CTTCAAGGGAATGAGGATTGAGGTCACCGGCAAAGTTCGTGGCGTCGGGATCGGCTTTGACGAACAGCGGGTTGTAGAGCCGGACCTCGGCGGCCGCCGAGTGAGCGGCCGATACCCAATGGATCGTCGCCTTCACCTTGCGCCCGTCGGGTGCATTTCCGCCACGCGTCGCCGGATCGTAGCTGCAGTGCAACTCGGTTACCTCGCCCTTTCCATTTTTCACGACCTCACGGCATGTGATGAAATAGGCATAACGCAGGCGAACTTCGGTGCCGGGAGATAGCCGGAAAAACTTCTTTGGCGGATTTTCCATGAAATCATCGCGCTCGATATAGAGCTCGCGGCTGAACTTTATGTTGCGCGTACCGGCGCCCGGATTGTCCGGATGATTGGCAGCCTCCAATTCTTCCACTTGACCTTCCGGATAATTCTCGATCACGACCTTGAGCGGACGCAGCACCGCCATGCGACGCAATGCCTTTTTGTTGAGCGCCTCGCGCACGGAAAAGTCCAACATTGCCATGTCGACGATGCTGTTGGCCTTGGCCACGCCAATACGCTTCACGAAATCGCGGATCGCCTCCGGTGGAACGCCGCGCCGCCGCAGGCCCGCAAGCGTCGGCATGCGCGGGTCATCCCAACCGGTCACATGGCCATCACGCACCAGCATGGTCAGCACACGCTTTGACAAGACAGTGTAGGTAAGATTGAGCCGTGCGAACTCATATTGATGAGGTCGCGATGGCACGTTCAGATTGGCAATAAACCAGTCATAGAGCGGCCGGTGATCCTCGAATTCGAGTGTGCAGATTGAATGCGTGACATGCTCGAGCGCATCCGACTGGCCGTGCGCATAGTCATAGCTTGGATAGATTTTCCACTGCGCGCCTGTGCGCGGATGGGCCGCGTGCAGGATCCGGTACATCACCGGATCGCGCAGGTTGATATTGCCCGAGGCCATGTCGATCCTGGCGCGCAGCACGCGCGCACCATTGGGAAACTCGCCGGCGCGCATGCGGCGAAACAGATCGAGATTCTCATCCGCGCTGCGGTCGCGGAACGGACTATTTTTTCCCGGCTCAGTCAGGGTGCCGCGATTGACACGAATCTGCTCGGGGGTCTGGTCATCGACATAGGCCTTCCCCGCGCGGATCAGATCCTCGGCCCAGCCGTAAAGCTGCTCGAAATAGTCGGACGCATGGTAGAGGTGCTTGCCCCAGTCAAAACCGAGCCAGCGGACATCGTGCTCGATGGCGTCGATATATTCCTGTTCCTCTCTTGCCGGATTGGTGTCGTCGAACCGCAGGTGGCAGCGTCCGCCGAACTCCTCGGCGATCCCGAAATTCAGGCAGATCGACTTGGCATGGCCGATGTGAAGATAGCCGTTGGGCTCCGGCGGAAAGCGGGTGACGATGCTTTTGGCACGCCCGGCATCGAGGTCACTCTGGACGATGTCGCGGATGAAATCGCGCCCCGCCTCCGGGGCCGCCGCCTGGTTCATTACCATGCCGTAATGCCTTTTCTTCCGCGCCTTTGCCCGGACGGCATGCCGCGTGCGCACCTATCTGCCAAATCCCAGGTTGCGTCTCAAGCAGCGTATAATGCCGGATTCCCTCCCAATCCAAAGAAAAGGCCCGGCGCGAGCCGGGCTTTCCCTGGTTTGCTCAAAATTGGTTCGCTCAGTTTCGTTCAATCGAGAGGCATGAGCGTTCCTTCCGAGAGAATTCGTCAGCGCGCCGCACCTCGGCCGGCACCGCCGCTTCCTCCATTGCCACGAACCACGCCGGCCTTGCCGCTGATGATATCGTTGTAGTTCACGTGGGCACCCGAATTGGCGATGTCAGGATAGTTCACATGGGCTGTCCCGGCCCAATAAGGAGACGCGTCGGGATGTGTGAGTACGGAGACCGTACCTGTTAATCCCGAATTGGTCTTTGCGGCCGGCTGTTGCGGGCCGCTGGCCTGAACTGCCGGTTGGTCCGCCCATTGCTCCTTTGAGATTTTATGATTTCCTACATCATTGGTGTCCGTGACACACTTGGTCGTTACGGTTTTATCGCCTGATGGATTGCTGCAGCTTCTGACGGGGCCCGCCGAAGCCGGCAGTGTCACTATGGCGTTCGCGGTTGCAGCAGCGAGTGCAAGCGCCGCCAACCTGGTTGACGTCTTCATTGATAAATCCTTCGGATTTCGCGGCCACATCTTGCGGTTTGCAGCCGTCAATCGCACTCCGCCCCTGGTCGCAACGAGCGCCGGCAAATTTGCATTTGTTAGATGAATTCTGGCTGAACGGGCCGAGCAGAAAACACGGATACTCGCGTTTGCATTTGTCGCCATGGGTGCACTTGTCGGCAGGTAAAACAAAAAGCCCGGCGCGAGCCGGGCTTTCCATAAACCCGGCTTGGAGCGACGCGTGGCGGCCACCAATCATCGTGCCGAGCGCGTGCCGCCCGTGCCGCCCGCCTTGCCATAGGCGCCGCCCTGGACTGCAATTGAATGCAGCGCATCGCGGCTTGCAATGTACCGGGCTGGATTCGCCAGAACAACATTGACCACGCCAATGCTGCCGTCCGAACGGGTGTAATAGATATACTCACCTGCCTGATCCAGTTGATCGTGGGTGGGAGAATCACGGCCTGCGCCAAACGGATTAATATAACCAACGCCGTTTTTGCTACCCACGCCGGTTCCATACTTGGTTGTAAGTCTGTTCGCCTCCTGTGTAGCCCATGCATCGCGCTTTTTTTCATCATAATGGACGCAGTGAGTGACGGTAATGGTGCGAATATTTTGGCAATTATTGCTGTTCGGGAGAGTGTCGTCCGCTGAGGCAGAAAGCGCCATCACGGCGCTTACGCTTGTGGCAACGAATACAAGGGCCGACTTGCTTGACGTCTTCATCGAGAGAGCCTTCCAGGTTGACGGGCCTCGCCAATGGGCTATTAGGCCACGATGCGCACTTCGCCCCGTCGAAGACGAGCGGCGACAACCCTGGGCGGAGCCGCTGAACCTGATATGAACGGCGCGAACAGGTTCATGCGTCGCGTTGAATTTTCTGGATCTTGCCGAACCTGATCGTCAGGTTGTCGCTTTTGTTCAGAAACGATGACGACGCGCCCACGGCTGTGATAGAGGACCGCCGATAGATGTCCTGGCTCCCATTTCCCTTCGAATGACCATACCCGTCATCACCCGCTTCGCACCCTCGCCGACCGGATTCCTCCACATCGGCGGCGGCCGGACGGCACTCTTCAACTGGCTGTATGCGCGTCGGCATGGCGGCAAGATGCTGCTGCGGATCGAGGATACCGATCGCGAGCGTTCAACGGCGGCTGCGATCAACGCCATCATCGATGGGCTGACCTGGCTCGGCATCACGTGGGACGGAGAGATCGTTTTCCAGTTCTCGCGCGCCGCCCGACACCGCCAGGTTGCGGAACAACTTTTGGCCTCCGGCCACGCCTACCACTGCTACTGCAGCCCCGAGGAACTCGCCGCGATGCGCGAGAAGGCGCGCGCGGAAGGCCGCAACCGGCTTTATGACGGACGTTGCCGCCACCGCGATGCGAAGGACGCGCCTGCCGGCATCAAGCCTGTCATCCGGCTCAAATCGCCGCTCACCGGAGAGACCGCCGTTGAGGACCAGGTGCAAGGGCGCGTGGTCTGGCAGAACGAGAATCTCGACGACTTCATCCTGCTGCGTTCCGACGGCACTCCGACCTACATGCTCGCCGTCGTGGTTGACGACCACGATATGGGCGTAACCCACATCATCCGCGGCGATGATCATCTCAATAACGCGGCGCGGCAGACACAGATCTACCAGGCGCTTGGATGGGCTGTGCCGGTCATGGCGCATATCCCGCTTATCCATGGCCCCGACGGGTCGAAGCTGTCGAAACGGCATGGCGCGCTCGGCGTCGACGCCTACCGTGCGCTCGGTTACCTGCCGGCGGCAATGCGGAACTATCTTGTCCGCCTCGGCTGGGCGCACGGCGACCAGGAGATTTTTTCGACCGAAGAAATGATTGCCGCCTTCGATCTGCTGCAGATCGGCCGATCGCCGGCGCGCTTCGACTTCACGAAACTCGAAAGTCTCAATGGCCATTACATTCGCGCCAGCGACGACGCCGATCTCATCACGACCATCGAGCAGCTGTTGCCTCACATCGCCGGGGGGCAGGAACTTGCCAACAAGATGACGCCGGCTCTGCGCACCAAGATGCTCGCCGCCATGCCTGCGCTCAAGGAACGGGCGAAGACTTTGGTTGAACTTTTCGATGCCTCGCGCTTCCTGTGGGCAAGCCGGCCGATCGATATTAACGAACAGGCCAGGGCTGTGCTGACTGCGGACGCCAAAACGCTGATCGGCGCTTTATTGCCTGAACTGGAGGCGGCCTCGGAATGGACCTCCGGTTCCGTCGAATCGGTCGTCCGGCCTTATGCGGAGCGTGCAGGTCTGAAACTTGGCGCCGTCGCGCAACCGCTGCGGGCGGCATTGACCGGACGAACCACGTCACCACCTATATTCGACGTTCTGGCCGTTTTGGGCCGTGAAGAAAGCCTCGCACGGTTGCGTGACCAGGCTGCGTCATAAGGTTTTGACATCGGGCAGAAGGGTTTCCCGCGCCTATATTCGGCATAGTGGCTTCGTGGTGCGCTATCTTGCAGTGCACACTTGAATGGGATACGCACAAAGAGGCTGGAATCCCTAGCGCCGACCGGCGTCACGCCTATCCGGCCTACCTGTTTCACGCGCATCACTCGCGGCCAATTCGAGGGCTCGACCATGGACGCCAAGACCAGCGCCAAGAACAAGACCGGCACTTTGACGGTCGGGAACAATAACTGGGACCTGCCGGTCTATCCCGGCACGATCGGCCCGGACGTCGTCGACATCTCCAGGCTCTACGGCCAGAGCGGAATGTTTACCTACGACCCGGGCTTCACCTCGACGGCAAGCTGCGAGTCCAAGATCACTTATATCGACGGCGATGAGGGGATCCTGCTCTACCGCGGATATCCGATCGAGCAGCTGGCCGAACACGGTGATTTTCTGGAGACCTGCTACCTGCTGCTTTACGGCGAACTGCCGACGGCCGCGCAGAAGGCCGATTTCGACTATCGCGTGAGCCGTCACACGATGGTGCACGAACAGATGAGCCGGTTCTTTCAGGGCTTCCGCCGCGACGCGCATCCCATGGCGGTCATGACCGGCTGCGTCGGCGCACTGTCGGCATTCTATCACGACTCGACCGACATTTCCGATCCGCATCAGCGCATGGTTGCGTCTGTTCGCATGATTGCCAAAGTGCCCACGCTCGCGGCCATGGCCTACAAATACTCGATCGGTCAACCCTTCGTTTATCCGAAGAACGATCTTGATTACGCCTCGAACTTCCTGCGCATGTGCTTTGCCGTGCCGACCGAGGACTACAAGGCAAACCCGGTGCTCGCGCGCGCGATGGATCGAATTTTCATTCTCCACGCCGATCACGAACAGAATGCATCCACCTCGACCGTGCGTTTGGCCGGCTCGTCAGGAGCCAATCCGTTCGCCTGTATCGCGGCCGGTTGTGCCTGTCTTTGGGGTCCCGCACATGGCGGTGCGAACGAAGCGGCTCTCAACATGCTGCGTGAAATCGGTTCCGTTGACCGGATTCCCGAATTCATCAAGCGCGCGAAGGACAAGAACGATTCCTATCGTCTGATGGGCTTTGGTCATCGCGTCTACAAGAATTACGACCCGCGCGCCAAGATCATGCAGAAGACCTGCCATGAGGTCCTGACCGAGCTTGGCGTCAAGGATGACCCGCTTCTCGACGTCGCGATGGAACTCGAGAAAATCGCGCTGCACGACGATTATTTCGTCGAGAAAAAGCTCTACCCGAATATCGATTTCTATTCCGGCATTACACTCAAGGCGATGGGCTTCCCAACTACGATGTTTACGGTCCTCTTCGCCGTCGCGCGCACCGTGGGCTGGATCGCTCAGTGGAAGGAAATGATCGAAGACCCGAAGCAGAAGATCGGCCGCCCGCGCCAGCTGTATACAGGCGCGACGCGCCGCGACTACGCTCCTATCTCCCGGCGCAAATAGACGTCAAATCAGCGATCAGGCGGCGTTCGTGCCGCCATTGGCCTTGCCGTTGAGCTTTGGCGCGGTGGCTCCGTCGTAGCCCCACAGCGCATAGGCGCCCGCCCAGGTAAATCCGCCCCCGAAGGCTGCGAGCACCATGCGGTCACCCCGCTTGAGCCTCGGCTCGTAGTCCCAAAGACAGAGCGGAATGGTCGCATTGGTCGTGTTGCCGAATTTCTGGATCGTGACCATCACCTTGTCCATCGGCAAACCCATTCGTTCGGCCGTCGACTCAATGATGCGCTTATTGGCCTGATGCGGGACCAGCCAGTCGATCATGTCTGCCCGCAGATTGTTGCGTGACATTATTTCGCCAGCGACTTCAGCCATCTTCGCGATCGCGAATTTATAGACGGCCGCCCCTTCCTGGTGAACATAGTGCAGGCGCTTGGCCACCGTCTCGGGCGACGGCGGCATACGACTTCCGCCGGCTTTCTGATGGAGATGGATCATGCCCGATCCATCGGAGCGTATGAGCGCATCCATGATGCCGTAGCCGTTTGCGTCGGGTTCGAGAAGCACGGCACCCGCCCCATCGCCAAACAGAACGCAGGTCGCACGATCCTGATAGTCGATGATCGACGACATCTTGTCGGCGCCGACGACGACAACCCTGCGCGCTGTGCCGGTCGCAATGAACTGCGAAGCAATCGTCAGCGAGTACAGAAATCCCGAACAGGCCGCTTGCACATCAAAGCTGCCGATATTGCGCATACCGACCATGTCGCAGATCATATTGGCCGTCGAAGGAAACTGCATGTCGGGCGTGGTCGTCGCGCAAATCAGCAGGTCGACTTCGCCGGGCTGCGTTCCTGTTTTCTGCAACAAGCCTCGCACGGCCTCAGCCGCCATGTGCGAAGTCCCGAGGCCCTCCCCCTTCAGAATA
>DATEKG010000058.1:0-4024 GCA_035277565.1 Pseudolabrys sp.
GCATATGGACGACGTGCTCGAAATCATCACGACGCCGGCAGAAGTTAAAGGCGCATCCGTTACTTTGAACCAGAAGGTGATGCGCGGCGAGGACCTGTTGGTTGAAGCGCAGGTCCAGGTCGCCTTTGTCTCCGGAGGCCGCGCAAGGCCAATTCCCAAGCCGTTGCGCGTCGCCATGGATGCCGACCGCTTGTTGCGGCAAGAGCGGCCTTAGCTCTCACTATTTCGGGTGGCAAACTAGACTTGACCTTTTGCAGCTGTCCGCGAATTCAAGCGAGCATGCGCAGCGGCCAAATATTTGCCTGCGAAACGCGGCCAGGCTCTTCCGGCGCTTGTTCGAATGAGTACGATATTTGGACTTGCCCTATGGGTGCCTAATAAAGTCCCAGCAGGTCGGATTTCTGAGATGTGCAGTTCAAGAACCGGGAACGACAGGCGCCAGAAAGGCCCGCTTTCATATTCGACGTACTTTTTGACGGTGCTCTTGTGGCTGCCTTTTGCCTCTCAAGGCATGGCGGATGAAGCCGGCGTCAGCTTCTGGCTTCCGGGTTCGTATGGCAGTTACGCCGCTGTTCCTTCCCAGCCGGGATTGTCATTTGACAGCACTTATTACCACGCCAAGGCGGACGCCAGCCGGGGCGTGAGCTTCGAGCGCGGCGGAGGAATACAGGCTGGCGTGAAGTCTCCGTCGGACTATTTCATGCTTACACCGACCTACACTTTCCAAAATCAAATATTCGGAGCGCAGGCAGCGCTCGGAATCACCGCGCTAATCGGAAGAAATTTCACTATGGTTTCGGCGACGGTCACGGGCCCCGGCGGGGCAACATTGTCCGGATCGCGATCAGACGAAATTTTCGGATTTGGCGACCTGTCTCCGACGGCCTCACTGAAGTGGAGCCGGGACGTGCACAACTTCATGGCGTACGCGACGGCGGGCGTCCCGGTCGGCGCCTACCAGCCCACGAGACTGGCGGCTCTTGGCCTTGGCCATTGGGCGGCGGATGGCGGTGTCGGCTATACGTATCTCGACGAGAAGGCTGGATTCGAAGCATCCGCGGTCTTTGGTCTGACCTACAACTTCATCAATCCCTACACGCAGTACAAAAGCGGCACCGATGCTCACTTCGACTGGGCGATCTCTCCCAATCTCAATGACAAGTTTCACATCGGGGCGGTCGGCTATTTTTATGATCAGATAACGGGCGATAGTGGCGCGGGCGCCCGCCTTGGCGATTTCAAATCGCGAGTCGCGGGCATCGGGCCACAGATCGGTTTCTTTTTTCCCGTTGCCGGCCAGTCGGGCTACCTCAACCTGAGGGCCTACTACGAGTTCGACGCCAGAAACAGGCTCGAAGGGTGGAATGCGTATGTCAGTTTTTCCATCGAGCCCGCTGAACAAAAAAGGCCGGCAGTCGGCGCCCGGCGGTGATTGTGTCTCTCAAGCTCATCCGCCCAGTGCAATCGCGATGCTCACTCCGGCCGCGCCGACAGCGACCATTGTAAACCCCATAACCCAAGGGTTCATGCCGGCGTAGCGTGCGAACGCGAATCCGCACATGAACAGCATGACAATCGCAATTGCGTTGGAAACGCGCAGCGCCAAGCTGGCGCTTGCGATAACGAGAAACGGAACGACCACCGGGAATGTCGAGACAATAACGAGGATGCAAACGCCCAGCGCGCCAAGCCATTCACGTCCAGTCAATTGCGGACGTGTATCCACGCCCGGCAGGCGAGAAATCCCTTCGCGCATGGCTTCGAGTTGAGCCGACTGAAATGAAGATGCGAGCAGGTCCGGCAATGCCTCTGCGATGGCGCGGTGGGCCTTTTCGCGGCCGCTCGCCTCGCGGACTTCACGTATCAGCAGGATATTACGGCCTTTCTCGGCGAGGCGAGCCATTAGATACATTCCGCCATCGATGATTCCCCAGGCAAGATTGCACCCGAGGACTCCGATCAGCATTGTGCGAATCTGAAACCGGTCTGCTGTAGCGACACTGATGGTGCCCGAAATAGTAAGACTCATGATCAGGCCGAACAGGATTTCGGCAACACGCTCACCCGGGTCGAGTATGCGGTCCGGTAATTTCATCGGCAGCCCCCATGCTGATCTTGATAGAATAGCCTAACCGCGTGCACGTGATCGATCCTGGTCAACAGCATCCAGCGCGGTTCTGGGGCGGAACCGCAAAGACCTTCCTCTGAGATCCAAAGGCCGGATCAGGAATCGGGCGGCGGGACCCGGCCGCAAGGGCTATAGTCGAGGCATGTCGAACCACCACTTTGCACTTTTTGAGTCCGCTATCGGCACATGCGGCATTGTCTGGAACCAGCGGGGCATCGCCGGCGTCCAACTGCCGGAGAAGGACGTGGCGTCGACGCGGGCACGCGTCGCGCGCCGCTATCCTGGCGCGGTTGAGGCGAGGCCGCCGGCTCCGGTGCAAAACGCGATCGAAGGCATTACCGCCCTGTTGCGTGGTGAAAAGCGTGATCTCACGCATATCAAGGTCGATGACAGCGAGCTTCCTTCGTTCAACCGGCAGGTCTACGCGATCGTCCGCCAGGTCCCGCCGGGCGCGACCATGACCTATGGCGAGATTGCCAAGCGTCTGGGCGACCAATTGCTCGCTCGCGAGGTGGGGCGGGTAATGGGTGAGAATCCGACGCCGATCATCATGCCGTGCCACCGCGTCTTGGCCGCCGGCGGGAAGACCGGCGGTTTTTCCGCCGGCGGCGGCGTGGTCACCAAGCTGCGCCTGCTCACCATCGAGGGCGCGCAGCCCGGCGGGCCGACTTTATTCGCGGATCTGCCGCTTGTTGCGCGCCGGCGCCGCTCCTAACCGCTCCATCGACGCCGCTTTCGTCTTAATGTAAAAGCGATTCACATGAGATGGGGCAAGCGAGGCCACGCGGCCCGCGGCTATCACCACGGCAACCTGAAGGAAGCCCTGGTACGGGCCGCGCTCGAACTGATTGCCGAGAAAGGCCCGGCAGGATTCACCTTTGCCGACGCAGCTCGTTGGGCCGGTGTCAGTCCGGCTGCGCCTTATCGTCACTATCGCGATCGCGACGCGCTGCTTGCGGATGTCGCGCGGCGCGGCTTCGAGGAGTTCGCTGCCGCGCTGGCGAAGGCCTGGGATGAGGGCAGGCCCGATGTCATGACTGCCTTCGACCGGCTTGGAAAGACATATCTCACCTTCGCCAGGCGTGAGCCCGCTTATTACTCGGCGATGTTCGAGGCCGGCGTGCCTCTCGATACCGACCGCGCGTTGCGCGACGCGAGCGAGAGTGCCTTCGCCGTGTTGCGTGCAGCTGCCGAGAAGCTGGTGGAGCTCATGCCGCCGCAAGGCCGGCCGCCACCCTTGATGGTGGCGCTGCATGTCTGGGCGATGACGCATGGGATCGCCTCGTTGTTCGGCCGCGGCGACGAGGCGCGGCGTACGTTGCCAATGTCGCCGGAAGACCTGCTGGAAGCCTCGGTGCTCATCTATCTGCGCGGACTCGGTTTGAATGCCGCAGGGACACGCAAAAGATGACGGTGCCGCTGGCTTTCATCGAACCGGCCGCCAGCGGCAGACCCGGTGCGGGCGTGCTTCCCTAATTTTATTTTTTGCAGCCTTCATCTGGCGCGGCGGTTTGCCGCCCCCAAATTGAAATCTAAATCACGCGCCGCTTGACACGGGGCCTCGATAGGCCTACCTATGTAAATGTTATTTACATTCACGCGAGGGCCGACAATGCCTATCACCGCGAAACTCGACGCCTTTGGCAAACCTGCATGGATCGCGCTGATCGTCCTTGGCTTCATGGCCTGGTGGCCGCTCGGCCTTGCGGTCCTCGCCTTCACGATCGGGAGTGGAAGAATGGGATGCGGATATCACGGCCAGTACGGCCATTGGCAGCACAAGATGGAGCGCATGCAGCGCAAGATGGACTGGATGCGCTCAAGAATGAGCGGTGGCCCGTGGAACTACGCGCCGTCGAGTGGAAACCGCGCCTTCGACGAATATCGCAGCGAGAC
>DATEKG010000059.1:0-5472 GCA_035277565.1 Pseudolabrys sp.
CGCTTCACGCGCGACTGGATGCTGGAGAACAAGGTCAACCAAACCTCGTTCAAGGCAACGCGCGCCAAGCTCGCCGAACATCCGATCGAGCAGGTCGGCGCGAAGCTGCGCGAAATGATGCCGTGGATCAAGCAGCGCGCCTTGGTGGACAAGAGCAAGAACTGATGGTTGCCGCGCCGCGCGCAAGCGGGGTGCCCGTTATCTGGCCGAATTTTGCGACTGCGCTGCCAGGATCTGGTGGTCCAGCCAGGTGGCGACAGAGTCCGGCGTTTGCCCGCTGCTCGCGGCCCGCGCATTGGCCTTGCGCATGAGGTCGACAGGGATCGCGCCGACAAGCTTATCGATGACGCCCGCGAGCCGCGCGTCGTGGGCGCGCCGCGGTGATACCAGCAGGATGGCATCATAGGGCGGAATGGCATGCCGGTCATCGTCGAGCACTGTCAGGTTGTTCGTGATGATCTGGCCGTCGCTCGTATAGGCCGAGATCACGTCGACATCGCCGGCCGTAACGGCATGGTACATGAATTCCGGTTGCATCTGCCGCTGCGTCTTGAAGTGCAAGCCATAGGTCCTTCGCAACGCATCCCATTCGGGGCGGGCGAAGAATTCGTAGTCGCCGGCAATTGTCAAATCACCGGAATGCGCGGCCAGATCCGAAATCGAGTGGATACCGAGGGCTTGTGCCTTCTCCCGCGACATTGCGAGCGCGTAGGCATTCTCGAAACCAAGCGGCCCTACCAGCTCGATGCCCGAAGTTGATTCAAGCCATTGTTTCAGTTCGCTGAGCACCTGTTTCCGCGGTGGTGTGTCCGTGCGATGCATGCGATTGGTCCAGATCGTGCCGGAATAGTCGACCGCGAGGTCAATTTCATTTTTCTCCAGCGCATCGAAAAGGACACTTGAGCCCAGTCCGGGACGGCGCGCGGCGGTCAGTCCGGCCGCCTGCAAGCGCTGTCCGATGAGGGCCGCGAGAATGTACTGTTCGGTAAAGGGTTTGGCGCCGATGAGATAGTCTGCCCGTGGATGCGCGAGGCCTGGGCCGAGCGCGGCGGCCGTGAGCGCAGCCAGACCCAGTATGCCGCAAGCTGTATAGGCGCGTCTGTGCCGCGTGACTCCAGCCTGCATCAGCGCAAGCAGCTGGTCGACCGCAAGTGCGAGCAGCGCCGCGGCAACGCAGCCGAAAATGACAAAGACCCAATTCTGGGTCTGCAGCCCCGTAAAAATATAATTTCCGAGACTCGTCTGGCCAATCGGCGTCGCCAGTGTTGCCGTCCCTATCACCCAAACAGCCGAGGTACGGACGCCCGCCATGATTACGGGCAGGGCCAGCGGCAGTTCGATGTCCCGCAGCAGCCGCCATGGCGGCACGCCGACGACGCGGGCCGCTTCACTCAGGCGGATGTCGACGCCATTCAGACCGGTCACCGTATTTCGCAGGACCGGCAGCATCGAATAGAGGGCAAGTGCCAGCACGGACGGAAGAAAGCCAAGTGCGGAAAAGCCTTTTCCGAACAGGCGCTCGGACAAGGCAGCCAGGGCCAGCAGCAAAGGGTAAAACAGCGCGAGCAGGGCAAGTCCGGGAATGGTTTGGACGATGCTTGCAAGCGTCATCAGGGCGCCGCGCAGGAGGGGGCGATGCCGCGACGCAATGGCGACCGGCAGGCTGACGCCGAGCCCGATTGCCAGGGCCGTCAGGCTCACCAGTACATGGCTGGCCAGATAGTCGGGGAGCCGCGACCAGGCGTCGGCAAGGCGGGCGTCGTGGATCATCGCGGCGAGTTTGGCATGCAGAGTCCGCGGGCGGAACCGACGTTTTAGCCGTGGGCGTGGTTCATCTTATTGGTAAACATGCAAAAAAGGGGCCGGCGTCTTGCAATGACGGTTTGATTACAGTCTTATGACAATCGGCCGTGCGCCGGGAGTTTTGCGACATCAAAACCGGGCTGGGCCACAGGCCATGTTGTCCGCAGCCTCCGCACTGCTAAGCCGTCTTGCGCCCGCTGAAGGGATTTCCCGGCGCGAGGCGATAGCGCTCGGTGTCATCGCGCTGCTGCATGCGACCGCGCTCATCATCATGGCGACGACCGAGGTGGACCCGGTCGCCAAGATCGCATTTCTGTTGAGCTGGGCGCTGCTCAATTTCTTTTGGCTTGCCGTGCTGCGCCGTCCGATTGCCGCCGCGCTGCTCTCGCTCGCATTCGTTGTCAGTCTGATCCTGCTGTCGCAGTTCAAGCACGACAAGCTTTGGATGACCGTCGACTTTGTCGACCTGATGATCATCGACAAGGACACGTCCGCATTTCTGCTCACGGCCATGCCGTCCCTGCGTATGCCCATAACACTCGCTGCCGGGATTTTGACCGCCTTGGTGACGATCAGCTGGCGGCTCGATCCGTTTCGTATGCGCCTTCGCGCGAGCGTCCCCGGCGGCACTCTCTGTATCAGCGGCCTGATCGCGCTCTCGCTGTCGTTCCCGACAGAGCTTTATGAAGATTTCTTCAGTCAGAACTATGTCTCGAAATTTGCGCGCACCGGCGTCGAGGCAGTCTACGAGCTTGCTACACATGGTTACCTCGAATCCGATGCAACGATTCGTGATCAGTTGAAGGCGCCGCCTGCGGCCTGCAGCCCTGCGCACAAGCTGCCGCACATTATCCTCCTGCATGACGAGTCGAGCTTTGACATCACAGCGGCGCCGGGCATGCATGTGCCGCCGGGCTATCAGCGTCACTTCCGATCGTTCGACGGAAAGGCGCGCAAACTCGTCGTGGAAGGAGCGGGTGGTCCGAGCTGGTTCAGCGAATACAACGTTTTGACCGGACTGTCGGCGCGTTCCTACGGCCGCTTCGCCACTTCGGTTACGCGCATTGCGGCCGGGCATGTGGAGCGCGGCCTGCCGCACGCGCTGACGCGGTGCGGCTACAAGACCTACACGCTTTATCCGTTCTACGGAGCCTTCCTGAGCTCGCGAGCCTTTCAGACGACAGCCGGCATCGAGCACTATCTCGATATGAATGATCTCGGGACTGAATCCTTCGAACCGGATCATTTCTATTTCGACTACGCCAGGAAAATCATTCGACAAGAAGGCGGTCGAGCCCCGCTGTTCCTTTACGTCTATACCGTTGCCAATCATTTTCCGTGGGATTTTCGGTATCATCCGGAACTGTTGCCGGATTGGCGTGATCCAGGCAACGCGCCGAATATCGATGAATATATTCGGCGGCAGACCTTGAGTGCTCACGATTACACCGCGTTCCTGGAACAGCTGCAGCGCGAATTCCCCGACGAGTCATTTCTGATCGTGCGCTATGGCGATCATCAGCCTGAATTTGCCTATCGCATCATTGACCCCAAGGTCAGCGAGGCGGAGCTCGCGCGTCGCCTGAGCGCTTTGGACACGCGATATCTTACGAGCTACTACGCCGTTGATGCGGTCAATTTCACACCTGTCGACCTGACGTCGGCGCTCGACACGCTCGATGCGCCGTATTTGCCTCTCGTAGTGCAGGAAGCAGCGGGCGTTCCACTCGACCCGTCCTTCGCCGAGCAGAAGCAAATCCTGAAGCGCTGCCGCGGCACCTTCTACCGATGTGCCGGCGGTGAAGAAGGGCGCCGGTTCAACCGGCTCCTCATCGAGGCGGGCTTGATCAAGGGCCTCTAGCGTCTTTGCAAGTTTCGTCTGGCCGGATAGGTTGCCTGCAAAGAAACGAAAAGCGGGGAGGAGCGCATGGCGGACGGCAATGCCGCCGCTGCAAGGGCCGTTGACGGCACAAAAGCTGCTGTGTCGCTCGGCGATGTTGTCGTGTCTTTTCGCCTCGCGCATGCCGGCGTCTACACCGCGGTCGATAGCGCCACACTGAACATAGGAGACGGCGAATTCGTCGCCATTGTCGGCCCGACCGGCTGTGGCAAGTCGACGCTTCTCAACGTGACCGCCGGGCTATTGTCGCCGGCGGCGGGTGAGGTGAGCATATTCGGCAGCCCTCTCTCCGGGCTCAATCGCCAGGCCGGCTACCTGTTTCAGGCTGACGCTTTGTTTCCCTGGAAGACCGCGATTGAAAATGTCGCTATTGGCCTTGAGATCACCGGGACACCGGTTGAGGATGCGCGAGGGCGCGCCAAGACCTGGCTGTCTCGCGTCGGCCTCGGTTCCTTCGCCGACCGCTATCCGCACATGCTGTCTGGCGGTCAACGCAAACGTGTCGGGCTCGCGCAGGTCCTCATTCGCGACCCGAAAATCCTGCTGATGGATGAGCCGTTCGGTCCGCTCGATGCCCAGACTCGCCAGATTATGGGCAATCTGCTGCTCGATCTGTGGACCGCGGACCGCAAGGCCGTGCTTTTTGTCACGCACGATCTCGAGGAGGCGATAGCGCTGTCGGACCGTGTGGTGATCATGTCGGCCGGCCCGGGCTCGCGCATTATCGGCGATTGGCGTGTGCCGCTCTCGCGTCCACGCGACATATCCGAGGTCAAGCTCGACCCGGCCTTTCATGAGCTGCACCGTGAGATATGGCATAAGCTCAAAGCGGAAGTGGTGAAGGGTTACGCACGCGGAGAGGACACCTGACGCCGGGAATTCGTGCGGGGTGAGAAATTGTCAGCGAGCCGATCATGACCAGACTCAATCTCATACTGTTGCAGGCACTGGTCGCGGTCGTTTCGATCGGGCTCTGGTATGCGTTGTCGACCTATCCGGTATTTGGCCATATCCTGCTGCCGCCGTTCTTTTTCTCGAATCCGGTCGACGTCGCGAGCCAGATTGTCGACTGGTTCGTGTCGGGGGTGATCTGGAAGCATCTCTGGGTCACGCTCATGGAGTCGATTCTGGCTTTCGTTCTCGGCTCCATCGGCGGCGTGCTCGTCGGTTTCTGGTTCGCTCGCCAGCCGCTCACGGCAGCGGTGTTCGACCCCTACGTCAAGATGGTCAATGCGCTTCCACGCGTTGTGCTGGCGCCGATCTTCACGCTGTGGCTCGGGCTCGGCATCTGGTCGAAAGTGGCCCTTGGTGTAACGCTTGTTTTCTTCATCGTGTTCTTCAACGTGTATCAGGGCGTCAAGGAAGTGAGCCCCACGGTCCTCGCCAATGCGCGCATGCTGGGCATGAGCGAGCGGCAGCTGATGCGCCACGTCTACTGGCCATCGGCGCTGTCGTGGATGTTCTCGTCACTCCACACATCCGTGGGCTTCGCGGTTGTGGGCGCGGTGGTGGGCGAATATCTGGGCGCAGCCGCAGGTCTGGGCTATCTGATCCAGCAGGCGGAAGGTGTGTTCGACGTTGCGGGCGTGTTTGCCGGCATGTTCGTGCTGGCCGGCTTCGTCATCGTCATCGACACCATCGTCAGCGTGGTCGAGAAGCGGCTTCTGGTGTGGCGTCCCGCAACGGCTGATGCGAGGCCCTAGGCATCGGCGTCCGGCTGGCCTATCGTCCGGCCCGAATTGGCCCTGTGCTGAAGGGCTAACAAAAAA
>DATEKG010000060.1:0-3445 GCA_035277565.1 Pseudolabrys sp.
GGCGTCGAGGCCGCAATCCGCATGGGCTGGGATTCGATCATCGGCACGGACGGACTTTTCGTCGGCATGAGCACTTTCGGCGCCAGCGCGCCCTACAAGGAACTGTATAAAAAATTCGGAATTACCGCAGAAGCGATCGCCGGCGCCGCGCTGGCGAAGCTTGGGAAGCAGTAGAGAATGACTATATCTCCTGACGTGGCCGGCAGCGGCCACAGCAGACTCGAATAAGCCGGGAGCGATTCCATGACAGTACGTGTTGCCATCAATGGTTTTGGCCGAATCGGGCGCAATATTCTGCGCGCCATCGCCGAGAGCGGCCGCAGCGACATCGAGGTCGTCGCGATCAACGATCTCGGGCCGGTCGCTACCAACGCACATCTCCTCAGATATGACAGTGTGCACGGCCGCTTTCCCGGAGAGGTTACGGTCAATGGTGACTCGATCAGCCTCGGCAACGGCGCAATCAAGGTCACGGCCGAGCGCGACCCGACGAAACTGCCGTGGAAGGATCTCGGCGTCGATATTGCGATGGAATGCACCGGCATCTTCACGGCGAAGGAAAAGGCATCCGCTCATCTGACCGCCGGGGCAAAGCGCGTTCTCGTTTCCGCGCCCGCCGATAACGCCGACTTTACGGTGGTTTTCGGCGTAAACCACGACAAGCTGACGAAAGAACACAAGGTCGTTTCAAACGGCTCATGCACGACGAATTGTCTCGCTCCGGTTGCCAAGGTGCTCAATGACGCCGTTGGCATCGAAACGGGCTTCATGACCACCATTCATGCGTATACGGGCGACCAGCCGACTCTCGATACTCTCCACAAGGATCTCTATCGCGCGCGCGCGGCTGCGCTGTCGATGATTCCGACCTCGACCGGAGCGGCAAAGGCCATTGGTCTCGTGCTGCCGGAACTCAAAGGCAAGCTCGACGGCGTCGCCATCCGCGTGCCGACGCCGAATGTTTCCGTGATCGATCTCAAGATCGTTGCCAAAAAACAGACGAGCAAGGAAGAGGTCAACGACGCGGTCAAGCGCGCGTCGGAGCAGCAGCTCAAGGGCATCCTTACTTACACGAACGATCCCAACGTCTCGATCGACTTCAATCATGACCCGCACTCATCGACTTTCCACATGGACCAGACCAAGGTGATGAACGGCACGCTCGTGCGCGTGATGTCGTGGTATGACAACGAGTGGGGCTTTTCCAACCGCATGGCCGATACCGCGGTCGCGATGGGCAAATTGCTCTGACGCGCGGACGGGACGAGCCATGTCTGCGGTCAGGACGCTCGATCACGTCGACGTAAAAGGAAAGCGCGTTCTGGTGCGCGTTGATTTGAACGTGCCTGTCGAGAACGGTGTCGTGACCGACGCAACGCGCATCGTCCGCGCCGCACCCGCCATTACCGAGCTTGCGGACAAGGGCGGCAAGGTCATTCTGCTTTCACATTTCGGCCGGCCGAAGGGACGCGACCCCAGGCAATCCCTGAAGCCTGTGGCCGCCGAAGTCGCGCGTATCCTCAAGCGGCCGGTGAAATTCGCCGACGATTGCGTCGGCGAGCCTGCGGAACGCGCGATCGCCGCGATGAAGCCCGGGGACATTGTCTGCCTCGAGAACACCCGCTTTCACGCCGGAGAAGAGAAGAATGACCCGGCATTCGTCGCTGAACTGGCAAAGCTCGGCGATATCTGGGTGAATGATGCATTCTCGGCGGCCCACCGGGCGCACGCATCGACCGAAGGGCTTGGCCACAAGTTGCCCGCCTATGCGGGTCGGACAATGCAGGCCGAGCTGGACGCATTGTCGCGCGCGCTCGAGCGGCCGCAGCGACCGCTGGCTGCGATCGTCGGCGGCGCCAAGATCTCAACCAAGCTGGACCTGCTTGGCAATTTGCTCGAAAAAGTCGACACGCTGATTATAGGCGGCGCGATGGCCAATACGTTCCTGCTGGCGCAGGGAAAGAAGGTCGGAAAATCGCTGGCCGAGTCCGATCTCGTGTCAACCGCCCGTGACATCATGAGCAAGGCCAAGGCCGCGCGGCGTGACATCGTTCTGCCGGTTGATGTCGTGGTCGCCGAAAAATTCGAGGCGCATTCGCCGTCGCATGTCACGAGTGCGGACGCGGTTGCGGAAAAGGATATGATTCTTGATATCGGCCCCCGCAGCATTGAGCAGGCCGTTTCCGTGCTTGGTCGCGCGAAGACACTGGTCTGGAACGGACCATTCGGTGCATTCGAGATGGAACCGTTCGACAATGGTACGATTGAAGTAGCTGAAGCCGCTGCCGAACTCAGCGGGGCGGGCGACCTCGTCTCGGTGGCGGGCGGCGGTGACACCGTTGCCGCACTCAATGCCGCCGGCGTTGCCGACCGGTTCACCTACGTCTCGACCGCCGGCGGAGCGTTTCTGGAATGGCTCGAGGGCAAGGCATTGCCCGGTGTCGAGGTGTTACGGGTAAAATGACGGCAGGCCATCGGGGGGATTGCAAAGGATGCGATGGAGGGAACCATGAATCTCGAAGAACTGAACAAGGTCGCATTGGCCATGGTGGCGTCCGGCAAGGGCATCCTGGCTGCGGACGAGTCATCGGGCACCATCAAGAAGCGCTTTGACGCCATCGGCGTTGAATCGACGGAGGACAGCCGCCGCGATTATCGCGAACTGCTTTTCCGTTCGGCCGAAGGAATGAAGCATATTTCCGGAGTAATTCTTTACGATGAAACAATCTGGCAGAAGGCGAAAGACGGAACGCCGCTCGTTGAACTGATCAGGCGGGCTGGATCCATTCCGGGTATCAAGGTCGACGAAGGAACAAAGCCGCTGCCGTTTTGTCCCGGCGAAGTTGTCACTGCCGGGCTCGACAAGCTTCCGGAGCGGCTGCCCAAATATTTCGAGCAGGGCGCGCGCTTCGCGAAGTGGCGCGCTGTGATCGATATTGGCGCCAACATTCCAACGTATACCTGCATCCGCACCAACGCGCATGCACTGGCGCGTTACGCCGCACTTTGCCAGGCCTATCAGATTGTCCCGATTGTCGAACCTGAAGTGCTTATGGACGGCGACCATGACATTGATCGCTGCTACCAGGTCACCGAGTTGATGCTCAAGATTCAGTTTGAGGAGCTGTACTTCCAGCGTGTCGCGCTCGAAGGCATGGTGCTCAAGCCGAATATGGCGATCGCCGGAAAGAAATGCTCGAAGAGAGCCGGTGTGGAAGAAGTCGCGAAAAAGACGGTAAAGCTGCTCAAGGCCTGCGTGCCAGGCGCGGTGCCCGGCATAGCGTTCCTGTCAGGCGGACAAAGTGACGAGGAAGCGACCGCTCATCTCGACGCCATGAACAGGATCGGCAATCTGCCCTGGAAGCTGACATTCTCCTACGGCCGCGCGCTGCAGCATGCGCCCCAGACCGCCTGGAAAGGCAAGACGGAAAATGTCGCCGCCGCC
>DATEKG010000061.1:0-10595 GCA_035277565.1 Pseudolabrys sp.
TGATACGAACGCCGCTGTCAAAGCCCCGCACCGATTGCCCGAAAATAATGGATATGCGAAGCGGCCGCAGACAGGAACGAGACGGCTACGAGACTGACGCAGATGGCGAACTCCGCACCCGATGATGTGTTCAGGACCGAAAGGCTCGGCCAGGTGCCATCGGTCAGATAGCCTCCGCAATACGAGAAAGCCGCGTACAAAAAACTGAGGTTGCACGATATCGCCAGTGGTAACGGGCGGTGGCACGCGAGCCCCCAAAGACCGAGGCCGCACAGCGAACAGCCGATCACCGGTGACGAAAACCACCAGGCGGGATATGCGGCAATGACGGAGCTGGTTCTCTCAAACGCATGGAACCATTCGAGGTTGGCGCGCCACAGAATTTCTGACGCCGGCCATTGTGCGAGCGCAACCGCCGATACCTCCGCGCCGCAAATCATGACCAGAACCGCAACCGGGCCAATCATCTGAATTTTCGCGGGCCGTGTCATCGCGCACGGCACTACCGTCAATCCAATTACATTCGGTAAAGAACGGTTTCAGTTGCAACGATCGAGAAACATATTCGCCTGCGCGCAATCGTATTTCATATGTACGCAAGCAGTCGTCACGTGGCCCGCACCCTGAAATTTACGGCGCGATTATTTTAGAAGCAGAGACCGCAGCGTATGGTTAACGCGTCGTTATGACGCGTTCATAAAATCAAAAGTTAGGGAGGCTTGTATGGGAAGTGGCATCAAGTTCCTCGCGTGTTTTGCTGCGGCGGCTGGGTTCCTTTCGCCGGCAATCGCGCAATCACCGGATACCGATTTTTTCGCAGGCACTGCAGCGGTCACAGTAGGCAATCACGGTGGTGTCACCGCGCAGCCTTTAAAATCGTTCGACATCAGCTTTGTTGATCCAACGATCGGCTTGTATGCGCTCGGCGATCGGACCAACAACGCAGTCGATATTGTCGACACCTCAAGTAATACATTTCTTGGATTTTGTGGCCACGGCTCGTTCCGCGGAGCCCAGGCAAGCAACGACATTTCCGGCCCCGACGGTGTGTTGATACGCGATCACAGAGAGATTTGGGTCGGCGACGGCGACAGCACAGTCAAAGTGTTTGACGTGGCCGGCTGCAGCGAAACGACAGCGCCTACCCACATCATCAGCACAATTCGCGGCGCGCCGGGAGCACCGTTGCCCGGCCATGATGCCACGACCGACAAGCGTGCCGACGAAATGTGTTACGACCCGCGCGACAATCTGGTCATGGCGGCAAACAACGCAGCTGACCCGCCGTACGGAAACCTTATATCCACGAAGACTTATTCTGTGGTGGGGCAGATCGTATTTGATGGCACCAACGGCGCGCCAAATTCCAGCAATGGCGCCGAACAGTGCCAATGGAGCCCGCGGACGGGCTTATTTTACATTACGATCCCCGGCATAACGCACCCCACAGATGACGGCCACGGCGTCGTCGCGGTGATCGACCCTC
Source organism: Pseudolabrys sp. (assembly GCA_035277565.1). Taxonomy (GTDB): domain Bacteria; phylum Pseudomonadota; class Alphaproteobacteria; order Rhizobiales; family Xanthobacteraceae; genus Pseudolabrys. The sequence continues at coordinate 1,487 of DATEKG010000061.1, forward strand.
ATCAAAAGAAGGTCGTGAAGGTCTTTGACATTCCGCTGGCGAACTGCGCCACCCCCCAGGGAATGGCCGTGGGCCCGGATCATGACATTCTCGTCGGCTGCAACGGAGCGGGTTCCACCACTCACTCTTCAGTCATCATCGACGAACGGAACGGAAAAATCCGCGCAACGGTAGCGGATGAATCCGGACCCGATGAAGTCTGGTTCAATCCCGGCAACAACCACTACTACCTGGCACGATCTGCGCCAGCGTCGGGTGAGCAGGCGCTCGGATTCATCGACGCAGAAACCAGGGCGGCGGACGTCAGTCTCTTCGTCGGCCCTCCCGGCAAGAATGCCCACTCGATTGCTGCAGATTCAGTGAGCAACAAGGCATTCTATCCAATTCCTGGCGGCATCGGCGGCGTGGACAATCGCTGCTCGAATGCCGGCGGAAGCGACACACAGGGATGCATCCTGGTCGTGACCGGAAAGAACGATCGTGATGACAAGGGTGACCACGGCAAAGACTGCGTAGCCGAAGGCGCACCGGTCATTCTCGCGTCAGATGAGGATCATGACGCGAAATTCATGCGCGGCAAGTGCGATCGCGATCGTCGCTGAAGGTTGAAATTCGCGGAACGACCGGCACGGGCCTGGGGTCAATCCCAGTCCCGTGTCGGCTTTTTGCGATGTTTTCCTGGCCTGGCTTACCTCTGGATCAAGCACCGATTTCGGCTCATAGTATTGCTCGGGCTTAGGGGGGATTTCGCGTCGGACTTGCGTAGGTGGGGAGGTGTGTCATGAGCTTTCTGTCCAGCGTTCCTCCGCGCGCAGTGGAACGGCCCCCGGCAGCAAAATCAAATCGACATGTCAATTCGCACGGCGAACTCGTGCCGATCGAATCCGAAGCGGTATACCGCGATCTGATCGAGCGGCGTCCGGCACTGGTCGAAGAAAAGCTGAAGCTGCACGCACGCATTATCGACGAATTCAATCTCACGGCTCTGGAGAAGTTGCCGCGCTCGGAACTTGTCAAACAGGTTCACGCCTATGTAGCCAATTACGTACGCGCGGAAAAAATCTCTCTTAACCAGAAAGAGCTCGAGCTATTTTCGGAAGAAATCATTGACGAGATGACGGGCTACGGGCCGATCGAGCCGTTGCTCAAGGACCCGACCGTAACCGACATCCTGATCAACACGCACAAGGTTTGCTTCGTCGAAAGATTCGGGAAGCTTCACGAAACCAAGGTCTATTTCAAGGACGAGGCGCATCTGCTTCGAATCATCGGCAAGATCGTCGCCGGTGTCGGCCGCCGCGTCGACGAATCGTCGCCGATGGTCGATGCGCGCTTGCCCGACGGAACGAGGGTGAACGTTGCGATTCGCCCGATCGCTATAGACGGGCCGCTCGTGTCGATCCGCAAGTTCGCAGAACGGCCGTTCGACATGGATCGGCTCGTCGAAACCGACACAATCCGCAGGCCGATGGTCGATCTGCTGAAAGCCGCGGTCAACGGCCGCGTGTCCATCTTGATCAGCGGAGGCACCGGCAGCGGAAAAACCACGCTGCTCAACGCGCTATCGCGTCACATTCCTCCACAGGAACGCCTGATTACCATCGAGGATGCAGCCGAGTTGCAGCTGCAGCAGCCGCATGTGGGACGTCTCGAGACGCGGCCCACCAATGCCGAAGGGAGGGGGGAAATTCGTCAACGCGAACTGCTTAAAAACGCGCTGCGCATGCGGCCCGACCGCATCATTGTTGGCGAATGCCGCGGCGAAGAAGCATTCGACATGCTTCAGGCAATGAACACTGGGCATGAGGGCTCACTCACCACGATTCATGCCAATTCACCACGCGACGCCCTCAAGCGTCTGGAGCAAATGGTTGCAATGGCAGCCATATCAATGAGTCCGGCCAGTATCCGCAGTCAGATTGCATCCGCAATAACGCTGGCCGTGCATCTGCAGCGATTGCCCGACGGAAAGCGCCGGGTGACGAGCATCAGTGAAATCACCGGAATGGAAGGCGACGCCATCCAGATGCAAGAGGTCTATCGCTTTGAGAAGCAGCACACGGACGACGCAGGCAATATCAGAGGGAGTTTTCGAGCCACCGGTGTTCGGCCGGGCTTTCTCAGGGAACTCAAGGCCTACGGCATTGAATTGCCGGCCAGCAATTTCGATCCGGCAACCGTCCTGTAACGCATCATGAAAGGCTTCCCGTGCTGAACGAGCTTTCGATCATCGTCCTGCTCGTTTTTGGCGCCATTCTGTTTGGCGTACACGGGATGTATGGGCCGCTCTCCCGCTCGCGCCAGTCAGTCAAATCAACCAAACGGAGGCTCGCCGAGAGCATCGATCGCACGGCCCGCCACGGCACCATTGACGCATTGCGTAGCCACCGCGGAATTGGCGACTTCGACAATCCTGCGCTTCGCAGGATCAACGACCTTGTTACTCAAACCGGACTGCAGCTTACCGGCGCCACGCTCGCCATCGCCGGCCTTGCACTTGGCGGCACGTTTTTCGCCGCTTGTTCGCTTGTTTTCGGACCAGGCTGGATTTCTGCTTTACTGACGATCGCGCTGACTCCGATCGCGGCGTTCGCACTTCTGCACATATTAAGAGAAAAACGAAGAGCCCGCTTCGCGGAGCTTCTCCCCGACACTATAGATGTCATGGTGCGCGCCATTCGCGTCGGATATCCTCTGCCTGCGGCGCTGAGCCTCGTTGCGCGCGAAATCCCCGATCCCGTCGGGCCGGAATTCGCATTCACCGCCGAGGAAATTTCTTTCGGTCAGGATGTGCGGACAGCGGTCCAAAATCTGCACCAACGGGTCGGATTGGACGATCTGATCTTCTTGGTTGTGGCAATCAATGTCCAGACGCAGACCGGCGGCAACCTGGCCGAAATACTGGCGCGGCTTTCCCGGCTACTGCGCAATCGAACCAAGCTACAGCTCAAGATCCGGGCACTGAGCGCCGACGGGCGCATGTCCGCACTGGTGCTGTCACTGATGCCCTTTGTCCTTTTTGCCGGTATTTCGCTGATAGCTCCCAGCTACTTTGCCGAAGCGCGTCATAGCCTCGTTTTTCTTCCCGCGCTGATATACGGCGCCCTGTCGCTCCTGATCGGCAATGTGGTGATGTATCGAATGGTGAACTTCAGGTTCTAGGCCGCAATGTCGAATTTTGCACCGATCATCATTCCGGTTCTCGTGTTCGGCGCGGTGGGCGGACTTATTTTCCTTCTCGGCCAGTATTACGCGACGCAAACGCAGACACACCGGCGTCTGCAGATCGCGTCAAACGATCTGGTGGAAACCGGTTCGCTGAACGGACTGCACGCTTTTGTCGAACGCCATTTCGATGAGCGAATCTTCCGCCTGACCGGTGAGCGACGCGAAAAGTTGCGTCGGGAACTGCTCAAGGCCGGATACTTCCACGCATATGCGCTGAACTATTACATATTTGCCCGGATAGCCGCTCTCGTCCTGATTCCGGGCGCAATATATTTGTTGCTGCAATTCCTGTCCGGTGAGGCGTCGCCCGTCATCAAACTGGTTGCCGTGGCCGCCTCCGGACTCATCGCGTTTCTTGGTCCGGATGCCTACATCGCGCGCCGCCAGAGAATCCTTTCGTACCGTTACCGTCTCATCTTCCCCGATTTTCTCGACCTCCTCCTTGTCTGTGTTGACGCCGGATTGGGTGTTGAAGCGGCATTCACGCGCGTCACCGGTCAAATCCTGAGACAGAATTGGGAATTGGGAATGAATCTCGAATTGATGGGCGCCGAAATCCGGGCGGGACGAAGCCTCATTCAGGCGCTTCAATCTCTCTCCGACCGGCTTGGCCTCGACGAAGCGGCTTCATTGACGACGATGTTGCGCCAATCCATCGAGTTCGGGAGCGACGTTGCCGATGCATTGCGCGTATTCAGCGATGAAATGCGCGACAAGCGATTGCTTCGAGCCGAAGAGACGGCGAACAAGCTGTCCGTCAAGATGGTATTACCGCTTGGGATATTCATTTTCCCGGTTGTCCTCATGGTGATTATGCTACCGGTCGTTATCAAGTTGATGTCTGTTCTTCACTAGGCGCGTGCAGAGTCGGGGCTGAGGGGAAAGTGGCAATACGGTCTTTGTATCTGCTGGCAGCATGTCTGCCGGTGCTTGCCGTGGCGGGCTGCGCCGGAGATCATGCATTTCCGTCAGCCCCCGATCCGATCGCAGCCAATACACCATCAACCATCGAGCAACCCGGCGACATCAAATATTATCCGTCGGACGAGCCGCTCCGTCTCGCAATTCAACATTTCAACGCCGGGCATTACGGCATTGCCGAACGCTACTTTCGCGACGCGGTAGAAAAGTCGCCAAAGGATGCTACGGCATGGGTGGGACTGGCGGCATGCTACGATCGCAATCGCCGCTTCGACCTGGCGGACCGCGCATACGCAGCGGCGGTCAGGCTTGAGGGAGAAACCGTCGACATACTGAATAACGAAGGCTATTCCTACATGCTGCGCGGCGATCTCAAGGCTGCCCGCGCCAAATTTGCACTGGCCTATAAGCGTGATCCTACGAATCCGACAGTCGTCAACAATCTCAAGCTGCTTGATGAGAGTGCGCGCTATATCAGGCGTGAGTAGCAATTGGGTGTAAGGGGCAAACGCGTTCGCGCGCCGAGGCCAGATCGAAACGCCGACTAAGCGGGCGCAAGCACGTCACTGAGCTGTGCGACTACGGTATCGATTTCATCACGCGTGGTCCCGCGGCCGAGGCTGAAACGGACAGCGCCCGCACCCACATCTGTCTCCACGCCCATCGCTTTCAGGACGGGTGACAATTTGACTTGACCGGAGTGACATGCTGATCCGGTCGTGGCGGCGACACCATCAAGCTGCGCCAATATCTCTGCTCCTGTCCGGCCGACAAAAGAGACGTTGAGGGTATTCGGCAGGCGGTGAATTGGATGGCCATTGAGAACGATGCCGCTTCCAAACCGGTTTTTCAGTTCCGCCCAGAAGTGGTCGCGCAAGGCACGCACGGTACCCATGATTGCGAGGTCCTGGGCAAGTTCACAGGCCTTGCCAAGGCCGACTGCGAGCAACGCGCTCTCCGTGCCTGCGCGCCGGCCGCTCTCGTGTCCGGCACCATGAATGAGCGGTTCAAGCGATAGACCACGGCGAACAAAGAGTGCGCCGACGCCCTTCGGAGCGTAGAGCTTATGGCCGGCAAGCGAGAGCAGGTCGACCCCGAGCTGGTTTACATTGGTTGGAATTTTGCCGACGGATTGCGCCGCATCGGTGTGAAACACGATCCCATGCTCTCGTGCGATGCGCGCACAGTCCTCAATCGGCTGAACGGTACCGACCTCATTGTTCGCATGCATGATGCTTATCAGCATCGTACCCGGCGATATGGCTTCGCGGAGATCACCCGGGTCGATCCGGCCTTCACCGTCAACGGGCAAAAACGTAACGCGTATGCCCAGACGCAACATAAACCGCAGCGGTTCGAGGACAGCAGGGTGCTCGATTCCGGTCGTTATGATGTGGTCGCCTTTTTCGCGAAGCTTGAAGATCATGCCCTTGAGCGCAAAATTGTTGGCTTCGCTGCCGCCGCTGGTAAAGACGATCTCGTCGCTATGACAACCGAGCACGGACGCCACCTGGCTGCGCGCCGTTTCGACAGCGGATTTTGCTCCGGCTGAGGCCCAATGCCCGCTCGAAGGATTGCCGAATTGTTCCGCAAGAAACGGCATCATCGCGGCGCTGACGGCCGGATCGATGGGCGTGCTCGCATTATAGTCAAGATAAATGCGTCGCATGGTCATGAGTTCTCCCGCATGAGCAAGGCCACAACTGCGCCCGAGATGAATGACAGTGCAGCCACCATTTCGATCGCCGACAGGAGGCCGAACGTATCGGCAATCAGCCCCGCCGAAAGCGCGCCGACCGCGTAACCCAGGTCGCGCCAGAAGCGGTAGACGCTGAGTGACCGCGCTCTCCAGGAAGGATGCGAAGCGTCCGAGACGGCGGCAATCAAGGTTGGATAGACCATTGCGGTGCCCAGCCCGAGCAGGACGCTGGCGAGGAGCCACCACCCAAAGGTCTGCGTCAAACCGATCAGGAACAGTCCACTGCCCTGCACCCACATTCCGGTCACGATCAGACCCTTGCGCCCCCAGCGGTCGCTGAGAGGCCCGGTTACGGTTTGGAGGACACCCCAAACACCGGGATAGACCGAATTCAGAATTCCGATTTTCCCGACGGCAAGCCCGAAACTGGAGAAGAAAAGCGGGAAAATGCCCCAACTCATTCCGAAATTCAGATTATTGACGAGGCCTGCCTGCGATGCGGCCAACAAATTGCGGTTCTTGAACGACGCCCGTCGAAAGACTTCCCAGAACCCCAGTTCTTCGCCGGTCGAGGCATGATGATGCGCAATTTCGCGTGCGACATGCTGGCGGGTATCACGCACGGCCAGCACGGACAGGGCGAGGCCGAAAACCGCATAGGCGATTCCGAGATAGAACGGTTGCGGCCGAAGCCCATAGCGCTGCGCGATATAGCCGGCAAACAGCGCCGTCAGGCCGACTGACAAGTAGCCCGCAAATTCATTGAGTCCTACGGCGAGGCCGCGGGATTTCGGGCCGACAAGATCGACCTTCATGATGACGGTCATCGACCAGGCGAATCCCTGGTTGATGCCGAGAAGCGCGTTTGCTGCAACGATCCAGGCCCAGCTTGGGCCCCAGGCGATCATGAAAGGCACCGGCAAACCGACGAGCCAACCGAGCACGAGCATGTATTTGCGGCCGTAGACGTCGGCGAAGTGACCGGACACCAGATTGGCAAAAGCCTTGATGACGCCGAAGCTGACGATGAACGAGAGCACAGCCGTCGTTGAACCGATCTTGAATTCCTGGGAGCCGACGAGCGGTACGACCGTTCCTTGCAGACCCACCATGCCGCCGACAAAGGCATTGACGAGAACGAGCAGCGAGAATTGCTGCCAGTTCGCGCGAAGCCCGAGAACGACGCCACTGCCCGAGGACATGGTCATTCCGCCGCTGCCGCACCTGAATTGATGGCGCGTAGTTTCGCAGCCTCTGGCGGGGCCGGCGGTATGTCGGCCGTCATCGCCCGCACGAATTCGGATTTGTCGCCGATGGCAAAGGCCTTGTTGTGCCGCTTCTCGAATCCGATTGTCGACGTCGGTTTTCCGCTCAGCGCGCGTCCGCAGACCGAGCCTGAATAGGCTCCGGGCAATACTTCCACATGATCAGGCAAGGCCTTGAGTTTCTGCACGCTGTCGAAAAGAGTGCGGGCGCCATCCTCGGCATTCGTCGCAAGCTCGGTGCGGCCAAGATCACCGACCATGAGCGTATGACCGGTCAGGATAAACCAGGGTTCCAGGGATCGCGTCCGGTCGGTCACGAGGAGCGAAATGTGCTCCGGCGTATGGCCCGGGGTATACAGGACCTTGATCGTTACATTGCCGAGTTCGATGGTGTCGCCATCCCGGACACCATGGAACGGGTAAGCGACATCCGCCCCGGTGAACAGCACATATTCCGCGCCTGCCGCTCTTGCCAATGCGCGCCCGGCAGAGATGTGGTCGGCATGTAAATGAGTGTCGATAACGTACCGGATTTGCATTCCGGCCTTATTGGCTGCTTCCAGATATGGCTCGACGTTGCCCATCGGATCGACGACGGCACCAGTCGCTTTGCTGCCGCATCCAAAGAGATAGGATGCAGCAACGGGATCGTTATGAAGAAACTGGCGAAGGATCATTGTGCCGTTCCTCCTTGTGCGCCCCGCACAAGGCATGTAATATCATTCAATCATTCCGTTGAATGATTAAACGAGGCAAGACAGATGTCAAGCCGCAGCGCAAAGTTCCGGATATTCGAGTGCCTGGCGGAGATCGCGCAGGCATTGGGGCACGCAAGCCGCATCGAGCTGCTTGAGCTGGTGAACCAGGGAGAGCGTACGGTGGAGGAGCTGTCGGCGAGGACGGGGATGAGCTTTGCGAACACATCGCGGCACCTGCAGATTTTGCGGAATGCACGGCTTGTCGAGACGCGCCGCCGCGGAAAGAACGTCCTCTACAGTCCGGCCGGACAGGCGCAGATCACGGGGCTGCTCCGGTCGCTGGGAAATATCGGCGAGCGGAATATGGCGGAGATCGACCGCCTGATCGCCGACTATTTCAAGGTTCGCGACTTGCTGGAACCGATCTCCCGCAAGGATTTGATGGCGCGGATCAGATCCGGCGAAGTCACCGTGCTGGATGTGCGGCCCGAAGACGAATTCGCATCGGGCCATGTTTCCGGCGCGGTCAACATTCCGCTGCAGCAGCTCAAGCACCGGCTTGCGGAGCTGCCGAAGAGCCGCGAGGTCGTCGCTTACTGTCGCGGCCCGTACTGCGTGCTGTCCTTCGAGGCGGTCGAAATCCTTCGCGACAAGGGCCGCAAGGCGCGGCGTCTGGAAGAGGGCTTTCCGGAATGGCACGCGGCCGGGCTGCCTGTCGCAACCGGCGCCGCTTGATCACAACTTCGATTTAGCGCCGGACACCCGCGGCAATGAATCCCATCCTCGACAACAAGGACCCGGACGCATCATCGGTATTTGAACCGGCGGCGCTTCTGCGCGAGGCGCGCCGGCAGAAGGGGCTGTTGCCCGCCAGTGTTCCCGCATTTTGTATTCTCGATCCCGACGGAGACATGACCCGCCGCCTGCGAAATTCCGGACAGGCGAAGCTCTCCGGAAATTGGCCCTGCTACCATACCGAGCTTTACGAATTTACGCTCGCCGACAGAACCGCCGGCATCATTGGTTGCGCGGTGGGTGCGCCGTTCGCTGTCCTGGTCGCGGAGGAACTATTCGCTTGCGGTTGCCGTCTGCTGATCAGCGTGACCTCGGCCGGCCAGATCAACCCGATGGGCCAGCTGCCCTATTTTGTCGTCATTGACCGCGCGCTCCGCGACGAAGGAACCAGCTACCATTATGCGGCGCCGGCAACCTTTGCGGAGGCCGACCCGCATCTTGTCGAGGCAGCGATGCGCGCGCTGACCGACAAAGGCTTGCATGCCTATGTCGGGATGAGCTGG
>DATEKG010000062.1:0-4490 GCA_035277565.1 Pseudolabrys sp.
ATCGCCTGCGACAGGGGGATGCCCTGCTGCGTGAGGATGGTCGGCAGCATGAACAGAAGTCCGTTCGACGACCAGAAGAAGCCGAACGAGACGATCCAGATCAGGATAGTCCGCCGGGCGCGGCCTTCGGTGAAGAGCTCGACCACGGTGACGCCGGTTTTCACCGCCACTTCCGGGCGAAATTTCGGAACCGCCTTGAGCTCTTCGGCGGTGCGCTCGCGGCCGAGCGCCTGGCGTTCGATCTCCGCGACGGTTTGCTCGGCTTCGGCAATGCGGCCCTTGCTGAGCAGGTAGCGGACCGATTCCGGCATATAACGCCGCACGAAGAACAGCAGCAGTGCGGGCACAATCCCGACCGCGAAGAGCCCGCGCCAGCCGAAGTGCGGCAGAATGGTGAGGCTCAGCGCCGCCGCGACGATCAGGCCGACCGGAAACGCGGTGAGCAGATTCCCCGCCATGGCACCGCGGATGCGGCCCGGGCTGAATTCCGCCCCGAGCGTCGCCGTCACCGGGACTTCGCCGCCCAAGCCGAAATTGGACAGGAAGCGGAAGACTGCGAGCGAGGCGACGTTCCACGACGCCGCGACAAGGCCGGTGAAGAGCGCAAAAATTCCGACCGTCGCGGAGAAGGAGGTGCGCCGGCCGATATAGTCGGAGATCGTTCCCCAGAACAGCGCGCCGAGGAAGGCACCGATGAGCCCGACCGTCGCCAGCAATCCCGCCTGCGTCGGCCCGAGTCCGAATTCGCGGGCGATCGGCGGCAGCGCGGCGCCGAAAATCGCGAAATCGGCGGCGTCGAACATGACGCCGATAAATCCGAGAATGAAGAAATTACGATGCCACTTCGAAAATGGCAGCGTCTCCAGCCTGGCCACTAGTTCAGCAGATTTTGCCTCGTCGACTTGCATCGCTTCCTCCCCGAACGGGCCGGCTTCCTTTTGCGGGCCGGACCCTTTTGTCGTTGCGTGCTTGGCAGCGCGTACTTGGCAGCCCCGATCGGCGCAGTCTAGCAGGTGCCCGCACGCTCACAATCGCATGACGGCTATTTTCCTCGCGCCGGGCTTGCCGCCTTGACTCTGCCGCACATTATCGAGACGAATTTGCACTCACTGCTCCCGTCCGCCGCGCCAATCTACAAACCGGACATTGAAAATGGCCATTGACGTCCATGCGCACTACATTCCGCAGAGCCTGATTGCCGCTGCACGCAAGCGCGGCGCCGAGATGGGGGTACGCGTGATCGACGGCGCCGCGGCACCGGCGCTTGAATTCTCGTATGGCTTCAAGGTCCGCCCTTTCTTTCCCAAGCTGATCGAGACGGCGGCGCAGCGTATTGTCTGGCTCGATTCCGAGCGCCTCGATCGCCAGTTCGTTGCGACCTGGCCCGATATCTACGGCTATGGCCTGCCGCGCGAAGAATGCGCGGCCTGGCACACCGTGCTCAACGACACGCTGGCCGGCTGGTGCGACGAGAATGCCGCCCGCATGTCCTTCGTCGCGTCGGCGCCATTGCCGAATGCCGATGACGCGGCCGCCGAACTCGCACGCGCGGCGGACCTTGGTGCGGTGGCCGTGATGGTGTCGGCCAATATAGAGGGTCGCAATATCGGCGAATTGCCGCTCGATCCTTTCTGGTCGCGCGCTGTGCAACTGAAGATGCCGGTGATGATCCACCCGATGGCATCGGCGCCGATGCCGCGCGCCGCCAGGTTCGGATTGCAGCAAAGCGTCCAGTACACATTCGATACGACGCTGGCCGTCGGCTCACTGATATTCACAGGGGTACCCGACCGCTTTCCGGCGTTGACGCTGGTGCTTTCGCATGGCGGCGGGGCCTATCCTTATCTCGCCGGCCGTTTCGATATCATGCATGCGCGCATGGACAGGGCCGCCCAGGCCGATATTGCGCAAAACATGCCGTCATCCTATGCGCCGCTCATGGCCTACGACACCATTGTGCACGCGCCGAAGCCTTTGCAGTTCCTCGCCGGGCTGGTCGGGCTCGACCGACTCGTGCTTGGCACTGACTATTCGTTTCCGCCCGCCGACATGAGCCCTCTCGCCAGCGTCAAGGCCGCCGGCTTCAGCGCCGCTGAAATCGAAAGGATTGTCGAGGAAAATCCCCGCCGCCTGTTTCCGCGTCTCAAGGCGGGATGAGGCAAAAAAAGGGACCGCCGTCTGTGGCACTGACCGGCGGTCCCTTCCCGGCCCGTCGAAATTTGGGACACCCTTGTGGGGATAGATCGACGAACCGTGCGCAGAGCATTGTCCAGCCCGGCCGATTGCGTCTGTGATCCACCGCACACAAGCCCCTGAATTGTGGATGGCAGGGGTCGGAAAGCACGGAAATCCGCTTTTTTGTGACGGCCATCACAGCCACTGACCTTCCGCCCCCTAGCCTGTCATCCGGGAGTCATGCGCCCAACGGGACGGGCGACTATGCGAACGCTGGCTATTTGCGTTGTGGTGGCAGCACTCTGCTTCTGCGCTGCGGGCGTGAGCGCCCAGCAGCAGCAGCGTGATCCCGTCGTGGTCGGGCCCGAGCAGAGCAAATGCTCGGATATCCTCGACCTCGAAAAACTCAACTACGACCCCGAGCGCAATGTGATCCGGCTCGACTATCTGCATCCGCAGCGCGGCGCGACCTATATGGCCGTGATCGGCTGGCTGCAGGGCTTCTTCTCCGCGCGCAACCTGTTCGACCTGTCCATCGACGGCGATCTCACCAAGGGAACGAAATCGCTTGACTGGATGAACTGGATGTTCAGTTACTGCCGCGAACATCCCGCCAGCACGCTGTTCGAAGCCGGAATCGGCCTGTCGAACAAACTGGCGCGCGCCTATCGCGAAACACGCAGCCGCGGCCGTCACTATCCCACGCTCAATCCGTAGCCTTTGCCCTGGCCTCCGCCTGGCCCCCGCCCTGGCCGCCCGCGAGGGCAACCGCCTCGATCTCGACCTTGAAGCCGTAGTGCAGCTCGGGCACCGGCACGACCGCGCGGGCCGGACGCGCCGCACCGGCCCATTCGGCATAGACCGTGTTGAAAGCCAGCCACGCGGAGATGTCGGTGACATAGACCCGCACCTGCACCAGCCGATCGACTGCGCTGCCGGCGCCTGCGAGCGCAGCAGCGACATTGTCGAGTGCCTGTTGCGCCTGCACTTCGAATGGCGCATCGGCGAGCTTGCGGCCGTCATGTGCGATCGGCAGCTGACCCGCCACGAACACGAACCCGTTGGCCGTGACGGCGTGGCTGTAGTGGCCGCCCGGCGCGGCCATCGTCTCCGGATTTTTGGTGACAATCTCCTCCGCCATCGTCGTCTCCATCGCCATAAGCAAAGCGGTGCAGCGTTCGATGCGCTGCACCGCCGGGTTTCACTTCAAAAAGGGCGCCTCAGGCCGGCAGTGGTTTGCCCTTGGTTTCCGGCAGGAACGGCACGGCTAAAAAGCCGAGAATGTAGATGACCGAGAATGCCACCGCCGTCTTGCTGAAGCCGCCGAACTGGGCGATCAGCATTCCGGCAAAGAGTGGTCCGAGGAACGCTATGAAGCGCGGGGCATTGAACGCGAAGGCCATGCCCGTCGCGCGCATGCGCGTCGGAAACAGCTCCGGCAGCCAGACCGGCATCCACGAGTAGAGGCCGAGCGTGAAAAAGCCGTTGATGCCGGCGACCAGCACCAGCATGTGCAGGTCGGTCGTCCACATATAGAAGACCGGCGTCAGTATCAGAGCGCCGGCAAAGAACGTCATTACAACCGGCTTGCGTCCGATCATGTCGGATAGGAAGCCGAGCCCGATATAGCCGATGATCGCCCCGAGATTGTAGCTCATGCCCGCATAGGCCGCCCATGTCTGCGGCGGCAGATGCGCCTTGCCGGCGGCGGCCGCAACAAAGGGCGCAACCCAGGTGGAAATTCCCCACCATGCAAGCGTCGTCACGAGCGACATCACGAAGGCGACAAGCGCGTGCTTGCGCACGATCGGCTCCGCAAACAGGTCGGAGAGGGTGAAGCGTGTGAGCTTGCGGTCTTCCTCACCCAGCGCAGATCCGCTCTTCTTTTTTTCACGGGCGGCCTGCCGCTTTTCGTTCGTGTTCTCCCATTTGTGCGACTCTTCCACGCCCGTGCGCAGCCAAAGGGCAAACAGTGCCGGGATCACGCCGATCAGATACATGACGCGCCATGCGCCTGGCCCATAGCCGCTGACAAAGAGCCAGATGAGCGACGACAGGAAGAACCCGATGCCAAGGCCGCACTGCATCAGTCCCGCACCGCGGCCGCGGGCGTGATCGGGCCATACTTCGGCGGTCATCGACGCGCCGGTCGCCCATTCCGAGCCGATGGCGACACCAACGACGAAGCGCAGCAGTGCAAACGACACCCAATCCCACGCGAAGGCGGAAAGCCCGGTGGTGAGCGAATAGGCGAGGATCGCCAGGATCATGGTGCGGCGCCTGCCGATATAGTCGGCCAGGATTCCGCCGATGAA
>DATEKG010000063.1:0-11605 GCA_035277565.1 Pseudolabrys sp.
GCGAGCGCCCGAATGGCGATAATCCCGGTCGTTGTTGGAGATTCCACAATCAACCGGTCTGCCGCCGTTACTTCTTCGTCTTCGGGGACCTGCTCGTGCTGGGCGGCGGTCATAAGGTCAAGCTCAATGACACGGCGGCCGGCGGCACGGTCATTGATCGCGTAATAGGCGACGTCGTACTGCGTGTAAAACGAAACCGAGGTATAGGCCGGGCTTACCGGGACGGTCAGCTTGAGAGGTCCATCGGAGAGATCATACCGGCAAACGGCGCTGGCGAATGCCGGATCCATGAACGGCATGATCGCCTTCTCAGGTGACGGCACGGGGAGGGCGACAACCGTGTTCGCCGGAGCGATCGGCGTAAGCCTCGAATAGGCATCCTGAGTCGCGGTGCGCGGCAAAATGATGATGGTTGCGAGGTGGACGATCCCGCCAAGCAGCGCGCCGCCGAGACAGAGAAGCAGCCAGCGGATCATGGGCAGCTCCGCGTTGTTACGCTTGGCATTGGCACCTCGCGCCCGGCTTTGGTGGAGACGCCCACCGCGGTGTCGTAAAGCCGGAGCACGAGTTGATAGCGCTCAATGCCGGCAGTCGGCAGCCAGTTTCCGGGATTTGCGCGGGGCGCCACGATAATCTCGAAATGGCCGTCGGCGCGGCGGACGATTTCCTCGCTGGTGAAGCCGTAGCGATTCACCGAATTGGCAATGAGACCGCCACCCGCATTGTAAAGGGTCAGGGTCCAATAGCGTGCGGCCGGCGTAATCCCCTCGAGCACGACGTTGCAGCGGCCATCGAGGAGTTTACCGTTGTCGTCGGTTTGCAGGGTGAACGAGACGCCATCTCCGAGAGCGGTCGGCAAGCGCCCGGTCCGCGAAATCGAAGCGCGTGCATAGGGATCGGCCTCGACAGTTCCTATTTTTGGAAAGGCCGTCCAGCTTTCGATCGACAGCGCCCCGAATGCTGCGCCGCGCGTAAGCGCGTAGTAGGTCATGCCGAGCCCGACGATTGCGGCGACGGCAAGACCAAACAGCGTTCCAGTGAGCAGACGCACGGCCGTTCCATCGATGGGTTGGAAGATCAGTTATGAGCGAGATTACGCCTGTCGCCGGATTGCGGCCAATCAGTGGTTGCCGAATGCGCGCCCCTCCAATGCAGTTGCGAGCGCATCGCCCTTGCCGGGTACCCCGGCCTGCCTGTCCCTGGCGCTGGAAACCGTCGGTTTGCCGGGCGTTACCGGCCCAAGCGCGCGATTGGCATCGTCCATCATGCGCTCGACGCGGACGAGCACATCGGCTCCCCGCTTGGTGAGAAGTGCGGGCCGGGGGGGAGGCTGCTGCTCACCAGCTTTGGATTTGACTTCGGCGACAGCCGGTTGTTGCCGGGTTTGCGGCACCGGTATGCCCGGGAGTTGTTTAATCTCTATCCCCTGATGCGCATAGGCCATGATGTTGTGCCATGTCATTGCCGGCAATGAGCCGCCCGTCATGCGGTTGGTCGATTGATAATCGTCGTTGCCGAACCAGACTCCGCAAACGAAATTGCCGGTATAGCCCATGAACCAGGCATCGCGATAAGCGTTGGTCGTGCCGGTCTTGCCGGCCGCGACGATGCCGTCGAGCCGGGCTCGGCGACCCGTGCCGTTTTCGACGACGCTGTTCATCATCTTGATCATGTCGGCGGCAACGCCGGGCGGCAGCACCTGCCGGGGTTTCGGCCCGTCCCGGTCGTAACGCCAGACAAGTTCGCCGCTGCCTGTGCGTACCTCGAGGATAGCGTGCGGTGTAACGGCCTTGCCGAGATTCGGGAATGTCGCATAGGCGCCCGTATGGTCGAGAACGGTGACCTCGTCCGCGCCGATCGGAAGTGACGGCGTGTCCGGCAGCGGCGTTTTGATGCCCATATCGTGAGCGGTCTTGACGATCCGCGCGCGCCCGACTTTCGCATTGCCGTCGCCGATGGAAACGGAGAGGCGGACCGCGACGGTGTTGATGGAATGAGTGAGCGCCTGAATGAGGGTCATCGAACCGGCATAGCCATGTCCGTAATTGTGCGGGCACCAGTTGCCGATGCAGATCGGCGCATCAACCACAATCGACGTTGGTTTGAAGCCGTGCTCCAGCGCCGTCGCGTAGACATAGGGTTTGAACGACGACCCTGGTTGACGCATCGCGTCGGTTGCACGATTGAATTGACTTGCACCGTAGTCACGGCCGCCGACCATTGCGCGGACGGCGCCGTCGACATCCATCAATACGGCAGCCGCCTGCTTCGCATGATATTCTTGACCGTATTGCCGGAGCGAGCTTTCAATCGCTGAATCGGCGGCGTTCTGGAGATTTGTGTCGAGCGCCGTCCTCACCACGAATACGCGTTCGGTCATCGATTTCGGGAAGGTGTCGACGAGTTTCTTCATTTCGTCGAATGCCCAGTCGAGATAATAGTTGGGCGCGCGATCATCGCGGCGATCGACCGGTGTCGCCGGATGACGACGAGCGCCGAAAACCTGACCTTCGGTCATCATGTTGGCTTCGACGAGATTGTCGAGCACGACATTTGCGCGAGCGCGCGCTGCGGGCAGGTTGACGTGCGGTGCGAATTTCGTCGGCGCCTTGAAAAGGCCGGCGAGCATGGCGGCCTCGGCGAGGTTTACGTCGCGGGCCGACTTGTTGAAATAATACTGAGCGGCCGCGTCGACACCAAAAGCGCCGCCGCCCATATAGGCGCGGTCGAGATAGAGCTTGAGAATTTCGTTTTTGGTCAGCCGCGCCTCAAGCCACATCGCGAGGAATGCTTCCTTGATCTTGCGCTCGAGCGTGCGCTCGTTGCTCAGAAACAGGTTCTTCGCGAGCTGCTGGGTGATCGATGAGCCGCCCTGCACGACGCCGCCAGCGCGCGTATTGGCGACGAAAGCGCGCATGGTGCCGGCGATGTCGATACCGAAGTGTTCGTAAAAGCGGCGGTCTTCGGTGGCGAGGACGGCTTTGATCAGATGGTCGGGAAACTGGTCGAGCGGGATGGAGTCATTGTGCCGGATACCGCGTGAGCCAACCTCGTTGCCGTAGCGGTCGAGGAAGGTGACGGCGAGCTCGGACTTCTTCAGCCAGTCATCGTCCGACGTTTCGCGGAAAGCGGGGATCGCCAGCGCAAGCATAGCGACGAGGCCGAACATGCCGATCGTGGCGCCTTCCGAAACCAGTTCGTTGAGCCAACGTCTCCAGCCGGCGACGTGGAAGCGGTCCATGAAAGTCGAAAACCGCTCATAAGCCTCCCGCGTACCGGAGGCCCCGCGAAACAGGCTGAAATCGATCCAGGCATCAAGCGCCAGCAGGAACCGCTTGATGTTGGGCTTCCAGTCTTCGGGGAAAAGGTCGCGCAAGGCCTTGCCACTCTTGAAATAAAGCCGGCGGGGCCCGCCGGTTGCCGCGAATTTAGCCGATCAGACAACCCGCGGCCAATGCCATGGTTCTGCCAGCCTGTGGCCAAGGTGAACGAAAATTGCGGTGAAAAATGGCCGAATCGAGTCCCATTTCGACACGGCCACGCGGTGACGCGGGCGGGTTGAGCAGCTACAAGGGCCGGAACGAGGATTCTGCGTGCCCGATACAAATCTCCCTTTCTGGCGTCGCAAAGCCATGTCGGAAATGACGCGTGGCGAATGGGAGAGCCTTTGCGACGGCTGCGGGCGCTGCTGCCTCAATAAGCTGATCGACGAAGATACACATGAAACGGTATTTACGGATGTCGGTTGCCGGCTGCTCGACTGCGAAACCTGCCGCTGCCGCGACTATTCCCACCGGCAGGCGAAGGTGAGCGATTGCGTGCGACTGACGCCGCGCAATATCCGGCGCCTGAAATGGCTGCCGCCGACTTGCGCCTACAGGCTGGTGGCGGAGGGCAAGGACCTTGCCTGGTGGCATCCGCTGGTTTCCGGAGATCCCGAAACGGTGCATCGCGCGGGCATATCGGTGCGCGGACGCGTTGCGGCAAGTGAGGCCGACGTGCCGGATGACAGGCTCGAGGACTACATTGTCAGTTGGCCCGGCAAATGGCCGAAGGGGGCGCGCCGGCGGTAATCAATACGCGGTCATCGTCCTCGTGGTGCAATCGCGAAATCGTAGGCGCGCGGCTCCGGCGCTCCAGAGAATGTGTAGTGCCACCATTCGCGGAAATAATTCAAAAAGCCGTGCCGGCGCATGGCCGTCTGCAGAACCCGCCGCCAGTGTCGCTGCTCAGGGGAGACAGCATCGCTGGCGCTGTAGCTTTTGGTGTCGAAGCAGTCGAAGCCGGTGCCCATATCGATGCTGTCATCAGGAGCGCGACGCGTCGCCGGGCCCGTACAAGGGCCATAGCGGGCAGCCGGGTCGAAGCGGGGCGCCGGCGGGGTCGGCAGCTTGATCAACGAGAGATCCACTGCCGTGCCCGTCGAATGGCGGGACTGGCTGGCAATGTAACCCAGCGCAAAAAGATTTCGTTTGTTGACTTCGGGGTAGAAGCGCCGGCTCAGTTCGGCGTCATTGCCGTCATGCGACCAGGCGGCCATGGCGCGCACTGCACGAGTCGGGCGGTAGCAGTCGTAGACCTTGAGACCGAGGCTCTCCCCGGCCAGGTCCGCCTGTACGCGCTTGAGGGCTTCCGCCGCCTCGCGGCGCAGCACACACTCGGAGGCGCCATAGCCGGGGAGCGGACGTCCGGTGAAGTTGTCGGACGTCGCGTAGCGCATGTCTTGCAGAATGCTTGAATCGACATCGCGCAGATAGGCAAAGCCGGGCGGCAGTATGTCTCGCGCACGAGCGGCTCCGGCGTCGAAAAGGATGAGCAAAGCAAGCATCGCGACCGCCTGCACGCCGATGTTCCATGCCTGGCAAGGTTTGGTCTGTGTCATGTCACCTCGGCACATAGCACCCCCGCGCCGCGGCGTCTTGCATTGCAGGAACCGGCAAGGCATTGACCGGGTTGCCGGCCATTAAATCCGGACATTTGCGACCCTGCGCCATGACGCCTGCCAAACAGAAATCAAAGCCACGCGCGGCAAAGGTTGATCCGCCGTCCGAATCACGGGCGCTGACTCACCCGGAAATCAGGACGATCGTGATCGGCATAATGTTGGCGATGTTTCTGGGCGCGCTTGACCAGACCATTGTAGCCACCGCGTTGCCAACCATCGGGCGGCATTTCGGCAACTTCGAGGACCTGTCGTGGGTGGTCACGGCCTATCTGCTCACGAGCACTGCCGTCACCCCACTCTATGGAAAGCTTTCCGATATCCATGGCCGCCGCAAGGTCATGCTCATGGCGATCGTCATTTTCGTCACTGGTTCAGTTGTCTGTGCGCTGGCGTCGAGCATGACCACACTTGTGCTGGGGCGTGCATTTCAGGGAATGGGTGGCGGTGGGCTGATGGCGCTGGCGCAGACGATCATTGCCGATATCGTTTCGCCGCGCGAACGCGGCCGCTATCAGGGTTATATCGGCGCCGTATTTGCGGTGTCGTCGATCGGTGGCCCCGTGCTGGGCGGATTCCTGACCGAACATATCGACTGGTCGTTGATCTTCTGGATCAACCTGCCACTCGGCCTCTGCGCCCTGGGCATGACATCGAATGTGCTGCGGCGGATACCGTTTCATCCGCGCAAACACAGACTTGATCTTGCCGGTGCGTTGCTGATGATGGCAGCGGCGATTGCCTTGCTGCTCGCGTTGACCTGGGGCGGGCAGCGCTTTGAATGGATCTCCCCGCAGATCGGCGTCCTGCTGCTCTCGTCACTTGTGCTGTGGTGTCTGTTTGCCTGGCGCCTGGTGACAACGCGCGAGCCGTTCCTGCCGCTTGCGGTGCTCGGCAATCCTGTAGTGCGCTGTGCGGCGCTCGCCGGCGCCTGCAACATGGGCACGCTGGTCGGCATGACAATCTACGTGCCCCTGTATTTCGAAGTGGTGCTGCACATGTCCGCAAGCCAATCCGGCATGGCGCTGATTCCGCTCATGGCGGCGACCGTTACCTTTTCCACGATTACAGGCCGGCTGATGACGCATATGGCGCACTATAAGCGGATTTCCCTGGCAGGGCTGTTTCTCTCGATCGTTTCGCTCGTGCCGCTTGCAATCTGGCCGACATCGATGCCGATATCTCTTGTGTTGCTCTTGCTGATGCTGATCGGCTCGGGTCTCGGTACCGTGTTTCCGGTTTCGACTGTATGTATGCAGAACGCAGTGGCGCGGTTGCAGATGGGTATTGCTACCGGCGCGGCGAACTTTTTCCGCGCATTGTTTTCGGCGCTCGTCGTCGCTCTGCTCGGCGCGATTGTCCTTGGCGGGCTGGGCGGCGTCACCGGCATGTCGGTCGAGTTGCTGGCTCACACAGCTTCGGCGCCGGAACTTGCCTATGCGTTCCGTTTCGTATTCCTTGCCTGCGCTCTGGTGCTGTCTTTTGGGATGGCGTTTCTGATCGCCATGGAAGAACGTCCGCTCAAAGGTCCGTCGCCTCCCTCGCAAGCCGCAACTGCGCCGACGGCTCCGGCGACGCCCATACCCGCGGAGTGAATCGCGGAAACCAGGCGACAGGATGAGTGAATTCGGGTAAGCACGCGTCACACAAATTTGTTTTGAGAGGTTTTAAACGTGGCTGAGACCACGCTCGCTACACCGCCGGTGAACGCCGTGCCTTTGCGGCCCTGGTATCTCGCCGCGGCGGGTGCCGCGTTGACGGTGCTGATTGTGGCTGTATTGAGCCCAAGTCTGTGGCTGCTCAATTTTGTCCACGTCATGGCTGGCTCACTCTGGACCGGAATCGACCTGTTCATGGGGTTCATCGTTGGTCCTGTGCTGCGCGGTGTTTCTTTCGAAACCCGGCGAGCAATTATCGGGGGGCTTATCCCGCGTACCCTGATCTTGATGCCGACATTGTCGACGATCACGTCGACGGCCGGCTGGTTTCTGGCCGTGCGGATGGGCTTCCTCAATCTCGGCTATCCTGAATTCTGGTGGGTTATTGCGGCTCTGGCGATCGTCACGGTTCTCACCGTGCAGGGGCTCGGCTATTTGTTGCCGGCGAATTTAAGGCTTTATTTTGAGGTGCAGAAACCGCAGCCCGACATGCAGAAGATCGGCCGCTGGATGAAGACCTATCTGCGCGTGGTCGCGGTGCAAGGCACCATGCAGGTTGCAATCATAATTGTCATGGCGCGCTTCGCGACCGGCTTTTAGCTTCATGCCGGGCAAGAACCCGGGCGTTGCGATTGCGATCTTTATCGCAGTTGGTGGGTGGCTGACCTACGACATGATGACGACGCGCGAGACGCAAAGTACGGTTGTCGTCATGCAGTATGTTTTCCTTGCCGGGATCGCAATCGGACTGATCGGCTCCGTCATCAGGCTCGTGCGGTCGCAGTAGATCCGCTCCGTTGGACAGGGCGCTTAGCGCGGCGGGTCCGAATGACAGGAGCGGGTGGCGTCCTGCCAGATCCATCCGCACTTCGTGCAACCGGACAGGCTCAGGCCGAGAAGAATAAGCGCCACGACTGCCGCGAAACCCTTGCTCATGGCACAAGCATAGCGTGTCGGAAGCGGCGCGGCGATAGAAGTTTGGGTCTTCCATATTTCGGGCACCAGCCATGCGGCGCGCAGTTTGGCCGCAGGCTGGCTATTGTGGCCGAAAGTCCTATATGAAAACCACGATGTGAATGGCAGCGATGTGTTCCGAACGCCGCAAATATGAGACAGTTGTGGCGGGGCGGATCGCTGCATCGTGGTGTTTTTGAACGACTAGGGTACGCGAGTCCATGTCTATTCGACCTGTCAAGCGTATCGTGCAATCGAAGCCCACCATCGAGGGTGCGGGCGTCCGGTTGCGTCGGGCGTTCGGCTTCGGGGACACCGCAGAGACTGATCCATTTCTGCTGTTGGACGATTTCCGCAACGACAGGCCGAGCGATTACCTTGCGGGTTTTCCCTGGCATCCTCATCGTGGCATTGAGACAATCACTTACGTCCTGGGCGGCACTGTCGAGCATGGCGATAGCCTGGGTAACCGCGGAACGCTGGGCTCAGGCGACGTGCAGTGGATGACTGCCGGGCGGGGCATCATGCACCAGGAAATGCCGAAAGGGGATCCGCAGGGCCGTATGCACGGCTTCCAGCTTTGGGCCAACTTGCCTTCGTCGCTGAAGATGACGGAGCCACGCTATCAGGATATCACGGCCGCGGACATTCCCGAAGTCGTCGATGATGACGGCACGCGTGTGCGTGTCGTGTGCGGCGAGTTTTGGGGAAAGAAGGGACCGGTCGATGGAGTTGCTGCGGATCCACGCTATCTCGACATTTTCGTCCCCGCCAATAAGCGCAAGAGCTTTCGCGTCGAACTTGAGCGTCATGCCTTTGCCTATGTATTCGAGGGCGGAGGAAAGTTCGCGTCGGCCTCGAAACCGGTCGGCGTTCTCTCGGAGAAGCAGATCAACGGTGAGGAGATTCTTTTCAGGGAGCCCGCGGGCGATCGCTCACTGATACTTTTCGATTCCGGCGATGAAATCACGGTTGAAGCGGGCGACCACGGCATCCGTTTCCTTCTCGTGTCCGGCAAGCCCATCCAGGAGCCCGTTGCCTGGTATGGCCCGATAGTCATGAATACCCAGGACGAATTGCGGGAAGCCGTCTCCGAACTGCGCGACGGGACCTTCATTCGAGCCTAGAACGGTGGAAGCTGCTACCCGCAGTTGCCATTGATGCTCACGAGCGTTTATGCGAGGGCCCTTTCCGGCCGGCATGGTCTGA
The DNA here is from genome assembly GCA_035277565.1 of Pseudolabrys sp. Lineage (GTDB taxonomy): Bacteria > Pseudomonadota > Alphaproteobacteria > Rhizobiales > Xanthobacteraceae > Pseudolabrys. Next base: position 8,764 of record DATEKG010000063.1, read on the forward strand.
GCCGTATCAAGTTTCCGCGCTTGTGGAAGCGGTCAGGACTGCCCTTAGCACTGCAGAGTCATTCCGTTAGAGCATTCGGCGTCTGAATTCCGAAGGAGAGTAGCCCGTCGTCCTGCGAAACATTGCGGAAAATGAGCTCGTCTCGACATAGCCGACGGCGAGCGCAACCTGGGTCACCGGGAAGTTTGCGAGCAGGAGTTTTGCCCGCTCAATGCGGCGGCTCAGAAGATGGCGATGAGGCGGTTGTCCGAAGCTTTGCTTGAATGCGCGTGAGAAGTGAAACCGGCTCAGCCGCGCCAGCGCGGCCAGTTGCGCCAGGCTTATTGGCTCAGACAAGTGCTTCTCGATGAATTCACTTACGCGCTTTTTCTGCCAACCCGCGAGACCGCCATTTGGTGGTGAAGTTGGTGTCGTAGACTCAAATTCAAGCCTCCCTTGAATCGGCAGAACTCCGAGCGACGCTACTTTAGTTGAAGTCTTCGACCTTGGTTTCGGAACGTCTTGCCAACGCTCATTCCGAAAATGACGAACGGTGTCTTTGTCAGCGGAACAGTCGGGCATGCATCATCCTTTTGAGGCATCATACGCTCGCCTTTCCTTGAGGTTTCCCCTGCGGCGCGTATCGCGCGCGTGAACTTTCAATTTGTGAGGATCGATTTCCGATCCTTGCTCACATCAGTAACGCCTTCTGTGTCACGTGCGACCACTCAAGCCTGCGTGAGTAGTTTCCATCGGGTCAGCCATTCCGATCGCGCATCGCACACGCGCATAGCTGCCGGCCGCAACGCGGAACAGCAATTTCGAGCAAGTCCGATTGCATCGCCGCGACCATCTTCCGTGCGCCGGCCGCCTTGGCCGGCAGAGAACGCAACAGATGCAAATGGAAATGGAGAAGAAGAAGATGAGAAAGTTACTCATCGCTACCGGTCTTGCCGCGATGATCGCCTCGCCGGCCATGGCCCAGTCCTACAGTGCGGGGTACGGAACCGGAAATATCATCAGCGTGCCGGCGCCTGAGCATGGCGGTTTTGCGGCAAGCACCGGCGCCGAAGCCTTCGCGGCTGCCCCAGGACGCGGAGCGGTTGATCAGAGTCGTGGTTTGCGCGCGCAAGCACTCACCCCGGACGAATCGGGCACCGTATACGAGTCAGGTCAATATGTTGGCCGCGACCCCGATCCGAATGTCCGCCTTGAACTTCGCCGGGATTGGACGCACGACTGACGACACTGCTGATGCGCAATGTTGTCAAAGAAAAAACCCCGGCGAGCCGCCGGGGTTTTTACACGAGGAGGCGATAGGAAAATACTCCTTGACAGCGTCGCGCTGCCGGGCTACAGGTCATGCACGCTCCAGATTTGTGAGCGCAGGACATTGGGATGAGGAACACAGCCGCGAGGATCCGCGTTGTTCCGAGCCAAGCCTTGCAGATGTCACAGTGGAGACCGCGATGCCGCGTATCGAAGATAACCGCATCGTAGAAAGCGCCACCGAAGCGCGCGGCGCGGTGACCGGACACAATGTGCGCTACGTATTGCTGGTCGGGACGCTCGCGGTCATTGTCCTTTTCGCCATTGCCTATGTGGCAACAGGGGGCTGAAAGGCAGTCCCTACTTCGGGTCCAGGACGGCGCTATTTGCGCTTCTTGCGTGCCGCAGGTTTTTTGCCGCGCATTTTTTTCTTTGGACTCTTCGATACCGATAACCTCGCCACGACTTCTCCAGAAACAGGATCGGTGACGCCAAGCCCGTTGCCAAGATCCTCCAGATCATCGCGCACTGTATCGAGCACGGCGATCATTTCCGGCCGGGCGGCCTCGAGGCTCTTGAAATTTGCCCATTCGCCGATGATGCAGAACGTCTGCTCGCCGGTGCGCACCAGCGTGCCGCCGCGAAAGCCCTTGAACGCCGGCCTTGCGCTCCGGTGGGCTGCAATAAAGTGTTCGGCGTGGCCAGGCTTGACGCGAAATCGCACGATATTGAATGCAGGCATGGTCCTCTCCTTGACCAAAGAACGACGGCCAAATTGCGAATGGTGAATTTTAGCCCGGGTGACCATGTTCGCAAAGACAATTGAACAGGACAATTCGCCTATGTGGCCCCAGATCAGGAATATTTTTTCAACGCCCGAAGCAAAGGCCTCACGCACCGCACGATTGGTCGCGTTCGAAGGTGGCGGCCGTCCGCGCTGGAGTCCTCGCGACTACGCCGCTCTCGCACGCGAGGGCTATATGCGAAACGCTATAGTCTATCGTTCTGTTCGTCTGATTGCCGAGAGTATCGGCTCGCTCAATTTCATTCTTTATGAGAACGATGCCGAACGCGATACGCATCCATTGCTTGACCTTATCCGTCGGCCCAATCCACGTCAGGACGGCGCTTCCTTTATGGAAAGCGTGGCGTCGCACCTCCTGCTTGCCGGCAATGCCTATCTCGAAGCAGTGATGCTTGCGGCCGAAAGCGGTGCACCGGCCGCTGAATATGTGCGTGAACTCTACGTCTTGCGACCGGACCGGATGAAGCTCATTTCAGGGCCGGACGGCTGGCCGCGAGCCTATGACTACACGGTGGCGGGCCGGACCGTGCGTTTCGATCAGAGCGCGGTCTTCCCGCCGATCCTGCATCTTACTTTCTTCAATCCGCTCGACGACCACTACGGCATGGGCCCGCTTGAGGCAGCCGCCATCGCCGTGGACACGCATAGCGCGGCGGCAGCCTGGAACAAGTCACTGCTCGACAACGCGGCGCGTCCGTCGGGAGCGCTGGTGATTGAGGGCAACGACTCAAATCTGCTGACAAGCGCACAATACGAACGCATTCGCCGACAATTTTTCGAACAGTACCA
>DATEKG010000064.1:0-2913 GCA_035277565.1 Pseudolabrys sp.
GGGCAAACCTATGTCCCCAAGCAACTCACGGATGCCTCATTCGCCTGGCACGCGACGCTGCCGCCGACCACGTTCGTGCCGCCTCACATTCACCCGACGCAGGATGAATTTGTCTACATGCTCGAGGGGCGCATGGATGCGTTGATCGATGGAAAGGAATTCACCGCGACTGCCGGAGACCTGATCCGGCTGCCGATGGGCATCGCGCACGGGCTTTTCAATAAATCCGACCAGGTCCTGAAATGTCTTTTCTGGGTGACGCCAACGCGCAAGCTTTATGATCTGTTCTGGGCGATCCACTCGATGAAAGAGCAAAATCCGCCTGATGTCGTCGCGCTGTCCGCGAAGTACGAAGTCAACTTCCTGCCGCCGCCTCCGGGTGCCTAGGCAACCTTGCCCGGCCTGTTGACCTGTTCCTTGGCGAATCCGGCCTTGGCGGCATAGCCGCGCACAATGGCCTTGCGCTCTTCGTAAGACAGGACGTTGTCGATATTCTCGAATCCGTCGGGCGCGCGCTGTTCGACCGCATCGATCACGCCTTCCGGCCCACCTGAGCGGTTCGACTGCACAATCTGCGCGGTCATCGGCAGGCGCTCGCGTTCATACTCCCACAGAGCCTGTCCGACATGGTCGGACTCGCGCAGCCGGTCTGCCAGGCAGCGCGCGTCGAGGATCGCCTGCGAGGCCCCGTTCGAACCAACCGGATACATCGGATGCGCGGCGTCACCGAGCAATGTGACGCGGCCATGCGACCAGTGCGACAGGGGATCCCGGTCGCACATCGGATACTCCCAGAATTCCGGAGTCGATTCGATCAGCGCTTTGGCGTCAACGAACGGAATACTGAAGCGTTGCACATGCGGCATGAGATCTTCAAACCTGCCCGCGCGCGACCAGTCTTCCTTGCGCGGCGGTGCGCCGCCTTCGCCGACTTTTACAAGTACAGCCCAGTTGGTGAGCGGTTTGTCCTCGCGGGCCCCTTCACCAATCGGGTAGACGACCAGCTTGCCCGCCATGCCGCCAGCAATCACCATTGAACGCCCCGTCAGAAATTTCGGCCAATCGATTGCCCCACGCCAGAGCATCGAGCCGTTCCAGCGCGCCGGACCCTCGTTCGGGTAAAGTGTCTCGCGTACGATCGAATGGATGCCGTCTGCGCCAATCAAGATGTCGCCGCGCGCAGTGCTGCGGTGCGAGCCGTCACGGCCGAAGAAATAACAGGTCACGCCACTCTCATCCTGCGTGAAAGCGCCGAGCCGGTGCCCGGTATGGATGCGGGATTCTCCCAATCGCGCGCGTGCGGTTTGGTAGATCACCGATTGCAGGCGGCCACGGTGGATCGAGAATTGCGGATATTCGAAGCCGGCGTCGGTCCCGCGCGGTTCGCGCCAGATCTCCTGGCCGATACGGTTCATGTAGAAGAGTTCGTGGGTCCTTATTCCGACCTGGTCGAGCTTTGACAGCAGCCCGAGTTGTGCGAGCTCCTTGATCGCATGGGGCAGGGTGTTGATACCGACACCGAGCTCGCGCACCGCGTCGGCTTGCTCGAAAACGTCGCACTCAATTCCACGCGCCTGCAACATAAGGGCGGTCGTAAGCCCGCCGATGCCGCCGCCGACGATGATCGCCTTCATTGTATCCATCCCACGCCAACAATCACCGCCATCATGCGGCTTGCGGGCGGCCGAGGCAATCGGGGGCGTCGCCCGCGGCGATTGACTCCGGGCGGCTTTATTGGACCAATAGGAGGGGAAAACGCCTGCGTTTTGGGAGGAGTTCGATCATGCGCGCTACCGTTTGCCGCTTGGCAGCCGCCGTGACGTTTGTATCCGTCGTTAACGTGGCGTCGGCTCAGGACAAGATCCGCATTGGCCTCGTCTACACGCTGTCTGGTCCGGCTTCCGCGCTTGGGCAACAGTCAAAGAACGGCTTTGAGCTCGCATTGAAGGATCTCGGCGGCAAGATGGCGGGGAAGGACGTGGAGCTCGTCGTCGCCGACGATGAACTCAAACCCGACCTGGCTATCCAGAAGGTGCGCGGCATGATCGAGCGCGATCAGGTTGATTTCGTCGTAGGCCCGATCTTCTCGAACGTCCTGGTCGCAATCCACAAGCCGGTGATCGATGCCGGCAAGATCCTGATCAGCACGAATGCCGGCACGTCATCGTTCGCCGGCGCGGCTTGCAGCCCGAATTTTTTCGTGACTTCCTATCAGAACGATCAGATTTTTGAAACGATTGGCGAGGCCACCAATAAGCTCGGCTACAAGCGGGTTTATGCCTTGGTGCCCAATTATCCGGCCGGCAAGGATGCGATCGCCGGCTTCAAACGCACCTTCAAAGGCGAGCTCGTGGAGGAGTCGTTGGTGCCGCTCAACACGACCGACTTCGGACCCGAGGTCTCCAAGATTTCTGCATCGAAATCCGACGCGCTGTTCACCTTTATGCCGGGCGGGCTCGGCATCAATCTGCTCAATACGTTCATTCAGGCTGGCATGAAGGACAAGTTGCCCGTGATCTCGGCATTCACGGCGGACGAGGCGACGCTGCCGGTGCTGAAGGACAATGCCGTCGGCGTCTATGGTGTGCTGACGTGGGCCCCCAATATGGACAATCCGGCCAACAAAAAGTTCGTTTCCGAATACGAAGCTGCCTACAAGGCAGTGCCGGCCTCCTATGCCATGCAGGCTTATGATGCCGCGATGCTGATCAACAGCGCGGCGGTCGCGGTCAAAGGCAACCTGAGCGATCAGCACGCGGTGCGTGCGGCGCTCAAGAAGGCGGCTTTTACGTCCGTGCGCGGACCGTTCAAGTTCAACATCAACGGCTACCCGATCGAGGACTTCTATCTCACCAAGGTCGCCAAACGCGCCGACGGAAAGTACGAGACGCAGGTGGTCGAAAAGATCTTCTC
>DATEKG010000065.1:0-8232 GCA_035277565.1 Pseudolabrys sp.
CGACGACGGACTTTGCGATTGCGCCCATCATTCCGATAGCGCCGCCGCCGAATACGAGATGAATGTCGTTTTTGGCGAGCACGGCCCCGAAGGCGCGCGCGGCTTCGATAAAAGCCGGATCGGTGCCAGGCCCGGACCCGCAATAGACGCAGATTTTATGGATTTTACGCGCATTTTCGTTGGTCTTCATGCCCATGCATGTGCCTCCCACATGCGGCATCGTCAAGGCATGTCGCCAAAGTTCGGCTCCACGCACCAGGAGGGTGATTACAGACGAGAATCCCCCTATATGAAGGCACTGAATGAGTAGGCACCATCATCATCGGGCCCCCGGGGACGAATCACGCGTTGCCGCGAAACGCGGAACACTCCTGTCGACGATTATCCATTTGTGGCCTTACATCTGGCCTTCTGATCGTGCCGACCTGAAACTGCGCGTGATTGGTGCGCTGTTTCTCCTGCTCGCGGCGAAGCTGGCGACGATCTCGGTCCCCTTCACATTCAAATGGGCGACGGATGCACTTGCCGGCCACGGTACGGCGCCGATCGCTGCTTCGGATTGGCTTTTATGGGTGATTGGCGCGCCGATCGCGATGACAATCGCATACGGCGGAATGCGCATTCTCATGGCCGCGCTCACGCAACTACGCGACGGTCTCTTCGCAAAAGTCGCGATGAACGCGGTGCGACGGCTCGCCTACCGAACCTTCGTGCATATGCATGAGCTGTCCCTGCGATTTCACCTGGAACGCAAGACGGGTGGGCTTACGCGCGTTCTCGAGCGCGGTCGCAACGGGATCGAGACCATCGTTCGGATGGTTATCTTGCAGCTGTCGCCGACGATCATCGAACTCGCATTCATTGTCATCGTGTTGATGTGGCAGTTCGATTGGCGCTACGTCGCCGTGATCGCGGCCACTGTCGCCTTGTATATGGGCTACACATATCACGCGACGGAATGGCGTATCGGCATTCGCCGCAAAATGAATGACAGCGATACGGACGCCAATATCAAGGCGATCGATTCGCTCCTCAACTATGAAACGGTGAAATATTTTTCAGCGGAAGAGCGTGAGGCCGCGCGCTATGACCGTGCAATGGAACGCTACGAGGAAGCAAGCGTGCGGTCCTATACGTCGCTTGCGGTGCTTAACGCCGGCCAGGCCCTGATTTTCACTGTTGGTCTGGCAGCGGTGATGGTCATGTGTGCTTTCGAAATACGCTCGGGGAGCAAGACGGTTGGGGACTTTGTTCTCATCAATGCGATGATGATCCAGCTCTATCAGCCGCTTAATTTTATGGGAATGGTCTACCGAGAGATCAAGCAGGCGGTCATCGATATCGAGACGATGTTCTCAATTCTCGCCCGTGAGCCGGAGATCAAGGACCTGGCGAACGCACCGGAATTGCGCGTCGTCGCCGGCACGATCCGATTCGAAAATGTCAGTTTTTCCTATGACCCCGCCCGTCCAATTCTCAAAGGTGTTGGTTTTGAAGTGCCGGCAGGAAAAACCGTCGCCGTCGTCGGTCCATCCGGCGCGGGTAAGTCGACGATTTCGCGGCTGCTTTTCCGATTTTACGATCTGGTGGGTGGGCGGATCCTGATTGACGGGCAGGACATTGCCGAGGTCACGCAGAAATCTCTCCGTCAGCAGATCGGCATGGTGCCGCAGGACACCGTGCTGTTCAATGACACAATTCGATACAACATTCGCTACGGACGCTGGGACGCGACCGATGCCGAGGTCGAAGAAGCTGCGCGGCTCGCACAGATTGATTCGTTGATCCGCATTGCGCCCAAAGGCTACGAGACCGAGGTCGGTGAACGCGGGCTGAAATTGTCCGGCGGAGAAAAGCAACGTGTCGCTATTGCGCGAACAATATTGAAGGGCCCGCCGATTTTGGTCCTTGATGAGGCGACGTCGGCGCTGGACAGCCATACCGAAAAGGAAATTCAGGACGCGCTTGAGCGCGTCTCCCGCAATCGTACGACTCTCGTGATCGCGCATCGGCTTTCGACGATTGTCAGTGCCGACGAGATCATTGTCCTGGACCAGGGGGAGATCGTCGAGCGGGGCACGCATTATTCCTTGCTTGCAAGGAATGGGCTTTATGCAAGCATGTGGAACCGCCAGCGCGAGGCCGAAGAGGCACGCCAGAAGCTTGCCCGTGCGGATGAAGACGCAGGAGCACCCAATCGCAATCCTCCGTCAGTCGAAGATGGGGTTGCTGGCGTCCCGCCATTTGAAGCCCCCGCCGACGCGGCGGAGTAGGATGCGCGATGTCCATCTACGATTCGATTCGCTCGCAAATCGTACCGATTACCCCAGAGGGCTATCCGTTCATCGGCGCCTTCGCGCTGGTGAGCCTGATCCTGTTCTGGCTCTGGAGCCCGCTCGGCTGGCTGGGGACCGTCGCGACAATATGGTGTGCTTACTTCTTCCGCGATCCGCCAAGAGTGACCCCCGACCGCGAGGGTTTGATCATTGCTCCGGCGGACGGTCGTATCAGCCAAATCACCATGGCGCCGCCGCCCGCGGAACTCGACCTCGGTGACAAGCCGCTCCCACGTATCTCCATATTCATGAGTGTGTTCGATTGCCACGTCAATCGCAGTCCGATTGCGGGCAAGGTTGAGAAAATCGTCTATCAGCCCGGAAAATTTTTCAACGCCGAACTGGACAAGGCGAGCATCTACAACGAGCGCAATGCGTTGCTGATCGCGCTTCCCGCCGCGCGCGTCGCGGTTGTGCAGATTGCCGGATTAGTGGCCCGACGCATCGTCTGCTTCGCGCGCCCCGGTCAAGCACTGGGAGCCGGGGAGCGGTTCGGCATGATTCGTTTTGGGTCGCGGCTGGACGTTTATCTCCCCGAAAGCACGCCACCCCTGGTGGCCGTCGGACAGACGTCGGTCGCCGGTGAGACGATACTTGCAGATCTCCGCCTTGCCGATGCGGGCCGGTCATTTCGCGCCGGATAAACAGGCATTAACGAGGATCGCTGAAAGCCGAAAAGTCGCCGTGGCGTCACTGACCGCACGAGCCTATATTCCCCCCATGGTCTTTCAGCCCTTTGATCCTGCGCCACCGCCGTTTCGCCGGCGCTTCAAGGCGATTCCGGTACGAACACTTCTGCCAAATCTGATCACGCTACTCGCACTGTGTGCCGGACTCACTGCAATCCGCGTTGCCGTCGAGGGCAGACTCGAACTGGCGCTCGCCGCGATCGTGTTTGCCGCTTTGCTTGATGGAATCGATGGACGCATCGCGCGCATGCTGAAAGGCACGTCGCGTTTTGGCGCGGAACTCGACAGTCTCGCGGACTTCGTCAATTTCGGCGTTGCGCCGGCGCTCATTTTATATTTCTGGGGCTTGCATGAAATCAAATCAGCGGGGTGGATTGCCGCGCTGGTTTTTGCGATTTGCGCCGGACTTCGGCTTGCGCGATTCAACGTGATGATCGACGACCCCAACAAGCCGATCTGGGCGGCAAATTTCTTCACAGGCATACCGGCGCCGGCTGGGGCTATTACGGTCCTCTTGCCGATTTATCTGAATTTCCTCGGCGTTTCGGCCGGATTGATCACCGCCTGGCTCACCTTCTTTTACACCTTGGCAATTGCACTGCTGATGGTATCCCGCCTGCCGGTCTTCTCGGGAAAGCGTGTCGGCAAACGCGTGCCGCCAGAGATGGTCTTGCCGGTCTTCGTTCTTGTCGTTCTCTTTTTTGCGCTGCTGCTCAGCTATCCCTGGCAGGTCTTGACGATAGGTACGCTGGCGTATTTGGGCTGCCTGCCTCTTGGCTGGCTTTCCTATCGGGAGCATCAGCGAAAGGATGCCGAGGCCGCAGGCGCTGCAGCGGGTCCGGCATTTGAGACGGGTTCAATAGGTCATCGGCAGGATGACGATGACCGGCCGGCGCGCCTCAACTGAGCGTCAGTTTTTTTTCAGCGGAAATCCGGGCATGAGGTCATAAGGGTGCTTCCATCCTGGAAGCGCTTTTATTCGCTCAAGCCACGCGCCGATCGCAGGGCGGTCCTTCGCGATGTCGAAGCCGAATTCCTCGGGCGGGTAGTAGAAATAGCCGGCCATTGAAATGTCGGCGATCGTCGGCCGATCGCCGACTATAAATTGGCGTCCCGTAAGACGCTTGTCGACGATGGCAAGATTGCCGTCGATCCGCCCCTTCAGAAAGTTTAGTACCGCGGGATCGCCAGCAGGCCTGGCGAAATTTTTCAGGAAGCGGAAGGGTCCAAGAAAGCCGTTGACCTTTTGATTGTCGAAAATGATCCAGCGCAGGATTTCCAGGTCTTCATCCTCGTTCTTTGGCCTGAATTTTCCGGTTAACCTCGAAAGATATGTGAGAATTACGCCCGACTGGGTGAGTTTCTTTTTTCCGTGCACCAGCACCGGCGCTTCACCCATTTCATTGACTTCGATGCGGAACTGCGGCGTGCGTTGAACCATGGCGCCGAAGAAGTCTACCCAGATCGGCTCCCAATCAGCGCCAATCAGGTTGAGCATCAAGGCGGCGCGATAGGCATTTCCAGATTGAGCAAAGCAATAAAGTTGAAACTCGGCCATGAAGTCTCCAAATGTGCGCTAACGTGACAGAGTGACTTGAATGCCTGTAGCTGAAATCCCCTCGAAATTGCGGCCCGCCGATTTAAGCTGAGCCAGCACCTGATTTTCACCGCCGGTGATGGTAAGGCCGCCACCATCAACCGACCAGTGCCGGCTCAAATAGAAGTTGCCGGGACAGCCACCGTCGGGCGCGATAATGCCTTCGCGTGTCCCACCGGCGCCTCCGAATTCAAGGCCACATGACGGCGCGCCTGGAGCGGACAGGATCCATCGTCCCGGAATCGTAGTGTCGCGCGATGGGGCGGGATCGAGGACATTTTGGTCTGCAGCGCAGCCAGCCAATACCAGGGCGGCGATCATTCCGTTTGCCGACCTGACAAGGGACATTTCCCAACGTGCCTATTTCATGGTCGGGATGACGAATTCCGCGCCTTCCTTGGCACCTGTCGGCCACCGGGAGGTGATGGTCTTTGTCTTGGTATAGAAGCGGATCGAGTCGGGACCGTGCTGGTTGAGGTCGCCGAACCCTGAACGCTTCCATCCGCCGAATGTGTGATAGGCCAGCGGGACCGGGATAGCAAAATTCACGCCAACCATCCCGACCTGCACCCGGTTAACAAAGTCACGAGCCGTGTCGCCATCTCGCGTGAATATCGCGACGCCATTTCCGTATTCGTGTTCGGACGGAAGGCGTACGGCCTCCTCATAGTCCTTCGCGCGCACCACCGACAGGACCGGCCCGAAGATTTCTTCTTTGTAGATTCGCATGTCCGGCCTCACGTCGTCGAACAGGCATCCACCCATGAAATTGCCATTCTCGTAACCCTGCAGCTTGAATCCGCGGCCGTCGACGAGAAGCTTTGCGCCTTCCTTTATGCCGAGATCGACATAGTCCCTGACCTTGTTGAGGAGTGCCTTGGTTACGAGCGGGCCATAGTCGGCTTGAGGATCGCTCGACGGGCCTATTTTGAGACTCTCCACTCTCGGTATCAATTTCTCGACCAGGATATCTGCGGTCTTCTTGCCGACCGGGACGGCAACAGATACAGCCATGCACCGTTCGCCGGCCGAGCCGTAACCGGCGCCGACCAGCGCATCGACGGCCTGATCCATATCGGCATCGGGCATGACAATCATGTGATTTTTGGCGCCGCCGAAGCACTGCACGCGCTTTCCGTGAGCGCAGCCGGTAGCATAAATATATTCCGCAATCGCCGAAGACCCAACAAACCCAATTGCCATGACACGCGGGTCAGTTAGTAAGGTATCGACCGCTTCCTTGTCGCCGTTGACGACGTTGAGTATGCCGGCGGGAAGGCCGGCCTCGACCATGAGCTCCGCGAGGCGCATGGGCACGGAAGGATCACGTTCCGACGGTTTCAGTATGAATGCATTGCCGCATGCAATCGCGGGTGCAAATTTCCACATTGGAATCATTGCCGGGAAGTTGAAAGGCGTGATGCCGGCGACGACGCCCAGCGGTTGACGGACGGAATACAGGTCGATGCTTGGGCCGGCACCTTCGGTGAATTCCCCCTTCATCAAGTGGGGAATCCCGCAGGCGAATTCGACAACTTCAATGCCTCGCTGAATATCGCCGCGCGCGTCCGGAATTGTTTTTCCATGTTCTGACGACAACAGCTTCGCGAGCGGTTCGAATTCCTTTTGGACCAGTTCAAGGAATTTGAACATGACACGGGCGCGCCGCTGGGGGTTCGTCGCAGCCCATCCGGGCTGTGCGGCCTGCGCGTTCGCGACTGCGTGTTCGACCTCGGAATGCTTTGCGAGTGCGACTCTTGCCTGCACTTCGCCCGTATTGGGATTGAAGACGTCGCCAAAGCGGCCAGATGATCCCGCTACAGCTTTGCCGCCGATAAAATGGCCGATTTCACGCATGGGTCGCACTCCTTTAACTTTTTTAACCGATCCGGGCCCTGGCCAGCCGTATTTGGTGCCGGTTTGCGGCAATTTTCGCAGATATTCGGCGTTGCACCGTCGGCCAGGTGCCCTTTGCGTTATTTTTTCACCAACGGTTAGCCTTTACCCCCCTTTAACAGCGCCAGTCTAGGGTCGTCATGGGAACGGCTTTTGTACGCGTTGGCGTGCGCGTTGGGTGGGTAAATAATGGATATTTCGACAGCACTTGGGCTCCTGGCAGGCGCAGGCGTCCTCGCAACCCTGATCCTGCTCGGTGGCGATCTCCGCATGTTCGCGGACGTGCATGCCAGCATCGTCATTTTTGGCGGATCATTCGCCGCCACGCTCATCCGGTTCCCTCTCGCCTCGATTTTTCATGGTCTTCCGCTGGGTGCAAAGTTCGCTTTCACACTCAGGCGTATGAGCCAGCGCGATCTCGTCGATGAAATCGCCGGCCTTGCCGAAATTGCGCGGAAGCAAGGACCGATCGGACTGGAGAAAGTCGAAGTGGACGATCCCTTCCTGGCGAAGGGGATCCGATTTGTCGCAGATGGATACGACGGGAATTTTATTCGCGACAACCTTGAGCGCGACCGCGACAACTTTCTTACGCATCTCGATGAAGGTCAGAAGATTTACCGCGCCGTCGGCGATTGCGCACCGGCCTTCGGCATGATCGGCACCCTGATCGGTATGGTGCAGATGTTTGCCAATATGACCGATCCCTCAAAGCTTGGGCCGTTCATGGCTGTGGCGCTGCTAGCGACATTTTATGGCGCGGCAGTTGCCAACCTTCTCTGTCTGCCGATCGCGGACAAACTGCACCTCAAGCTGGTCGACGAGGAAATCAATCGCACGCTGATTATCGACGGAATATTGATGATCCGCGAGGCCAAGAGCCCGACATTGGTTCGCGAAATGCTTCTCGCCTATCTGCCTGAGAAACATCGGCACACCGAAGAAGAGGAAGAAGAGGAAAGGGCGGAAGCAGTTCCTGCCTAAAATTTCCGCTTGAAAGCGCGCTAATGGCCAGACGTAAAGAAGCACACGCCGGCGGCCACGGGTGGTTCGTCACCTTCGCCGACCTCATGGGGCTGTTGGTCAGCTTCTTCGTGATGCTTGTTGCCTTTTCAACTCAGGATCAAGCCAAATTGCAGGTTGTCGCCGGCTCCATGCGCGATGCTTTTGGCGTGCAGGACCGCGTCCGGTACTCGGGAATTATCGAAGTTCTTGGCTTGCCGACACGGCCGCGGCTCAAGAACGCGGCGCACATTGATCCGTCAGAAGCCTCGGCGACACCGTCGCCGGAAGAGCATGACCGGCAGCGTACATACGGCGCACGCTTCAAGGAGGATCGGAAATTTGCCCTGGCCTCGGCATCCTTGCGCCAAGCCTTGCAGGAAATGCCGGAAATTACCGAAGCCTCGAAGCACATCATGCTCGAGGAAACAAAGCAGGGTCTCAATATCGAAATAGTCGACCAGGATGGCCGCTCGATGTTTCCGGACGGAGCCAAGGAGCCTTTTGAGCGCACGCGAAAAATCCTGCAGAAGATCGCGCCGCAGTTGAAAGCCATGCCATATCGTCTTTCGATTGTCGGTCACACGGCATCGACCAAAGTGCCGCCGAAGCCCGGTTACGGGCCGTGGGAACTGTCCGCGGATCGGGCAAATGCCGTACGGCAAATCCTTGAGGCTGAAGGCGTGCCGTCCGGCAACATTTTCATGGTCGC
>DATEKG010000066.1:0-2911 GCA_035277565.1 Pseudolabrys sp.
CGCTCCTAGGAAGAAACGATTGGTAAGGTTGGTGTCAAGCGGCCTCCGCGATTGGCTGGAGTTGAACATTGAAGCCGAGCTTTTTGAGACGTGCGACGAGACGACTTACATTGAGCGCGATGGGCCGGCGATCAAGGTATGCAGCGCCGAGGTCATGATGCTCGATGCCGTCCTTGAGGATGTGATAAATCGCCGTGAGGATCGAGGCAGCGACGGCACAGATGGCCTTTTGCGGTCCTCGCCGGCTTTGCAGACGGAAGAACTGGGCTCGGTAGTAGCTGTCCTTCTTGCGTTTGGCTGCCCAGGCGCATTGCACCAGCATGGTCTTGAGCCAGGGCGCCCCCTTGCGCAGGCGCGAGGACTTGCGCTTGCCGGCGCTTTCGTTGTGGCCGGGGCACAGGCCAGACCAGGCGATGAGGTGGCCGGCGGTCGGGAAGCGGCTCATGTCGGCACCGATCTCGGAGAGGATCGAGGGCGCCGCCACCGCGCTAACCCCCGGTATCGTGGTCAGAAGCTCGATCAAGGCACGAAAGGGGGCCCTGCCGCCTTCCGCCGGCGCCTCCATGCGCGCGATCCGCTGATCGACTTCGCGATCGAGCTTGCGGATCGTCTCGTCGAGATTGTCCCATTGCTTCAGGTGAAGCTCGAGCAGGAAGCGGTGGTGATCCGTCAGACGGCCGTGCAACGCGTCGTAAAGCTGCTTTGGCGTCGCCTTGATCTGCTTGCCGGCAAGCGCGGCCAGCCTGTTCGGCTGGTGCACGCCACCGATCATCGCCTCGATCATCCGCCGCCCGCTCGCGCCCATGATGTCGCAGATCACCGAGGAGAGCTTGATGTTGGCTTCTGCCAGCGTCTTATCGATCCGCTGCACATGTCGCGTCTGCTCGCGCACCAACTGCTTGCGGGTCCGCGTCAGCGCGCGCAGGTGCTGCACCTTCTCGTCCGGAACGAAGCTGCCTTTGATCAGCCCACAGGCCAACAGGTCGGCGATCCACATCGCATCGTTCATATCGGTCTTGCGCCCCGGAACGTTCTTGATGTGCGCCGCATTGGCGAGGATCAACTCGAACCCGCCTTCGCCCAGGATCCGAAACACCGGCGTCCAATAGACCCCCGTCGCCTCCATCGCCACATGCGTGCACCGATATTGTTCCAGCCATGCCCGCAGTTCCCCCAGCGCGTCCGTCGTGGTCGCAAACGTCCGGCACTCCCGCGTCGTCTTGCCCTCCGTCACGCTCCGCACACAAGCCACCACCGTATCCTTGTGCACATCAAGGCCGGCCACCCGCTCATACAGAATATCCATGCTCTTTTCCTCCACAGTTCGCGCCGGCGGCATAGGCGCCTGTCAGAAAAGAATCCTAGGAAGCGTGCTCCAGGGCAGGACTGCCCCTCCGCGCCAGTGTGGGTCATCCAGGCAACCCGGGTCCAACTCGCAACCGGGCTCTCGCGCACCAGGGAGAAACCGACCTCTCTGCCGACGGCTCCCCAAAATACCGCGATCCCTCCCGCTCGCACAGTTTCATTCAACGCGGGTCGGCGTCCTTACCGCCGGTCCGAACTCGCAATGACGGCTGCTATCTCCCCGCGAAATGGAAATCTTCAAGCCCTGGCGGCGACCCATTGGTGAAAGGCTGCTGCCGGTGCTCCGAATAGGCGATTACGCATTAACGCACCGGATTTCATTCACGGACTCGTGTCCCCGGCCGGGTAACAACCCGGCGCAGTCCCCGTATCTTCACGTACATGAAGAGCGTGCTGGAGATTGTGAAGCACCGCACGCACGCATTAATGTACCGTCAATCGTCGAGATCCAGCCAACGAGGACATGCCATGAGCCAGTTCAGCCGCCTGTCGCTTTGTGCCGCCGCCATCGGCGCACTGGCGATCGCCGCCTTTGTCGCCGTGCCGACGCGCGCCGCCGAGGAAGCGGTGGTGATCCCCGCCCCCGCGGCCGAAATGGCGTCCGCCCCCGATGGCCTGCAAACGGCTGTCATCGCGGGCGGCTGCTTCTGGGGGGTGCAGGGCGTGTTCCAGCACACCGCGGGCGTGGTCAATGCGGTGTCGGGCTATGCCGGCGGCAGCCAGATGTCGGCGACCTACGAGCAGGTTTCGACCGGGACCACCGGCCACGCCGAATCCGTGCAGATCAAGTTCGATCCGAAGAGGATCTCCTACGGCAAGATCCTGCAGATCTTTTTCTCGGTCGCACACGACCCGACCCAGCTCAACCGCCAGGGCCCGGATTCCGGCACGCAATATCGCTCGGCGATCTTCACCACCTCCGATGAGCAGAAGAAGGTGGCGGACGCCTATATCGCCCAGCTCAACGCCGCCAAGGTCTATGGCAAGCCGATCGTGACCAAGGTCGCCCCGCTGCAGGCCTTCTTCCCGGCGGAGGCCTATCACCAGGACTACCTGACACTGCACCCGAACCAGCCCTATATTGCCTATAACGACCTGCCCAAGGTCGAGAACCTGAAGAAGCTGTTTGCCGCCAATTACATCGAGAAGCCGACGCTGGTGAAGAACGTCAGCGTTTCGAACTAAGGGCTTCTCCCGAACGGAGTATCCATGTCCGACACCAAGACGTCCAACAAGGTCGTGAAGAGCGAAGCCGAGTGGCGCAAGGAACTGACGCCGATGCAGTACGCGGTGCTGCGCGAGAAGGCGACCGAGCGCCCGTTCACCGGCGAATATGAATACGAGACGCGGCCCGGCACCTATGTCTGTGCCGGCTGCGGACAGACGCTGTTCGAGTCCGACGCCAAGTTCGATTCCGGTTGCGGCTGGCCGAGCTTCACTGCGCCCGCCGTCGATGGCCATGTCGACGAGGAGCAGGACCATACCCACGGCATGATCCGCACCGAGGTGCTGTGCTCGAAATGCTCCGGCCATCTCGGCCACGTCT
>DATEKG010000067.1:0-14627 GCA_035277565.1 Pseudolabrys sp.
ACCCGGAAGCACAACTGGATCGCCGTCGCCGCGGCCGCCGCCAGCAGGATCCCGATTGCGCAAACAATCGCGGGGATAAGAGAGTCGAATGCGAGGACGAGTACCAATGGCGAAAATACCAGCGCGATCATGCCGATCACCGCTTCGACCTTGGCGGCGAGAATGCGGCGCGGGCTGATCGGAGCGGTTGCGACGAGTTCGGGTGCGTCCTCGCCTGAAATTGTGAGCCAGGCGAGACCGCCGGCCAGCTGCCCGGCGGCCATCACCATCACCGGCACCAGGACGATGAAAGCGCCGTTGCCATTGCGAAACGTGACCCAGAGCATGAGCGCCGAGGGCAGCAAATAAAGAATTTGCATCAGCGTTTGGGATATCAGCCAGGGGTCGCGGCGCAGAAGCGTCCATTCCTTTTTCCGCAAGGTTCCTCCCGGCGACCGGTGCCGGAAACCGAGACGCCAACGGCGCTGCCGAACCGTGGCGCTCGAGACGCCGGCGGCGGCCACGGCATGCTCGCCGAAGCGGCGCGAAAACAGCATTATTGAAAGCGCAAGCGTGCCGAGACTGATGGCAACGACTGCCACCAGCGCGGTGTAGTCACCAAGAACCGCCCGTGCCGGCCACCACATGACGCTGTGGCTATCGGGAACGTGCGCGAGCAGCCAGTGCGAGCGCAGCGCCGCAAAACGCGAGAGGCTGCCGGCGGAAAATATTGCGATGATCTGCAATCCGATCACGAACGCGGCGCCGATGATGGCGGCGACGATTTGCGCGATCAGGCGCGTGCGCCTGGCGCCGACAAGCCTGAAAAGCAAAATCGTCAATGCAAGTGCGGCGGCGGTTGACACCGATCCCATGGCAAGGACCACGCCGTAGGCGGCGAGCCAGCGTCCGCCGCCGAGCGCGATCAACACATTGATGAAGGGAGCCGCCAGCAGCAGGGAGATGGCGACGGCGGCGGCGGCAATGCGCGCCATCCGCACCACAAACACCTTACGCGCGGAAGCCGGCGACGTCAGGATGAGATCGAGGTCCGAACGTGAATAGAAGGTTCGCGTTACGGATTCCATCGCCTGCGAGAGCAGCAGCGAGGACGAAAGCACCAGCGTCCCGGTGATTGCGACAAGTGTTGACAGATCCGAAAAGAGACTGACGTCGGCATAAATCGCGACAGTCCAGTACGCGAAGAGGTGCATCAGGATTGCGATGACGATCAGCGCGATCAATGCGTTGCGGGCGCGTGTGCGCCCACCCGCCGTGACCAGCGAGACCCAGTCGCGCCAGCCGAGCCGGAATTCGTGGCCGGCAAACCAGGTCAAGGATGCAGGCTGACTCACGCGGCCGCCATTTGCTCGGCGACCAGCGCGAGAAATGCATCCTCGAGGCTGGAAGCGGATTCGCCGGTTTGCCGGCGCAGGTCGTCGAGCGTGCCTTCGGCAATCAGCCGCCCGCCGGCAATAATGCCTATGCGATCGGCCATCCGCTCGGCGACCTCGAGAATATGCGTGGTCATAATGACCGTGCCGCCGGCGCGGACGCGCGCGCGCAGCACATCCTTGACCTGCCGCGCAGTCCCCGCATCGAGACCGGTCAACGGTTCATCAAGGATGATGAGCTTGGGATCGTGCACTAGCGCTCCGGCCAAAGCCACTTTCTGCCGCATGCCGCGCGAAAATCCTTCGCAACGTTCATGCGCATGCGGCTCGAGGCCGAGCCAGCCGATCAAATCGCGCGCGCGCTCCTCCGCAGTCGCCGGATCGATGCGCCAGAGTCCGGCGACAAATGCGAGATATTCGTACGGTGTCAGCTTGTCGTAGATCATCGGCTCGTCTGAAAGCCACGCCGTCAACTGCTTGGCGGGAATCGGATCGTACAGTGCGTCGATGCCGTCGACGCAGATCGATCCGGCATCGGGGCGCAGAAGCCCAACGACCATGCGCAGTGTCGTTGTCTTGCCGGCGCCGTTCGGACCGACCAGCGCGTAGAACTCGCCGCCGTAAACCGTGAGATCGAGATTGTCGACTGCAGGACGATCGAAGTGCTTGCTGACTCCGCGAAGCGCGAGAGCAACCGGCAAATGCATGTGAGTCATGTGAACTCGCCACACCGATGATTACGCTCGTTTTCTACAACGGAGTCGTTTCGGCGATGTAAACCCTGCAAATTGCAGCGAGTTGATTAATCTTTCGGTGACTATGCGGCGGTCACGGCTTCGGCACGAGTTTGAACATTGCATCGCCGTAAGTTGTGCGAGCTTCCGCGAGTAATGGCTGCACGGCGGCAACGAAAGTGTCGTGCTCCTTCGACGTCAGCTCGTTGATCTCGCAGCCTTCGGCCTCGATGGC
Organism: Pseudolabrys sp.; assembly: GCA_035277565.1. Classification (GTDB taxonomy): domain Bacteria; phylum Pseudomonadota; class Alphaproteobacteria; order Rhizobiales; family Xanthobacteraceae; genus Pseudolabrys. The sequence goes on from DATEKG010000067.1 coordinate 2,343, forward strand.
CTCGCGGGCGGCATCATGCTCCTCGAGCGCAAGCTCGCGCTGATACGCAACGGCATCTCTCACCGCGGTCCGCAGCGCAGCCTTGAGTCCCGGCGGCCAGGACTCGAATGCGGGGCGATGCAGGAAGATCGGCCGGGAGATGTAGAAATGGTAGCTCAGCGTGTGGAACCTGTGGAACTTGTGGACGCTGTAGGTCACGGTGTTGGCAAGCGGATTCTCCTGAGCGTCGAGCGTGCCGGCCTTGATCATTGCAATCGCCTCGGTCAGGTCCATCCGCATCGCGACCGCACCGAGCAATTCGAAAGTCCGCCGGTGAATTTCGCTCGGCAGCACGCGGATCTTCATGGCTTTCATGTCGGCGGGCGAATGGATCGGACGCAGCCGGTTGGAAATGTGGCGGAAGCCGTTTTCGAACCATCCGAGGATGCGGTAATTGATGCGCTCTTCCGTCCTGCGCACAAGAAACTCGCCGAGCGCACCATCCATCGCCCCGCGCGCCTGCGCGTTGCTGGAAAAAAGAAACGGCAGATCGACAAAGCCGAGCTCAGGGACTCGATCGGTCAGATAGCTGGACGACTGATAGCCGAGTGTGATCCCGCCATTCTCGACCATCGTGAGAATGTCTTCGGCCTTGTGGCCGTGATCCATGATGTTGAAGATGTATTCGACTCTCACGTCGCGGCCGAACTGCGCTTCCAGCCTGTCGCCGACAAATTTCAGCGACTTGCTGAAACCGGTGCTCGGTGGGCCGTACCCGGCCATGCGAATGTGAATTGGATTGCTCATCATTCCCCGCTTGCTGTGGGCCTTTCTATACTGCCGGACGCAATCTGGCCAAGCGGAACGGCTGTGATAGACTTCAGCCGATGGCAGGAGGAAACGATGAACAAGCTCGCCAGCGTTCCGAAAATTTCACGTGATGGAATTTCCGCCGCGGAATGGCAGGCGCGGGTCGATCTTGCAGCCGTTTACCGCCTGACCGCCCATTATGGCTGGGACGATGTGATCTACAACCACTCGTCCATGCGTGTACCGGGCGAGTCACGCAAGCTGCTCATGAAGAAGCACGACCTCCTTTATACGGAGGTGACCGCCTCCAATCTCGTGAAGGTCTCGATCGACGAAGATCTCGACGAGAAATCCGGGGTGAACAGGCCGGGCTTCACGCTGCATGGCGGCGTCCTCGGGGCACGGCCTGATGTGAATTGTGCGATGCATGCCCACACCAATGTCGGCATGGCGATCGCGGGACTCAAAAGCGGGCTGCGGATGGTTTCACAGCAGGCGATCCGTTTTTACAAACGGATCGGGTACCACGCCTATGAGGGCATTACGGAAGATTTCGCCGAGCGGGAGCGTCTGAACCGCGATCTTGGGCAAAACTGCGCAATGATCATGCACAATCACGGCCTGCTGACGGTCGGCAAAAGTGCGCGCGAGGCCTTCGTGCTCATGAAGCATCTGATCGATGCCGCCGACATCCAGCTCAGACTCGAGGCGACCGGCGCCGCGCTTATTGAAATTCCGCCGGACATTTGCGCCAGGACGGCCGAACAGTTCGAACACCATGATGCAGGCCGCGGCAGCCATGATTGGGCGGCTTATCTGCGCATGCTCGATCAGATCGACACGAGCTACCGCAACTGAGCGCCGCAGCTGTGACCGTTGCAAACCGCCTGCAGGAGAGGCTTGCGCGCGGCGAGGTCGCCTTGTGCATGGCGACGAGGCTCGCCCGCACGGCCGAGATCGCCATGATCGCGTCCTCCTGCGGATTCGACGCCTTCTACATCGACATGGAGCACTGCACGATTTCGCTGGATGCCGCGGCGCAAATGTGCATCTCCGCCCTGCCCGCCGGAATTGCACCGCTAGTCCGTATAGCCGGTCACCGGTTCGAGGACGCGACGCGGCTGCTCGATATGGGTGCGCTTGGCATTATCTGTCCGGATGTCAGCACGCGGGCGGAGGCTGAATCCTTCGTCCGCGCCTGCCGCTTTCCGCCGCTGGGCGAACGATCGGTCAGCGGCGCCGGCCCGCTGCAGGGCTATCGTCCGACGCCGCCTGCCGAGGTCAACAGGGAAGGCAACGCCGCGACAGTACTGATTGCCATGCTGGAAACGCCGGAAGGCATCGCGAATGTCGACGCGATCGCCGCCGTTCCGGGGATCGATGTGCTGTTGATCGGCTCGAACGATCTTTGCACCGCGATGGGCATCGCCGGCGACCTGAAGAACCCCAGGCTGCGCGCGGCGTATGAAGCGGCCGCGAAGGCCTGCAAGACGCACAAGAAGCATCTCGGCGTCGGCGGCATCCGCGCCGATATTGACCACGTGGCCGAACTCGTGAAGCTGGGCGCGCGCTTTGTCATCGCAGGATCGGACGTGCAGTACCTGATGAAATCCGCGCGCGACGACGTGACCTCCTTGCGCAAGGCGGCCGGCTAGCTACTTCCCGGCGCAAAATTGGCGTGTTGCACCGTGGTAATCAACTGCGCGGCGCAACGCGGATCGCGCCGGGATGACCGGCGCGACCGACTGGCATGATGGTTGGGCGCTGCGGTTAAGGGATCGTGCGCTTTTCGATGGCGCGGCCGAGATTGATCACATTGTCGGCGATGACGCCGAGCCCGACCCAGCGGTTCATCCCGATATAACCCTTGTATCGGCATCGGGCGAGACCGTGGCGGCGTTTGACCACGCTGATGCGCCCTTCAGACCCGGTGCGCCACTTCTGCCCGTTGCGGAACCAGCGCTTGCGCTGCTCGCGCTTGCGCTCAGGGCTCTTGGTTGAGCGATGGGGAATGCAGACGCGCTTGACGCCCTTTTCCTTAGCGGCCGCCTCATTCTTGAGCGAGTAGAATGCGGCATCCGCAGCCACCAAGCGCGGCGCGCGGCCCAGCAGCGCTTGATGTGTCTCGATCGCGGCGACCAGCAGATCGGAGTCATACGGCCGCTGCGAGTAGACTTGGTAATCGGTAATGATCTGGTTTTCAGCCTCCTGTAGCTTCACCATTTTGCCGAACTCGTTCGGCTTGCCGGCCTTGCCCTTGCGAATGACCTCAGTTGACGGCTCGAACAGGCTGAGCAGCTTGCCTTCGCTGCGCGTGTTGCCGCGGAAGATGCGTGCCCTGGTCTGTCGCATCACCTGCCTGACGCGCGATGTCATTTGGTCGAGTTCTTGACGCAGGCCCTCCAGAACAAGCTGCTGCAAGATGTCGCTTGAACGCTTCACCCCTCGCACGATCTCCTCGGAAAACCGCTTTGCCTGGCCCACGACTCGGCTTGTTGCATCCAACAGCCGGCCATAACGCTGCTTCAACTTGTCCTGATTGACCGGGCCTTTGGCGCGCGCGACGCGGCCGATCTCCAGCAGTCGCAGCTTCACGCTTCGGCTGCGGTCGCGCAGCTTGGTCCCGACGGCGCCCACGATCTTGGTGATCTTACGCATGGTGCGCGTCAGCACCCGCACGCCGTCTCCCAGCAAGGTGCTGTCAGTCGGGTGATGGATGTCGGTCTCAACTACCGTCGTGTCCACGCGCATCTGCCGTCCAGCCGTCACGCCCTGATCGAGAGCGATCTGAACCAACCGTTCGTGAACCTGCTTGAGAACCTCCGGCCCGAGCGCCACACCCCAGCGCCCCATCGTCTTGGCGTCCGGCGCCTTGCCACCGCCGATCCGGGTAAAGTCCCGATAAACCAGATTGGCGCGCACCTCGCGCTCCAGCACCTGGTAGCTCCAGTTGCGAATGTGCTTCAGGACCAAGAGCCGCAGCACCATCTCGGCGGGCGCGCCGCGCCGTCCGCGACAACGGCTCTTGGGGTGCCGCTTCGCCAGCGCCTCGTACACCGCCGCCACAATGGCTTCATCCGAAAGCACCGCATCGGCGTGCTTCATCCAGCCTTCACGAAGATCGCTCACCTCCGCGGCGATCAATCCATCGCCGAAGCTAAGCTGTGCTCGTCGCATCTCAATCATGCCGCTTGCTCCGTGCCTTCCGCACAGCTCGTTCCGGGCGCAGCAGGTCGTGATTGAGCTCGCAGATCGCCTCGACCGCCTCCTTTAGTTCCTGATAATTGCTGAGCCAGCGACGCACTTCCGCAACCCGCTCGCGGCGCACGCTGATCTGGCGCGTGTGTCCTCCCGGGTAGGTCACGGTCAAGACAAACACCTGATGCCCCTCACCACGCGCGCATTTGGGGCAGTCCCTCGTGTGTCGGACCGTGCGCTCCAACAACGAGCCACGCAGCAACTCGCCGCTGATCGGCAACTTGCTCACCAGCTTCTGGCGCGCCCGCAGGGTCCGCTCACGAATCATTCACAAGAATGAATCAGCGACCGCGACCAGCGTCAACCTCAATTCCGTTCGCTCTTGCAGTTTTCCGATTGCCAGCCGATTCTTGGCAAAGGCGCGACGCCGCCAATTTTGCGCCGGGAAGTAGCTAGTCCCACTTCCAGAAATCGCGCCCCTCCTCGCGCAGGAAGCGCGCCAGCACCATCTTGTGCACTTCCGATGCGCCGTCGACCAGGCGCGCCGACCGCGCATAGCGGTAGATCCATTCCAGGATCGTGTCCTTGGAATAGCCGCGCGCGCCATTGAGCTGGATCGCGACATCGGCTGCGTTGTGCAGAGCGTCGGCGACCTGCACCTTTGCCATTGAGACTTCCTTGCGCGCACGCGAGCCCTGGTCAAGTTTCCAGGCAGCGTGCATCGTGAGGAGCCGGCCGATTTGAATCTGGTGCGCGATATCACCGAGCTTGATCTGCACGCTTTCGCGATCGGCGAGCCTGATGCCGAAGCCTTCTCGCCGGCTCACATATTCCTGCGCGATTTCAACGCAGCGCTTGGCAAAGCCAAGCCAACGCATGCAGTGCGTAAGCCGCGCCGGACCCAGACGAATCTGGGTGATACGCAAACCATCGCCCTCCTGGAGCAGGACATTCTCGGCCGGAATCTCCAGCCCATCAAACTCAAGCTCGCAGTGACCGCCATGTTCCTGCGGTCCCATGATCGGAATGCGGCGCAGGATCCGCCAACCCGGCTGATCCTTGTGATAAAGGAATCCTGTCAGCCCACGGCGCGGGTCATCGGATGTGCGGGCGACGAGAATAAAATGCGCCGCGCCATCGGCGCCGGTAATGAACCATTTCCGCCCGTGCACAATGTAGCGATCGCCTTTTTTCTCGGCCCGCGTGAGCATCATTGACGGGTCGGAGCCGGAGCCCGGATGCGGCTCGGTCATGGCAAATGCCGAGCGCACCTTTCCCTCAACAATGGGCCGCAGCCATTTTTCCTTCTGCGCGGGCGTGCCCGCCTTGGCGAGCAGGTTCATGTTGCCGTCGTCCGGCGCCATGCAGTGGATCGACAGCGGACCGAAAATCGAGCGCGCGGCTTCTTCATAGACGGCGGCCCAGGCGACGATCGGCAACCCCATTCCGCCGAATTCCTTCGGCGATTGCGGCGCCCAAAGGCCGGCCTTTCGGGCCTTTTCGCGAACCCTGGCGAGGCTCGCTTCGGGAATGTTTTCGTGCTCAGAGAAGCTTTTCGGATCCTGCTCGAGCGGCAGCACGTGCTCGTCGACGAAAGAGCGAACGCGCAGGCGCAGATCCCCGATTTCGCGCGGCAGTGCGAAGTCCATCGCTACCCCCTGATCGCCACGACCTGCCCGCCGTCGACGACAATCGTCGCGCCGGTTATGTAGCTGCCGGCATCGGACGCAAGCAGCAGCAATGCACCATCAAGGTCGCCCGGGTTGCCGAACCGGCCCGCTGGAATCTCCCGTTTGATCGCGGCGCCTGCTTCGCCCGAGAGATAGTCATCGTTCATCTCGGTGACGAACCAGCCCGGCGCGATGGCGTTCACCCGCACGCCCTTGAACGCAAGTTCAACGGCCAGCGCTTTCGTGACCTGCACGACGCCCGCCTTGGCCGCGGCATAGGCGACCGCGCCTTTTGCCACCGCAAGGCCGAGGACCGAGGCAATGTTGACGATCGCGCCCTGCTTCTTTGACGCCAGCATGCGGCGCGCCGCTTCCTGGGCCCAGAAGAAGACGGCATCAAGATCCGTGGAAAGGACCTTGCGCCATTCCTCCGGCGGCATCTCGACTGCACGGCCGCCATGCGCGATCCCCGCATTGTTGACGAGCACCGTCACGGGGCCAAGGGATTTTTCGGCGGCGTCAAAAGCATGCAGCATTGCGCCGCGGTCCGTCACATCAGCTTCTACGGCGATGGCCCGGGCGGCGCCGCTCTTCTCGATTTCACTCTTCAGCGCTGCCAGGCGGTCGGCCCGCCGGGCGACGAGGACAACGCTCGCGCCGTTATCGGCTAGCGCTTTTGCAAATTGAATGCCGAGGCCACTCGAGGCGCCGGTTATGAGCGCCACGCGGCCCTTGAGACTGAACATATCGGCGGCTTTCATGCCCACCCGTTATACACGGGCGGCGCAAAGATATGGAATAGACCCGCAAAAACCCGTACCAATCGTGAAGGGACGGGCGGGCGTGGAACGTATCTGGCGGGCGGCAATCAATAGCTGGAATGGTCTGGTTGCGGTAACGCGATCGGAGGCGGCATTTCGTCAGGAGCTGGCGCTTCTGGCGGCGGGGATTCCGATCGCCTTGTTCCTGACCGGCGATGCCGGCGAGCGCTTTGCGCTGATCGGCGTGCTCGTCTTTATTCTCGTCGTTGAGTTGCTCAACACCGCCATCGAGAAACTCGGCAACCGCATTACGCGCGACCACGATCCGGACATCAAGAGCGTCAAGGACATGGGCTCGGCCGCCGTCGGCCTGTCGCTGCTTGCGGCGGGAATTGTCTGGCTCTGGGTGCTGTTCGAAAAGCTCTGATCCGGAATCAGTGGCCGTAGAGGGCGCGCGGCAGGGCTGTCGCAAGGCCGGGCACGAACCACAGGAAAAGCAACGCAACAATCTGGATCAGCACGAAAGGGATGATGCCGGCATAGATGTGGCGCGTGGTGATCTGTGGCGGCGCGACGCCACGCAGGAAAAACAGCGTCGGCCCGAGCGGCGGATGCATGTAGGACGTCTGCAGATTCACCGCCATGAGGATGCCCAGCCACACGGGGTCGACTCCCGGCATTGTCAGCAATGTCGGCGCCACGATCGGCACCACGACAAAAATAATCTCGAATGCGTCCATCACGAAACCGAGCAGGAACATCGCCAGCATCACAGCCAGCACCGCTCCCGCAGGTCCGCCCGGCAGGTTCGACAGCGAGCGATGCACCAGGTCGTCGCCGCCAAGCGCGCGGAAGACCAGGCTGAACATTGTTGCCCCGATCAAGATCAGGAAAATCATGCTCACGATCCGCGCGGATGTTTCGCAGACTGGTTTCAGCAAACTTGTGAGCGGAGCCTTGCGTGCCGCGAGAAGCAGCGCGCCGACTGCTCCAATGGAGGCAGCTTCGGTCGGCGTGGCGATACCGCCGAGTATCGAGCCGAGCACGGCGGCGATGAGCGCCAGCGGCGCCACCAGCACTTCCGCCAGCCGCCGGATGAGCGCGAAACCTCGAGGCGCCTTGGGATCGGCCGGCAAGGCGGGAGACGCTTTCGGCCGGACAATCGCTACCCCGACGAGGAACAGCAGGTAGAGCGCAACGAGTGCAAAGGCCGGCACCAGCGCACCGGCGAAAAGGTCGCTCACGGTCAGCGCGCGTGGCGCAAAAATACCTTTCGACAGCTGCGCGGCCTGATAGGAATTCCCGAGCTGATCCCCGAGCAGGACGAGCACGGTCGCGGGCGGAAAGATCTGCGCAAGCGTCGCCGTTGCGGCAACGGTTCCGGCCGCAAGCCGTGGATCGTATCCGAACCGCAGCATTGTCGGCAGCATGATCAGTCCCATTGTTACCGCGGTGGCGCCGACCACTCCTTTTGCCGCCGCAAGCAGCGTTCCGACGATCACCGCAGAGATGCCGAGGCCGCCGCGCAAGGTGCCGAACAGGCGGCCCATGGTTTCGAGCAGATCTTCTGCGACGCGCGAGCGCTCCAGCATGACGCCCATGAAGATGAAAAGCGGGATCGCGAGCAGAACCTCGTTGGTCATCACGCCGAAAATCCGCTGCGGCAGCGCCCCCAATATTCCAAGGCTCATGATGCCCATCATGTGTCCGAACAGCGCAAATATGAGCGACACGCCGGCCAAAGTGAGAGCGACAGGATAGCCGGCCATCAGCGCGCCGATCACGGCGGCGACCATCACGATCGCGAGGATTTCCGGGCCGATCATCGGCGCGTACTCGCCAATTTCGACGCAGCCCGAATCGCCTGCGCGACACCCTGAAGCGCCATCAGCGCCGCAAATACCGGGATGAAACTCTTGAGCACGAAAACAAGCGGCAGCCCGCTCGACTCCTGCGAGTGCTCGAGGATTGCCCATGAACGCGCGGCGTATGGCACCGACAGCCAGACCAGCACGGCCATGAATGGCAGAAGCAGGACAAGGGCCCCGGCGAGATCAATCAGCGCCTTGCCGCGCGCCGACGCCCCCGCATAGAAAATGTCGACACGCACGTGACCGCCCAGTTGCAGGGTCCATGCCGCCGCCAGCATGAATACCGCCGCATGCAGGTAGATCACCGTCTCCGAGACCCAGATTGAGCCTGCGTCAAAAAAGTAACGCGCGACCACCAGGGCGAACTGGAGGCCGACGACAGCCGGCAGAAGCAGCGATACCCCGCGTCCGATCGCTGCAACGAGGCGGTCAATGCGGTTCGCGAGTGTGGTCATATGCGTTAAAATCATGACTTCAATGATGGCACAAAGACGCAACCTTTGCTTATAGTGGCGCATGTCCGATCACGATCATCATCACGACCATTCCGAGCTCTCGGAGACCCAGCTGCGTGTCCGCGCGCTGGAAACGGTGCTGACCGAAAAAGGCTATGTAGATCCGGCCACGCTCGACGTTCTCATCGAGACCTACGAAAAAAAGGTCGGTCCGCGCAACGGCGCGCGCGTCGTCGCGCGCGCGTGGGCCGATCCCGCCTACCGGGCGCGCCTGCTTAAGGACGCGACACCCGCAATCGGCGAGATCGGCTACGCCGGACGCCAGGGCGAGCATATTGTGGCGCTGGAAAATACGCCGAAACGTCACAACATGGTCGTATGCACACTTTGCTCCTGCTATCCGTGGCCGGTGCTGGGCCTGCCGCCGGTCTGGTACAAATCGGCGCCCTATCGGTCCCGCGCAGTTTCAGATCCGCGCGGCGTGCTGGCGGACTTCGGCGTCAAGCTGCCGGACAATACCGAAATCAGGGTCTGGGATTCGACGTCCGAGATCCGCTATCTCGTCGTACCGATGCGCCCGGCCGGGACGGAAGGCTGGAGCGAGGAAAAGCTCGCAGAGCTCGTCACGCGTGATTCCATGATCGGCACCGGACTGCCGAAATCGCCGAAGGATATTGCAAAGTGAACGGCGGTCAGGATCTCGGCGGCACACATGGTCACGGCCCGGTCAAGCCGGAGCCGAACGAGCCCGTCTTTCACGATGAATGGGAAAAGCGCGCATTCGCGCTGACGCTTGCAATGGGCATGCCCGGCAGCTGGAACAACGACATGACCCGCTTTGCGCGCGAGAATCGCTCCCCCGCCGAATATCTATCCATGAGCTATTACGAGATCTGGTTTGCCGGACTGGTTACCCTTCTCAAGGAGCGCGGGCTGGTCGGCGAGGATGAAATCGAGGCCGGCCACTCATTGCGTGCACCAAAGCCGGTCAAGGATATTTTATCGCCGGCGGATGTTGCGCAGACCCTGCACCGCGGCGGCCCGACCGAACGGGAAACCAACACCGCCCCTTCGTTCAAGCCCGGTGACCGCGTGCGTGCAAGGAACATCAATCCGCCGACCCACACGCGCCTGCCGCGCTATGTTCGCGGCCGTGTCGGTACGGTCGAGCGGATCATCGGCTACCACGTTTTCCCCGACAGCAATGCAACCGGCGCTGGAGAAAATCCGCAGTGGCTCTATACGGTTCGCTTCGACGGCCGCGAATTGTGGGGGCCGGATGGAGACCCGACGACGCGAGTATCGGTCGATGCGTGGGAACCCTATCTCGATCCCGCGTCATGACCTGACCTTCAGCCAATGGATATCCTAACGGCATGACGCACGATCACGATCATTCGCACGACCACTCGCACGAGCATGGATCCGAATTGTCGGAGATGCAGTTGCGTGTTCGTGCGCTGGAGTCGATCCTGGTGGAGAAGGACTATATCGACCCCGCCGCGCTCGACGAGCTGATCGAGACCTATGAAAAGAAAATCGGCCCGCGCAACGGTGCACGCGTCGTTGCAAAGACCTGGGCTGATCCTGAATTCCGGCGCCGGCTGCTTGAAGACGGCACCGCGGCAGTTGGCTCGCTCGGCTATGGCGGACGCTCGGCCAATCACCTGGTCGCACTCGAGAATACGCCCTCGGTTCACAATATGGTCGTGTGCACCTTGTGCTCCTGCTATCCGTGGGCCGTCCTCGGGCTGCCCCCGCTCTGGTACAAATCCGCGCCTTACCGGTCGCGTACCGTCGCCGATCCGCGCAGCGTGCTGCGCGAGTTCGGCGTCGAATTGCCGAAAGACACCGAGATCAGGGTTTGGGATTCGACGGCGGAACTCCGTTATCTCGTGATTCCGATGCGGCCGGCCGGAACCGACGGCTGGAGCGAGGAAAAACTCGCCGAACTGGTGACGCGCGACAGCATGATTGGAACGGGGCTCGCGAGGCACCCGCAGGAGCTCGCGCAATGAACGGCGCCGCTGACATGGGCGGAATGCACGGCTTCGGTCCGATCGCCATCGAGACAAACGAACCCGTGTTTCATGCCGAATGGGAAAAGAAGGCGTTTGCCCTCAACATGGCCATCGGCGTCGCCAATATCTGGAATCTCGACGCATTTCGTTTCGCCCGCGAGAGCCTGCCGCCGACGCAATATCTCAACACGAGCTATTACGGGCTGTGGGTCGTGACGCTGGAAAACATGATGCTGGATTACGGCATTGCGACCAAAGACGAGATCAAGGCCGGCCGCGCAAAATCTTCCGCGGCAAAATCGAAGCGAACGGTGAGTGCGGCGGATGTGGCCAATATGGTGCGGTGCGGCTCGCCCTATGACCGGCCCGCTCCCGCGCCCGCCCTGTTCAAGGTCGGCGACCGCGTGCGAGCCCGCAACATCCATCCGAAAACCCATACGCGCCTGCCCCGCTATGTGCGCGGGCACGTCGGCCAGATCACGCGCATTGTCGGATGCCATGTATTTCCCGACAGCAATGCGATCAATGCCGGCGAAGCTCCGCATTGGCTTTACACCGTCCGTTTCGATGGACGCGAACTCTGGGGCGAGGCATCCGATCCGACGGTGCGCGTTTCGATCGAAGCCTGGGAACCCTATCTGGAGTCCGCGTAACATGGGTGTTGATCCACGCGCCGCAATGCGCGCCGCCGTCGCCGTGCCCGGCATCCCGCGCGACAATGATGGCCCGGTATTTCGTGAACCGTGGGAGGCGCAGGCTTTTGCCATGGCCCTGGCCCTGCACGAACGCGGCGTGTTCACGTGGCAGGAATGGGCGGCAGCACTCGCTGCCGAGATCAAGCGCGCGCAGGCTGCCGGCGATCCCGATACCGGCGAGACCTACTACACCCATTGGCTCAATACGCTTGAACGGCTCGTCGCCGACAAGGGCGTCACGACAAGTGAAACGCTGCACCGCTATCGCGACGCATGGGACCACGCCTGCGACCGCACACCGCACGGGCAGCCGATCGAATTGCGCGACGAGGATTTCCGCTAGAGCAAAACTGATTGAGGTTGACCAGACTTGGTCATGGGCGGCTTGTTGTTTAGGGAGGCAACTAATCGCGCGTATCATTCTCGCAAGAGGCTAATGCAGTGCCGCGCGCGCTCCTCAAGTTTCGTGGAAAGCGATTTGATTAAAGGATGATCAAGACCATCCTTTTTTGCCTCATTCGTGATGGTTGGCAAGACGTCCAACAGGTTCACAGCCAGATCATGAGTACGCCTCGTGATTTGGTCTCGATCCATTCGTAGTTCACTCGCCAAATTCTGCCATTGCCGCAGTCCAATATCGCGCAATCGATATTTGCCGCCTATTTTCATTGCAAACCGGATTCTCTGAAAATCAAAATCGTAAGGCAGAATGCTGGCAATGTCATAAAGAGGAGCCAACCGGGCACGACCTTCGGCACCAATTAGCAGTGAATAGTTTTTCGCATGTGCATCCGTTCCCGCGATGATCCAGTTGAAGGCAAGGGC
>DATEKG010000068.1:0-29321 GCA_035277565.1 Pseudolabrys sp.
TGTCCGATCGCAATATCACCGATTTTTCTCTGGAGGCGTGGGTCAGCGATCTCGAAGCCGTGGTGGACGCGGCAGGCCTTCAGCGGTTCCCGCTCATCGGTCTGTGTCAGGGCGGCGCCGTCGCGGTTGCTTTCGCGGCTCGCCACCCGGAGCGCATCAGCCGCTTGATCCTGTATGACAGTTACCTGTCCGGCGCTTATGCCGAAGGCGTCGACGAACGCACGCAAAGGCAGGCGCAGACACTGTCTGAAGTGATTGAGCTGGGCTGGGGTCAGGAAGCGGGAGCATTTCGCGAAGTATTTGCAAATCTGCTGATGCCGGACGCATCCAAAGAGCAGCTCCGGTGGATTGGCGAACTCCAGCGTCGCAGCGCTTCGGCAGCAAATGCCAGAAAACTCTGGGATGCATTCAACAGGTTCGATATTCGTGCCGAGGCCGGCAAGCTCAAGGTACCCACACTTGTCTTTCATGTCAGAGGCGATGCGATGGTGCCGTTCGAGGCGGGCCGCCGGCTTGCTGCGGCGATTCCAGACGCCCGTTTCGTCCCCCTGGAAGGGAAGAACCATATCCTCCTGGCCAATGAGAAAGCCTGGCAGACCTTCAGGACTGAACTTCGCAATTTTCTCGCGGCCGACGAACCGACTGAAATGTTGTCGCAGGGCAAACTGGGGGCGTTGAGCACGCGCGAGAAGGAACTTCTTGATTATATCGCGCGTGGACTGGCTAACGCTGAAATCGCTCAAAAGACCGGCATTGCCGAAAAGACCGTGCGCAACCACATCACGACGATTTTTTCCAAGCTCGCGGTCGAGCATCGCGCCCAGGCGATCGTCGTCGCCCGCAAGGCCGGCCTCGGCCGGGATTGATCGGATCCGCCGCTGGGGCCAGCACCCCAAAATCGAGCCCTTTTCGCAGCCAAAAAGAAACGCCGATAGGACCGGCGCCTCAATACAAAGGCGTGTTTCGGCTGCATCGTTTCAAGATCAAATGTGCAAACCGAAAGGGTGACCGCCATGACGGATCATGTGAAAGGCATTGCCAAACAACGCCAGGACCCCTTGCGCGAGCGGTACCGGACCGTGCCGGACGAAGCCCGCATCGTCGACAGCGCCAAGACCATGATGGATGGATCCGAGGGTCCGTTTCACGCAACCGTTGCGGCGGGAGAAGAGCACGGCGCGTTGTGGCGAGTTGGTATCCATCGCGCCGTGGGCGGCTATCATGATCGTCCCAATCCCGGCGACATCCTTTGTGCCGCGCTTGCATCCTGTTTTCATTCGACGCTGCGCATCATTGCGGATCGGCTCGAAATTCCGGTCGCGAGCCTTGAAGTAAGCACGGATGCGGAAGTTGACGTCCGCGGCACCTTGCTCGTCGACCGGGATGTACCGGTCGGATTCCGGAAGATGAGGTGTCGGGTTCACTTCGACCCGGGAACCAATGTGCCCCCGGAGAAAGTGAAGATGCTGCAGGCAGCCGTCGAACACAGCTGTGTCGTGCTGCAGACGCTCCGCAATGGCGTGCCGGTGCACACGCATTTCGACAAAGTCCCATCCGCTGATCTGGCCGCACAGTGAGATCGAGGAACCACACACAGGAGACAAGGCAAATGCCACAGATCGATGTCCACCTGATCAAGGGCGTGTTTGACGCTGAGCAGAAAAAGCAGATTATTCAGAAACTGACCGATGCGATGGTTTCGGTCGAAGGGGAAAACATGCGCGGCGTGACACGGGTGAAAATTTTTGAAGTCAACAGCGGCGAGTGGGGCATTGGCGGCAAGCCGCTGACGGCCGAGGCCGTAAAGGAACTGACCGCAGGTCGGCGCACAGGGTGAGCCCTTGGACCTGGATAACCGTCGCCAGCGGGGCGGTGTTTGCTTTTGGCGCGCGGACGATCGAGACCCAACCGGCTGAAGGGTGGGGCAGGCGCTGAAGTGAGTTTTGAAACGACTCTCCGGAAGTCCCAACAATATCCGGCAAGATACTGGGCGCGTTTTATAATCTCGCCCGGCGATTTCAATTGGCCCCGTTTTTGTCGCAATTTGGCAACATTGTTGTATAAAAGCATCAGTTGCTGATAGCGCCCGCTGAGGCCCGTCAGTCCTGCTTTTGAGGGGGGTGTCCAGCGCCCCCAATCCGCAGCCGGGGGTTCATGAGCGTCGAACAGGCCGCAGCCGAAAACGCTCTTGCCGGCGCGCCCGCAAAAAGCGGCGACATGCGTGTGCTTGGGCCGCTGGCGGTCGGACTTGCCCTGCTGTCGGCCTTCGTCACCTTCGTCGTCCTCGCCGACCTGACCCCGCTGTCGCCGACCCATTATGTGGTCGTGACGCTGTTGCTGGTGAATGCCGCGACTGTGATCCTGTTGCTCGCGATCATCGTGCGGGAGGTCTGGCAGGTCGTTCAGGCCAGACGCACCGGCCGCGCTGCGGCACGTCTGCACGTCAGGATCGTCGGCCTCTTCTCGATTATCGCCGCTGCGCCGGCCATCATGGTCGCCATCGTCGCAAGCGTAACGCTCGATCGCGGCCTCGATCGTCTTTTTTCCACGCGGACACGTGCGGCGATCGAAAATTCCCTGATCGTTGCAGAGGCTTATCTGCGCGATCATGCCCAGATCGTGCGTTCCGATATCATCGCGATGGCGATCGAGATTGGACGCAACAAGGCCGCATTCGGGCAGGACACGGCCAATCTCCGGCAATACCTGACATTTCAGGCGTCGGTGCGCGGGCTCGCCGCGGCAATCGTGCTCGACAAGGATCTCAAAGTCATCGCGCGCGCCGACGTCAATATCAATCAGACCTTTGCACTCCCGCCGCGTGATGCGCTCACCCACATTACAAGCACCGAACCGCAAATCGTGCTGTTGCCGGACACGAACTACGTCGCCGCGATCATCAAGCTCGAGCAATACGACGATTACTATCTTTACCTGACGAGACTGCTTGACCCGCGCGTCGTACCGCAGCTTCAGGCCACGCGCGCGAGCGTCAGCGAGTACGCCGCGATCGAGGCCCGGCGCGTCGGCGTGCAGGTCGCGTTTGCGCTCATGTACACCGTCATTGCGCTCATCGTCCTGCTGTCGGCGGTCTGGATCGGCCTGAATTTCGCAAACCGGCTCGTTGCTCCGATACGCCGTCTGATAGGCGCGGCCAATGCGATTTCGACCGGCAATCTTTACGTTCGCGTTCCTGTTCGACAGAACGAGGGCGACCTCGCGCAACTTGGCGAGACCTTCAACAGGATGACGCAGGAGCTGCGAACCCAGCGCGATGACATCATGCATGCGCGCGACCTCATCGACAGCCGTCGCCGGTTTACAGAAGCCGTCCTCGCCGGCGCCAGCGCGGGAGTCATCGGCGTCGATGAAAACGGCGGCATCAGCATTCTCAACCGCTCGGCCGAAAAACTGATAGGACGCACGGAAACCGAGACGCTCGGAAAGCCGCTGGCCGAGATCCTGCCGGAGCTTGCCGATATCCTCACTGCGGCGCAGACCGGCGCACATACCCAGGATCAGATCACGATCAGCCGCAATGGACGCGAGCGCAATCTTTCCGTTCGCGTGACCAGCGAACAGTCCGGGGAATCCGACCATGGCTATGTGGTAACCCTCGACGACATTACGGAACTGGTTGCGGCGCAACGTACGTCAGCCTGGGCCGATGTTGCCCGCCGCATCGCCCATGAAATCAAAAATCCGCTGACGCCAATTCAGCTTTCGGCCGAACGCCTGCGCCGCAAATACGGAAAGATGATTGCGGAAGATCGCGGTGTATTCGAGCAATGCACCGACACAATTGTCCGGCAGGTCGACGATATACGTCGCATGGTCGATGAATTCTCGCACTTTGCCAGGATGCCGAAGCCGGTTATTGCGGCGGAGGATGTCGCGGACGCCGTAAGGCAGACAGTGTTCCTGATGCGCGTCGGAAACTCCGAAATTCTGATTGATGCCGACATTGCCGAAGATCCGATGCCGGCGCGATTTGACCGCCGGCTCATATCGCAGGCGCTCACCAACATCATCAAGAACGCAACAGAGGCGATCGCCGCGGTACCGCCGGAAGAGCTCGGTAAAGGCGCAATTCATGTTTTTGCGGCCCGGGAAGGAAGCGACATCGTGATTGATGTCGTCGACAACGGTATCGGGCTGCCCAAGACGAACCGAAGCCGCTTGCTCGAGCCTTACGTGACAACGCGCGAAAAGGGGACCGGCCTTGGGCTTGCCATTGTCGGGCGCATTGTTGAGGAGCACGGCGGCGTCATCGAGCTCCGTGACGCCGCCGACAAAATTCCAGGTCAGCGGGGAGCGTGGGTGCGGGTCAGGTTCGCGGCCGACGGCAAGGCCGAAACCACTGAAGCAGAGCAATCCAGTATCGCGAGTAAATAGGACATGGCGGCGGAAATCCTGATTGTCGATGATGAAGCTGATATTCGCGACCTGGTGGCCGGGATCCTCCAGGATGAGGGCTATGTGACACGCACGGCCCGCAACAGCGATGACGCGCTGGCCGCAATCATTGCGCGTCGTCCAGGCCTCGTTTTTCTCGATATCTGGCTGCAAGGCAGCAAGCTCGATGGTTTGCAACTGCTCGAGGCGGTCAAGGCCGAGCACCCGGAACTGCCGATCGTCATGATTTCAGGCCACGGCAATATCGAAACGGCCGTCGCGGCCATAAAGCTTGGCGCCTATGACTTCATCGAGAAGCCTTTCAAAGCCGACCGGCTGGTTCTGGTCGCCGACCGCGCTCTCGAAAACTCCCGCCTCAGGCGGGAAGTCAGGCAACTCAAGCAACTCGCGCCCATGCCGTCGACGCTGGTTGGTCACTCGGCCGCCGTTGCGCAATTGCGGCAGGCGATTGAACGTGTTTCTCCGACCAATAGTCGTGTGCTCATCGTCGGGCCGTCCGGCGCCGGCAAGGAACTTGCGGCACGGACACTGCACCTGCAATCAGCGCGCGCGTCCGGGCCTTTCGTTGTCGTCAATGCGGCGGCAATTACGCCCGAGCGCATGGAGGTTGAGCTCTTCGGGGTCGATCATACGAACGGAACCGAAGGGCGGAAGGCCGGCGCACTCGAAGAGGCGCATGGCGGGACGCTTTTTCTTGATGATGTGGCCGAGTTGCCGCGCGAGACACAGAGCAAGATCCTGCGCGTGCTTGTCGACCAGACGTTCCAGCGCGTCGGAGGGAGCGCAAAACTCTCCGTAGACGTGCGCATCGTTTCTTCAACGGCACGCAACCTCGAAGCGCTCATCACAGAGGGAAAGTTTCGCGAAGATCTCTATCATCGTCTGGCTGTCGTACCCATTCGCGTACCCCCGCTTGCCGAGCGGCGTGAGGATATTCCCGACCTCGTCGATTATTTCATGGATCAGATCTCGCAGGCGACCGGCCTGCCGAAACGGCGGATCGGCGAGGACGCAATGGCGGTTCTCCAGTCACACAACTGGCCAGGCAATGTTCGCCAGCTCCGCAATAATATCGAAAGGCTGATGATTCTTGCCGGCGGGGATCCTGACGCCGTGATGAATGCAAGCATGCTGCCGCCGGATGTCGGGTCGATGGTGCCGAGCATGCCGAACGGCAATGGCGGCGAGCACCTCATGGGCCTGCCATTGCGGGATGCGCGAGAAGTGTTCGAGCGCGAATATCTAGTCGCCCAGATCAGCCGGTTCGGCGGAAATATCTCGCGTACCGCCGAGTTCGTCGGCATGGAGCGCTCGGCACTTCATCGGAAACTCAAGGCCCTTGGTATTGATTAGCCGCCATGTCCAGGATTGCGTATGTCAACGGCCGGTATCTGCCGCGCGAGCAGGCGAAAGTCGCGATTGAGGATCGCGGCTATCAATTCGCCGATGGCGTATACGAAGTCTGTGAGGTGCGGGGAGGCCGGCCGGTCGACGAGACACGGCACATGGCGCGGCTCGAGCGGTCGCTTCGCGAGCTGCGCATTGCACGGCCGATGTCATCTGCGGCGCTTGCGGTTGTTTTACGCGAGACAATCCGGCGCAACCGCGTCCGCGATGGAATAGTCTATCTGCAGGTCACGCGCGGTGTTGCGCGGCGTGATTTTCCGTTTCCACCGGACGAAACGAAGCCCTCACTCGTCGTCACCGCACGCAGCAACGATCCTGCCCGTCTTGAGGCCATTGCGGCCGAAGGTGTTGCCGTCGTTACAGTGCCGGACATGCGCTGGAAGCGCGTCGATATCAAGTCCGTCGCCTTGCTTCCAAACGTCCTCGCCAAGCAAGCGGCGCGGGAACAGGGTGCCCGCGAGGCCTGGCTGGTCGATGCTGAAGGCCGCGTCACCGAGGGCGCATCATCGACTGCATGGATCGTGAACCGCGACGGCAAGCTGATCACGCATGCGTTGGGCCACAACATCCTCCCCGGTGTGACCCGCTCGGTCGTGATCGATGCGATCAAGGCGCAGGGGCTCGCTTTCGAGGAACGCGCGTTCACCGTCGAGGAAGCCTATGCGGCGCGCGAGGCGTTCATCACTTCGGCAAGCCAGATCGTCCTGCCGGTCGTACGTATCGACGGCCGTCCGGTCGGCAACGGGGCGCCGGGACTGGTTGCGACGGCGCTGCGGCGCGATTTCTACCGATATGCCGAAATCGGCGCCTAGCCGCGGATTCTGCGGCTCCCCGATGCGGCAATGAAATAGACGATATTTCAACAGGTTAGTCGAGCAGAAGCGAAGTTCTGCTTGCGCCGGAACACTTGCTGCCATCTAATAGTGGCACTCCCGGGCCTCGCACCGCTCTTGCGTGGGGCAAAGTGGCGCATGCGGTTGAGTTTGTATGCGGAAGGACCCGGGCAAAGAAGGTCTCGCGCAGAAGACGCGAGCAAAAAATGGAAAAACGGCCATGGCAGCCGATCGTGCACAAAATCTCCAAGACACATTTCTCAATCACGTTCGAAAAAGCAAAATACCTCTCACCATTTTTCTGGTGAACGGTGTTAAGTTGCAGGGCGTGGTGACCTGGTTCGATAATTTCTGCGTGCTTTTGCGGCGGGACGGGCATTCCCAACTCGTCTACAAGCACGCAATTTCCACCATCATGCCGGGCCACCCGATCCAGCTGTTCGAAGGGGCCGAGGAGCCGCCGGCCGGAGACAAGCCCTAGTTGGAAGTACGTCCGCGCGACCAGCGTACCGATCTCTCGGGCCCGGCGACTCCGGGCGCGGAGACGGGCCGTGCGATCGTCATTGAGCCGTGGGTCAAGGAGCCGCCGCGAAAAACGAGGGCTCGATCCACGCCAGGCACGACGCGCACGCCCCAGGCGCGCCTGGACGAAGCTGTCGGGCTTGCGCGCGCGATCGATCTGACCGTGGTGCAGGCCGGACTCGTGACGCTCGGCGACATCCGTCCTGCAACCTATATCGGCAAAGGCAAGGTCGATGAAATCGCCGGGCTTGCGAAGAGTCACGCGGCGTCGGTCGTCATCATGGACTGTCCCATTTCGCCGGTACAGCAGCGCAACCTTGAGAAGGCATGGAACGCGAAGGTCATCGACCGGACAGGATTGATCCTGGAGATTTTCGGACGGCGCGCGCGTACGCGGGAAGGGGCGCTGCAGGTCGAACTTGCGCATCTCACCTATCAAAAAAGCCGTCTCGTACGTTCGTGGACTCACCTTGAACGTCAGCGCGGCGGCTTCGGCTTTCTCGGCGGGCCCGGCGAGACCCAGATCGAGGCCGACCGGCGCGTCATCGAAGAACGCATCGCGCGGATCGAAGCGGAACTGGAAAAGGTCAAGCGGACACGCAAGCTGCATCGCGACAGCCGCAAGCGTGTCCCTTACCCGATTGTCGCGCTGGTCGGTTACACCAATGCAGGGAAATCGACCCTGTTTAACCGGATGACGGCGGCATCAGTGCTGTCTGCCGATATGCTTTTCGCAACGCTTGACCCGACGCTGCGCGCAGTTGCCCTGCCTCATGGCGTGAGAATTATTCTATCCGATACGGTGGGATTTATCTCCGACCTTCCGACGATGCTTGTTGCCGCTTTCCGCGCGACTCTGGAAGAGGTGATCGAGTCGGATGTCATCCTGCATGTGCGCGACGTATCGCATGAAGAATCCGAGGCGCAATCCCATGACGTGAGAATTGTGCTCGAAGAGCTCGACATTGCTGCCGACGATTCACGCCTGATAGAAGTGTGGAACAAGATCGATCGTCTCAATTCGGATGCACGCACGCGTCTCTTCAACCTTGCCGAGCGGCAGCAGAATCGACGGCCACCTCTTCTTGTGTCAGCATTAAGCGGGGAGGGGATTGAAAGTCTGCTCGTCGCGATCGAGACGAAGCTTGGTGAAAAACGGCCGACTCTTCATTTGTCAATCGATCCGTCCGACGGTGCGGGACTAAGCTGGCTCTATCGTCACTCGGAAGTGCTGTCGCGGGAGATGCGGCCCGACGGACGTCTGGCGGTGAGCGTGCGAACCGATCCAAAAAACGCGGAAATGGTGAAACACAGATATCCGGAAACGACGGAGAGGAAACCGCCGGACTAAAGCCGGATAAAAATGGGCAAAAAGGGGCAAGGAGACCATGGCAAATTCGGCAATATCCAGTCGGGATCTCAGGCGTGTCGTCGTTGCCAGCCTGATCGGAGCAACCATCGAGTGGTATGACTTTTTCCTGTACGGCACGGTCGCCGGAATTGTCTTCACCAAGCTGTTTTTCCCGGTGCAGGATCCGCTGATCTCGATCCTGCTCGCCTATACGACCTTCGCGGTCGGCTTCGTCGCTCGCCCGCTCGGCGGCGTGATTTTCGGGCACTTCGGCGACCGCATCGGCCGCAAGAGCATGCTCATTCTCACGCTGATGATCATGGGCATTGCCACGGTCCTGATCGGACTGTTGCCCAGCTACCAGCAGATCGGAATTGCGGCGCCGATCATTCTTCTGGTGCTCCG
This sequence comes from Pseudolabrys sp., assembly GCA_035277565.1. Lineage (GTDB taxonomy): Bacteria > Pseudomonadota > Alphaproteobacteria > Rhizobiales > Xanthobacteraceae > Pseudolabrys. The sequence goes on from DATEKG010000068.1 coordinate 8,935, forward strand.
TGTGCTGCAGGGCATCGGACTTGGCGGCGAATGGGGCGGGGCGGTCCTGATGACTTACGAATATGCCAGCGAGGACAAGCGCGGCTTGTTTGCGAGCCTGCCGCAGATCGGATTATCGATCGGCCTGTGCCTTTCGGCGGGTGTGGTCGCGGTTGCCTCCAGTCTGCCCGAACAGCAGTTTCTGGGCTGGGGCTGGCGGGTCGGATTTGTGGCGAGCATCATCCTCGTGATCGTCGGCCTCTATATCCGTCTGCGCATCATGGAGACGCCTGAATTCGCCAGGCTCAAGGCGCAGCGGCAGGAGGTTGCGGTCCCGTTCGTCAACATGATCCGCGAATACCCCAGGAATGTGTTGCTCGGCATGGGCGCACGTTACATCGACGGCGTGTTCTTCAACGTCTTTGCGGTGTTCAGCATCTCCTACATCGTGAACACACTGCATCTGTCGCGCACGACCGCACTCTGGGCGGTGTGCAGCTCGGCCTTCGTGATGATCTTCTTCATTCCGCTGTTCGGGCACCTTTCGGACAAATGGGGAAGGGGAAAGACCTATGCGATCGGATCGATCCTGCTCGCCATTTCGACCTTCCCGGCATTCTGGGCGATGAGTGGCGGCAATGTCGTCGCGATTTTCGCGGCGATCATCATTCCGTTCGGGGTCATCTACGCCATGTGCTACGGCCCGGAGGCCGCGTTGTTCTGCGATCTGTTCGATGCGCGCGTTCGCTATACCGGAATTTCGTTCGTCTATCAGTTCTCCGGCATCTTCTCGAGCGGGATCACACCGATCATCGCAACCTACCTGATCGCGGCGAACGACAATCAACCCTGGTTCCTCTGCGGCTATGTCGTGTTTGCGGCCCTGGTGAGCGCCGCATCGGCCGCGGCGATCAAGGGCACGGCCGCGGAGAGCGAACGCCTGCCGCCGGCAGCTGCGCGACGCGTAGCGGCGTAGCGCGTCCGGTCAATCACTCGGTGGTGGAGGCGGCCTTTTCGGCCGCCTTCGCTTCATTCCATAAGGCGTCCATCTCGGCCAGGCTTGCCTGTTGCGGAGTCTTGCCGCGCGCGGCAAGGGCGCGTTCGATTGAGGCAAAACGCCGCTCGAATTTGCGATTGGTGTCGCGCAGGAGCCCTTCGGGATCGGCGCGCAGGTGACGGGCGAGGTTAACGACGGCGAAGAGCAGGTCACCCACCTCCGCTGCTGTTTTCGTTAATTCCTTGCGGTCGAGTTCGGCCTCGATTTCGTCTGCCTCTTCCCGGATCTTGGCAAGAACCGCCCGCGGGTCATTCCAGTCGAATCCAACACGACCGGCCCTGGTCTGGAGCTTCAATGCGCGGGTTAGCGCAGGCAGCGCCACCGGTACTCCGGCCAGCGCACCATCGGCTGCTGCCTTGCCGCCGCGCTCGGCCTTTTCATCGGCTTTGATCCGCTCCCACAAGCCTTCAACGGCCTTTGCGGTCTTGCCGTCAGCGTCCGCAAAGACATGCGGATGGCGCCGGATCAATTTTTCCGTAAGGCCCTCGACAACGTCGTCAAAATTGAAGGCGCCTTGTTCCTCGGCCATTCTGGCGTGGAAGACGACCTGCAGAAGCAGGTCGCCGAGTTCGTCCTTGAGGCCCGGCAGGTCATCGCGCGCGATTGCGTCGGCGACCTCATAGGCTTCCTCGAGTGTGTACGGCGCGATCGTCCTGAAATTCTGTTCGAGATCCCAAGGGCAGCCCGAACCGGGCGTGCGCAGCGCCGCCATGATCTCGAGCAGTCGACCAATATCGCGGGATGGCTTCACGGGGGCGATGGATCTTCCGAGGGACCGCAAACAATCCGCACACAGTAGCAAAGCCGCCTCGCATGAGCGACCATGCCAGCCTGATTCGCATAAGGCATATTATGGAACATGACTACCAGCCCCTGGAATATGGGCACAAGTAAAGTGCGGCCGGCGCGAAATCGATTAAAATCCAATGCATTCATCAGCGAGGGTTCCGGAGGCAATCACGGAGGTCAAACCGTGATGCGCATGCCGTCAAAGGCCGGCTCGATATGCGCCGGCAGTTCGGCGCGCAGCGTCGCGTAATCCATGTCGGTGTGCAGATTGGTCAGTATCGCGCGCCTGGGTCTGACGCGCCCGATCCAGTCCAGCGCCTCCGCCAGGTTGAAATGACTTGGGTGTGGCGCTTTGCGGAGCGCGTCCACAATCCAGACATCGAGCCCGGCCAGAAGCGCCATGCTTTCGGCGGACAGGCTTTTGATATCGGCGGAATAGGCAAGCTTGCCGAAACGGAAGCCGAGCGAGGGGATGTCGCCGTGGCCCTGGAGGACCGGCAGGACTTCGATCGAGCCTCCCTGCCCGGCGATCACGACCGGCTTTCCTGGCTCGAGCGCCATTTCGGCGGCGATCGGTGGATATTCGCTGCCTGACGGTGTCGTGAAGCAGTAAGCAAAGCGGGTACGAATAATACGCGCGGTCGGTTCATCGAGATAGACGTCGACACGGCGGCGGTTATGAACGAAGAGCGGCCGCAGGTCGTCAATACCATGCGTGTGGTCGGCGTGCTCATGCGTGATGAGGACGCCGTCGAGCCAATCGACGTCGGCGTCCAGGAGCTGCATGCGCATGTCAGGTGAACAGTCGACAAGAACCCGCGTCAGCTGGTTGTGGGCATTGGCGCGCTCGACAAGAAGCGAACAGCGGCGCCGGCGGTTCCTGGGATTATTGGGGTCACAGGCGCCCCAGCCGAGCGCAACACGCGGCACGCCCATGGACGAGCCGCAACCGAGAATCGTGAAGGTTAAACTCATGCCGCGTCCGCAAGCTGGCGCGGCACCTTGTTAAACAAACAGAAGAAGTTTTCCGTGGTCTGCCGCGCAATCTCATCCGGCGACACGCCACGAACATCCGCCAGAACTTTAGCCGTTTCCGCCACATAGGCGGGTTCATTGCGTTTTCCACGATGCGGCAATGGAGCGAGATAGGGCGCGTCGGTTTCCACCATGATCCGGTCGGCCGGCAAGGCGGCGGCGATCTCGCGCAAGCCTTCGGAATTCCTGAATGTCAGGATCCCGGTGAACGACACATAGTGACCCAAATCAATGGCGGTAAAGGCCAGGTCGCGCCCGCCGGTGAAGCAGTGCAGGATCGCCGGGAAGGCGCCCTTCCCGCTTTCCTCGCGTAAAATCCGGGCCATGTCGTCGTCACAGTCGCGCGAATGGATCACCAGAGGCAGACCCGTCTCGCGCGCAGCGGCGATGTGCTGGCGTAGCCCGGCCGCCTGCGCCTCGCGCGGGCTGCCCTTGCGGAAATAGTCGAGCCCCGCCTCGCCGATCGCGACCACCTTTGGATGTTTGGCGACAGCAATCAGCGCCTTTGCATCGATTTCCGGCTCTTCATGTGCATGATTAGGGTGGGTGCCGACCGAACAAAAAACATCCGGGAATTTCTCGGCAATGCCAAGAACCTGGGCGTGTTTTCTCACGCGGGTTGAAATCGTCACCATGCGGCCGATCCCGGCAGCCCGGGCGCGCGCAACGACTGCGTCCAGTTCGGCCGCGAAATCGGGAAAATCGAGGTGGCAGTGGCTGTCCACCAGCATCGGTCACACCCCGGGCTCGGGTTCCACGTAGCGTGGGAAAACCGCAGAAGGCGGCGGGAATATGACCCCAGGCTTGATCCGCCGTTCGGCTGCGAGCTCGATAAAGCTGCGCGCGGCGGCCGGCACGGCCAGCAGGTCCAGCAGCTTTGCCGCCGCTGCCGGGACAAAAGGCTGCGCAAGGATGCCGACCTGACGCAAGACTTCCGCTGTCACATAGAGCACGGTCCCCTGCCGCCCGGGATCGGTCTTCGCCAGCGCCCAGGGCGCCTCTGACGCAAAATAGCGATTGGCGTCCGCGACCACCGCCCACACGCAATTGAGAACCTGGTGGAGCTGCTGCGATTTCATGTGCTCACGAGCCGTCGCAACCATGGCGTCGGCCGCCGCAAGGATTGTTCTGTCCGTTGCGCTGAATTCTCCAGGTTCCGGCAATTTGCCGCCAAAGGCTTTCCCGATCATCGACAGCGAGCGCTGCGCGAGATTCCCGAGGTCGTTTGCCAGGTCGGCATTGATGCGGTTGACGATGGCCTCGTGGCTGTAATTTCCATCCTGCCCGAATGGCACTTCACGCAGAAAGAAATAGCGGAACTGGTCGACGCCATATGTGCCGGCCATCGAGAACGGATCGACCACATTGCCGACCGACTTCGACATTTTCTCGCCGCGATTGAACAAAAACCCATGCGAGAAAATTCGCCGCGGCACCGCGATTCCGGCTGACATCAAAAAGGCCGGCCAATAGACCGCGTGAAAGCGCACGATGTCCTTGCCGATGACATGCAGTGCAGCGGGCCAATAACGTTTAAACCGCTCGCTGTCGACGTCCGGATAGCCCACACCCGTGATGTAATTCGTCAGCGCGTCCACCCACACATACATGATGTGCTGGGCATTGCCCGGGACCTTTACGCCCCAATCGAAGGTCGTTCGCGAAATCGAAAGATCCTGCAGGCCGCCTCGAACAAAGCTTGCGACCTCGTTCAGCCGCTCGCGCGGCAGCACAAAATCCGGCACGCGCTCATAAAGATCGAGCAGTTTCTGCTGATAGGCGGAAAGCCTGAAGAAGTAGCTCTCCTCCTCGACCCATTCGACCGGAGTCCCGGTCCTGGTGGCGATCCGTTGACCCTGATCGCCGATATGCGTTTCATCTTCCGCGTAATAGGCCTCATCGCGCACCGAGTACCAGCCGGCATATTTTCCGAGATAAATATCCCCGGCGGCTTCCATCTCCCGCCATATCGCAATCGATGCCCGGTGATGCCGTTCCTCGGTCGTGTGGATGAAATCGTCATTGGAGCAATTGAGCAGCTTCACCATGGCTTCGAAGCGCGGGACGTTGCGATCGCGCAACTGCCGTGCGGTCAGGCCCTCGCGAGCCGCGGTCTGCTGCATTTTCTGGCCATGCTCATCGGTGCCGGTGAGAAAATACACATCGTAGCCGTCAAGCCGCATGAAGCGGGCGATCGCGTCGGTCGCGATCGCCTCATAGGCGTGACCGATATGAGGCGGACCGTTCGGATAGGAGATTGCAGTCGTGATGTAGTAGGCGGACTTTGCGCCGGCTTGAGGATTTTGCGCGCGGGCCTCGGTTGAAGGCTCGGCTGAAGGCTTGTATGAAGGCCGCGGGCCTCCCCTGGTTCTCGAGGGCGCGCCCGCCTTCCTTTTTTTGCCCGTGGCCGCCTTGCCTCGCGCCTTTTTGCGCGCCGGTTTTTGTGCCTGACGCCTGGCGGCCGGACGCTTTTTCTTTCGCGCCGGCGTGCCCTTCCGTCTTTTTTTTGTCTTCGATTTGCGGCTTCGGGCCATACGGACTCGCTGCATTGGCAAAAACATGGATGGCCGGACATGGGCGTGCGAACCACGCCGTCCTTCGGACGGCTATGCCCGGCCACGACGATCGAGGACTAGGTATCAACCGAAACCGATCGGGGCAAGCGACCGGAGCTGGCTGTTTGCGCAAGTGACCCCGACTTGTGACCCCGACTTGTGACCCGGACTTGCCGCGAGGTTCGCGCCCTCCTAAGAGGACGATGTGCGAACGCATATCGATTCCCGCCTCGCTCCATGCCTGCTCCGACGTACCCTGCCCGGGATGGCCGTGCTCGCCTTTGTCTATGCCGGCCCTGCTCTCGGGACGCCGATGCGCTGCAGCAGCGAGCAGGCGGCCTGCATCACGAGCTGCAATAAAAGCCCGAACCGCGCATCAATATCGACATGCGTCACAAATTGCGGCTCGCGCCGGGCGTATTGCATGAAGACCGGCTGCTGGCTGGGCAACACCCAGAAATATTGCGGCCTGCTCAAGCAGTAGATCGGTCAGACTTTTCGCCGCGTTTTTCCGGCCCGGCATCACTTTCCGAAAACCCGCAGTTTTCCCCGCTGCCGCAGAGCGGCCACCTGTCTTTACGAATTGCTAAACCGGACTCGCTTACACTCTAAACGGACTTTAACCAAACGCAGATTGCCAGATCCGTGGCCAACCAGAACGGTTTTCCAGGACCCATGGGCGCACCGCTCGAACTGATCCAGCAGCTCGACAGCTCGATTTCGCAAAGTACCGACGAACGACGGTCGGCGATGCTCCGTCATCTCACAGACCTTTTTCTCGTCGGATCCGACCAATATTCCGACGAGGAGATTGACCTCATCGACGATGTCTTTGTTCGTCTGGTGAAGACGATCGAAGAATCGTCGCGAGCGCTGCTCGCAATTCGCCTCGGGCCGGTGGCCATCGCCCCGCCCAAAATTTTGCGCATGCTCGCCTGCGACGACGTCATTGAAGTCGCCTCCCCGGTCCTCACTCAGGCTGAACGGCTGGACACCGACACTCTGATTGAATGCGCGCGCACCAAGAACCAGGAACACCTGCTCGCCATCTCCCGACGAAAATCCCTGCCTGAATCATTGACCGATGTCCTTGTGGTCCGCGGCGATCAGCAGGTGGTTCTGAGCACGGCCAAGAATGCCGGTGCGCGGTTTTCGGGTAAAGGGTTCGACACTCTGGTCCGTCGCTCAAACGGCGATGATCAGCTGGCGGCATGCGTCGGTGCGCGGCCCGATCTGCCGCCACACATGTTCGAAAGGCTGCTCGAGGTTGCATCGGCAGCTGTCCGAACCAAGCTCGAGGCCGAGCGGCACTACGCCAATTCAGAAATTGCGACAACTGTCGACGACATCGCCGAACGCATAAAATCGAAAGCTGCCAATGGACCGTTGAGTTACGCAGCTGCGCAGGTGCTTGCCGAGTCCCTGCACCGGGCCGGCCAGCTCAACGCCAAAAAAATCGAGGAATTTGCGGCTGACGGCAGATTCGAAGAACTGGTGGCGTCCCTGTCACTGTTGTCGGACGTTCCGACCGCGGTCGTTGAGAACAATCTGCGCGATACCAATGCCCAGCTCCTGCTTGTTCTGGCAAGGGCGATCGGTCTGTCATGGGATATCACGCGAAACATCATGATCCTGGCGGCAAAGCGCCATCGCCGCTCCGCATCCGATATCGACCAGGCGATGTCCTCGTTCAACCGGCTCAAGCAATCGACCGCGCAGCAGATCCTCAACTTCCATCGCATGCCGACGCGTCCCGCGCGCGGACACTAGCCCCCGCAAACCATCATCAGGCAGTCACATCGAGGAGCGCGGACGTCATCTGCGCATCGATGCGAATGACCTGCGCATTGGCCGCGTAAGTGTAGCGCGCGATCATGGTCTGAACGATTTCATTGGCGAGATCGACATTGGGCGCCGCGACAAGCCCCTTGCCATCGGCAAACGGTGCCCCCGGATCGAAGACCGGAACTGTCGGCGGAGAAACAGCGCTCACATTTGCGCTGGTGCCGCCGCCCGCAAGATCGACCTGCTCGACGCGCAGCGGCGTATAGGCAGAGGGGAAGTTCTCCGGATTTGCAGCGTCAGGGAGTGGCCCGTCCGATAAGGAATTGGCGATATTACCTGCGGCAATATCAAGCCGCAGCGTCGCCACACCCATTCCACTGACAGCAATCGCGCTCGCAATGCTCATTCCGGTGGTAATAGCGGGGGTTCCGCAACGGTCTGCTGGCAAATTCCGTAAACTTTGAGGAAATGCAGCCGGCCCGGTCTGCCCCGGATCGCGACGGCGGAGCTCGTGGGCAATGCCGCAGCGCTACCCGCCTCACCGGTCTTCGTGGTAAATGATTTCTCAATCACCAATGTCAGCCGGAGGAAATTGTCATGGCCACCAGCCTCAAGCGGGTCAAGGTCGCGCCCAAGGGCATGGGTCTCAATGATTTTGTCGCAATGCAGGAAGGCTTTTTCGCCGCCGAGGGCCTCGACGTCGAATTCGACTGGAAAACCTTCCGCGGGACGCAGTCGAGCTGGCAGGGGCTCGAATATTTCCAGCGGCCGCAGGATCGTCCCTACACCGAGGACAAGCAGGATGTGGTGCAAGGCGCCTGCCTCTGGGGAACGATCTGCAACGCAAGCGCCGGCATGGGCCGCGTCGTCACGGAAGGCTACGGTGACTCGCCGTGGGCGATTTTTGTGCGCGCCGATTCAAAGATCAAAAAACCGGAAGACCTGAAGGATGTTCCTGTTTCGGTCGGCATGCGCGCCGGCAGCCACTTCAACGTTCCCTACCGGCTGGAGAAGTATCTCCCGCTCGAACACATCAAGACCGTCAATACCGGTGGTTTCGGGGCAAGGCTCAAGGCTCTGCTGGAAGGTGAAGTCGAGGCTGCAAGCCTTCTCCCGCCGCAGATTGCAATGGCCGAACAGCTCGGGCTGCGCAAGATCATCGAGGACCGCTTCAAGACCCTGTGGTGGGTGCCTCAGAACGCAACTCCGGATGTGGTGCACGGCTACATGCGCGCCCTCAATCGCGCTGAACAGGCGCTCGAGGCCGATCTGCCGAAATATTTGCCGCTCTGGAAACTCGCCGTGCCCGCCGAATTTGAAAACTATCATCCGTGGGATTTCAGCAAATTTGGCCGCGGCGAACGCTTCGTCAATGAAACCCTGCCGCGCGGAGAATTCGACGAAGTCTTCGCGCAGGTCGAGCGCTGGGGCCTCGACCAGTATCTCAAGGACAAGCAGCCGGAGACCTTGTCCTACTCCGCGTAGAGCAGAATTGATTGAGGTTGACAGGGTTTGGTCATGGCCGGGCTCGCCCATGTCCTCGGACTAAGCACTCGTCCCCGCCACGTCTTGCTTTGCTGATGCGCGGCTAGGAAGACGTGGATGCCCGGCACAAGTGGCCGGGCATGACGCAGAGTGTGTGGCGAAGTCTCTCAGTTCGTCATGGCCGGATTTATTCCGGCCATCCACGTCTTGCTTTGCTGCCGCACCGTTAGAAGGAAGACGTGGATGCCCGGCATAAAGTCGGGCATGACGGTGGAGAGTCCTTCGAACGGCTTTGCGCGGGCATGACGATTCAAATTTGACCGAGCACGCTCTACAGCAATGGCTGCGCGACGAATGAACGCCGCGCAGCCGTACTTTTGTCAGCTCTTCATGGGTGGAAAGTCGCGCGAGAATACCGGTTGCGCGAGAAATTTCGCCGGATCCATTTTCCAGAACTGGCTGACCTTGTGATAGGTCTTGATGGTCTGGTTGATCATCTTGTCGCCGGATTTCACCGCACGGCGCACATAGACATCGATGACCACGTTGCCGTGATCGTCGAAGCTGATGGGCCCGCGCGGCGTCTCGGCCAGGGTCACCGACCGTACCGCTTTGACGAATTCGTCAGGGTTGTCGGATTTGCCGCCTGTTTTCGCAAGCGCCGCCTCGATAACCTGGCCGTCAATATAGAAGCATGCCGCATAGTGGCCGATGCGTACGTCGGCGCCATAGATCTTGCGCATCGATGCGATGAAACGCTTGTTTGCCTCGGTGTCGATATCGAGCGAGTACGGATTGGTGTTGATCAGCCCCTGCACCTCCTCGCCATACGCCCCGATGATGGTGTCGTCCGCGGTCGTTGAGCCGCCGACCAGTTGCTGCTTGATGCCGAGCGCCTTTGCCTGCTTGATGAACTTGATCGGATTGGACCCGGCGAGGCCGACGCAAACGGCATCGCACTCCGGGATCTGCGCCACATATGGCGCATAGTCCGCGGTGTTGAGCGGCGACCACAGTTTCTTCATGATGCGGCCGCCGTCTTCTTCCAGCACGCGCTGAAAGCCTCCGATCTGTTCGTACCCGAACGCGAAATCATCGGCGATGGTGGTCGCGGTTTTCAGCTTCATCTCGTTGAACATGTAGTCGGCGAGCGGATAGAGGCACTGGGCCGACGTGTACGATGTGCGTGTGAGATAGGGATTGCCTTTACGCTGCGTCACATCCTCCGCGCCCGCAAAGGCCAGCGTCGGCATCTTGGCTTGTGCAAAATAGTCGAGTGTCGCCAGCAGCTCGAAGGCGGCGAACGGGCCGAGTACGACGTTGACCTTGTCCCGTTCCACCAGCTCCTGCGCCTTGGTCTTGGCGCCAGCCGGGGAGCCGCCTGTGTCGGCAACGATCAGTTCGATCTTGCGGCCCGACACCGTGAAATTCTTCTCCTTTAGAAACGCTGTGATGCCTTCCTCGGCGTGCTGACCGCCCGCGGCGAGCGGACCGGTTTTCACCGTGAGCAGGCCGACTTTCATCGGCGCATTTTGCGCGATGGCGGGTAACGGAAATGCCGCGGCGCCGGCCACGGCTGCCGAACCGGCAAGGAACCGCCGGCGGCTGGTGTGATAGGTCATGACGTCCTCCCAGGGCTCAAGGCCGTTCTGATGCGGCCGGATTGCGAAGCCTATGCGATGCCGCAAATTCAATCACAATGCGGCAGGCAAGCGAACCCCCCGACTGCCCACCGCGCCCACGGGATTGCAGCTAGCTAGGAGCGCGATGCCTCGGCCAGTGCGCCGAATACGGCAAATACCAGCGGCTTTCGCTCGAGATTGTAGGCTTCCACGTCTCGCGCCGCCTGGTTGACCTTTTCCCAGAGCTCAGCCACGCGCGCGCCCTTCGCGGGGCTCGCTGCGGTGCGCTGCAGACGTGCGGACAACCAGGCATTCACCAGATCCATAAACGCCTCGAGCGTCCTCGGATCGGTGCCGCCCATCGCATCGCCAAGGGCATGGAGTGCGGATCCGTCGACCTCCGGCAGCCGGGAAAACAAATCGAGGACACGCTGCCGGAGCGCCAGGGTGGCGCTATCAAGGAGATTGACCGCCCGCCCCGGGCTGCCTTCCGCCGCGGCCGCGACTTCCGCGATCCCGGCATCGTTCGCATCGCGGCCGGTTGCTTCAGCAACGGCGCGCTCAACGTCGCGTGTTTCAAGCGGGCGCAGCAGAAGGCGCCGGCAGCGCGAGCGGATCGTCGGCAGCTCGCGCCCGGGAGCGTGGCTGATGAGCAGAAGCAGCGAACGCTGCGGAGGTTCTTCCAGGACCTTCAGCAGGGCATTGGCGCCCTCGCGCTGCAGGTCGTCGATCGCATCGACGATTGCGACGCGCCACCCTCCCTCGCCGGCGGTCGAACCGAAAAACGATACGGTCCGCCGCACATCATCGACGCGGATCACCGTGTAAAGCTTGCCCGTCTGTTCATTGATGCTGCGTTCAAGGACGAGAAGATCACCTTGCGCCTGGGCGGCGATCCGGCGGGCAACAGGGTGCTCCGGCGCGATCGCAAGCGACTTTGCGTTTTGAACATCCGTTGAGAGCGGGTCGGGATGGGCCAGCACAAAACGTGCGAGCCGGTACGCCAGTGTCGCCTTTCCGATGCCAGGAGACCCGCCGATCAGCCAGGCATGGGCGATGCGCCCGCTTTTGTAGGCGTCGAGCAACGACCTTTCGGCGTCTTCGTGACCAAACAGCGCAGTTGTCTCGCGGGGCGCTTTCGGTGCGATATCCTCGTCGGCGTCCACAGTCACGGTGTCGTCGTCTCCGCAATGCCAAACTGTTGCCGAATCAACCGCTCTCGCACGATCGACCAGATCCGGTCCGCCACCACATCGCGCGGAGCACGGCCGTCGATGACGATACAGCGTTTCGGCTCGTCGACTGCGAGCGAACGATAGGCCTGCCGAAGCTTCTCGTGGAATTCGATCGACTCGGATTCAAACCGGTCCGGCGTATCGTCGCCGCGACGGCTTTTCGCCCGGGCCAGGCCGATCTGCACCGGAACATCGAGAATAAATGTCAGTTCGGGAAATGCCCGCCCGACGGTGACTCGCTCAAGGCTGCGGATGAGACGCTGGTCCACATTTCCCAGCGCGCCCTGATAGACCCGCGTTGAATCGATGAAGCGGTCACAGATGACCCATCGTCCTGCTTCCAGCGCGGGCAAGATTGTATTGCGTACGTGGTCGTCGCGCGCCGCCGCGAAGAGGATTGCCTCGGTTTCAGCACCGAGCGGCTTCGCAATTCCGGAAAGCAGAATATGCCGAATGATTTCTGCGCCTGTTGATCCCCCGGGTTCGCGAGTAAGCACCACGTCATGACCCGTCGACTTCAGGCGCTGGGCAAGCGTCGCCGCATGCGTCGATTTTCCGCTGCCCTCTCCGCCTTCGAAAGTGATGAAGTGTCCGCGCAAGCCTGTTCGCCTCGACCGGTTATCGCCGAACGATGGCGACAGTCTCTATCATAGCCGCTCGGCTCCAGCGCGGAACAGCGCGATTATCATCTCAGTCACGGCGTCAAATGCGCGTTGCGACATGTTGCCTTTGCCGATGGATTCCGCCGCCTTCAGGGGCGTCGTCAAAATAAGATTTTCGTTGCGCCAGACCTTCAGGTTTCCAATCGGCGTGCCCTCGGCGACAGGCGCAGGCACCGGGCCGGAATAGACGATACGCGCAATAAGCCTTTCGCCTCCCGCCTTGGGAAGCATGACGCGCACTTCACCGCCCGCCACCAGCGATACGTGGCCTGATGCGCCGCCGAAGACCTTTGCAGCACCGATCGTTTGACCCTCCGCAAACAGCACGCGGCGTTCAAAATTCTTGAATCCCCATTCAAGGAGCTTCTTGCCCTCCTCGGCACGTTCCTTCGCGGTGCTCACGCCGTTTACGACGGCGATGAGCCGGAGGCCGTTCTGCATCGCCGAGCCGACCAGGCCATAACCGGCCTCCTTCGTGAATCCGGTCTTCAGCCCGTCGGCGCCCGTCAATGAGCCCAGCAGCGGATTGCGGTTCTGCTGGCGGATCTTGTTCCAGGTGAAATCGGGCTGACCGAACAGCGGGTAAAATTCCGGATAGGTGCGGATGATGTAACGCGCGAGCATCGCAAGCTCGCGGGTCGTCACGACTTCGTTCTGGTCCGGCAAACCATTTGAATTCGTGAACACGGATTTCTGCAGGCCGATTTCCCGGGCGCGCTGCGTCAGCTTTTCGCCGAATGCCGCCTCATCACCTGCGAGTCCTTCGGCCAGAATGATGCAGGCATCATTGGCCGACTGGATGATCATGCCGTGCAGAAGGTCGTCCACGGGCACCTTGCTGTTGATGGCCGCAAACATGGTTGAGCCGTGGGATGGCGCACCGCCCTTGCGCCAGGCGTTCTCGCTCACGGCAAACTCGTCGGTCAGTTTGAGCCGCCCTTCCTTGATCTCGTGGAAGACATACTCGGCGGTCATGAGCTTTGCGAGGCTCGCCGGGAAAATCAGCCGGTCTGCGTCCCGCTCGAACAACACGCTGCCGTTTTCAGCATCGATCAGGATGGCGTGCGGCGCCGTGATGTTCGGTTCGTCCTTTTTCGCAGCATCCTTTTTTGGCGCTTCCTTTTTCGGCGCTTCTTTCTTCACAGCTGGCGGCGCGACCCGGTGCGGGTGCGTCGGCGCGGCCGAGGCTGCTGCGCCAAGAATGACGGCGACGCCAATGGCCGCCAGCAAGCGTCCCGCCCGGATATTTACGAAACTTCCCATTCGTGGCTCTCTCGCCGGCCAGCCGCGGAACGACGGCGCCGGAACCGCGGACCGGTGGCTAAAAATGCGGCTCAGTAAAGGCCGCGCCCGCTCATGTAACCTGACTGGCCATCATAGCGGTTCGGCGCATAGGCCGAAACCGGTGACACGGCCGGTGCCGCGTCTGCAAGCGACGCGCGCATGGCCGGCCGCACGTCGCGCGCGCGGGCCGCAGCGGCAAGCTCGGTGGTGGGAATCTCGTTTGCAGACACTTCATCCGCGGCCTCACCGAGACGGTAAGGACGATCGGGCGGCATCGGAGCGGCAATTCTGGTCATCTGGCGCCGGTCAAAATAGGCCGGCATGAATCCGCGATTGGAAGCAAGTAGCACCGGGGCCTCGGCCGGCGTGCCTTCGCGCAGGGTCGCCATCAGCTTCCGGTCATCGGAGCCTTCAAGTGGAGCGCGGCCGACATACTCGACCTTCACCCGCGCAACGCCATGCCCGTAAAATCCCAGGAGCTCGGCGGTCTTCACCGAAACGTCGATCAGGCGGCCACCCACATACGGGCCGCGATCATTGACCCGGACGATGATCGAGCGGTGATTTGCGAGATTGGTGACTCGCACATAGCACGGCAGCGGCAGCGTCGGATGCGCGGCCGAAATTCCATTCATGTCGAAGATTTCGCCGTTCGCAGTGTAGCGGCCGTGGAAATCATTGCCGTACCAGGAGGCAAGACCCACCGCGCTGTAGTTGATGTTTTCTTCCGGCACATAGACCCGCCCCGCGACCGCATAGGGCTTGCCGATGCGATAGACGCCGCCGCCCTTCGGTACGGGCTGGCCGGGTTCAACCGCCCGCGCGCTTGCAGCAACGCCATAGCGCGGGTCGATCCGGCCTGCCATGTTGCCGCCCGAGCAATTGGCGAGGATCAGACCCGCCGTGCCCAGAGCGAACACGTGCAGCAGCCGGCCGCGAGCGCCGATGACCCCCAATTGACCCATCCCTTGAACTGATCCCCGGTCGGAAGCCGCCAGTTTATGCCGTCAGGCCGCCGCCGGAAACCGCTGCGGCACACGGTGGTAAATGCTTGGTTCAGCTGCGCCTCTGGCAGCGCAAGAACGGGATAGCCAAGCAAGTTGGCAATGACAAGGCCGGGGCAAAATCGTGTCAGCGGCGGGACAGGAGACTTGCGCCGTTCTTCGGACGGCTCAGCCCGCCGCTGATGGATGAACGCTGGACTGTCCCTTCGTAGGAAATCCCGATGCGGTATCCGCGTGTCCAGGCGAGGTAGCAGGGCCTCTTCGTGCTGCCGTGCATGAATTCAAAGCGCTCCGGCAAGTCGTAGGCACGCGGCAGCTCGAGGCAGGCACCGCCCGCCGACAGGTCTATGACACGGCAATCTATGGGTTGGCTTTTCGGCCCAAGCAGCAGCCGCCCCACGCGCGGCACGAGCCCCTTGGGCGCCACCCGAAAGTATCGTCGTTTGTCGGACCCGCTCATGTGCCGATTTCGGTAAACCCGCCGATTTATATAAAACCGCTTGATTACTGATCGGTTACGCGCAGGGACCGCGTAGCCTGCTGAAATGATGGAACAATCGGCATTGACGGCGTTCCCGGCATGGCGGGATGCCAATTTGGCTAACCTTGCGGGCTCCGGCCCGGTCCCGGAACCTTCCTGTGCGCTCCGAACTTGAAGTTGCAAGGAGGTGCGTGATGACCCCCGAATTCAGGAATGCCCAAAATCCAACCAGCGAAGATCTGGTCTGGCGCCATTTCTGGCTGAAGAGCGTATTGGTCGATTCCGGCAAGCCGATGCCGCCACAGCGGTTTCGCCCGACGGCGCGCAAATTGACTCTGCAGCAACGCTTGCGTCGGCTGCGCCGGATGCGCATGGCGCTCGAGGAGTAACGGCGCAGTCGGACCCGGGGCGGTCAATACAAAGCCGCCAGGCGGGGATGGGATGCCTGACGGCTTCGCCTCTTTTGGAGGTATGGGCAGGTTGGGGTTCCTACCCGCGCTCAAGTTATTGATGCCAATCGTCTTTACAACAGAAGTCGAGCGGTAAGCTAAATCATCAACGTTAAGTTTTCCGAGGACGTTATGGACGGCCCCGCCGGGGAGCGGAGCCGCCGTTGTGGCTTGCGACAGCTCCGCGAGCGACAGGGCGCCTGTAACCGGGAAGCGCGATGCCACCTGGTAAGTTTCTACTTCAACTTGTTTTTCTGAGCCGCAAGGAACCCGAAAAAGCGTAAGCAAGTAACCTTACGGCTTCGGCCCGCGATGCGAAAAAGGCTGAAAGGAAGAACGGTGGAGTCTTGACGCTACGCTAGTCCCCACCCCACCGTTCCCCGCCACAAAGCTGATGATTGCATCAGCCATGAAACCCGGGCGTGCCCGCGGCTCCACGTCGGCAGCCTAGTCCTGAAAGTCTAAGGTTCCCTTACGAATATTTTCGACGTGTTACGCGCCTGTCGAACAAGCGCCAACCGCTCCGCAGTGATGGTCATGAAGGGAGCACCCGCCCGATATTTGGTGCCAGGTTCAGGCATCCCTTGCGATCTGGAGATCGCACATGAGCGGCGAAACCGCCCGGGTGCCGTTTCCGGGTATCTTGCGCCGAAAGCTTTGGATATTCGCCTTTTCGACAAATTCCGAACACGCCATTGCCCGGCTGTGCTGAAAGATCAGTACTGAACGGGGGGTATTCCTATGCGTAAGTTGCCGAAGCGTCTTCCAATGGGGACCAGCTACGTCGTCGAATCCTGGGGATCGATGGTAAGGCGGTATGTCGTGTTGCCGGACGGGCGCCGAATAGATCTGCCGCCGCGCAAGGCGGCAACGTGTACTTGTGCGGACGAAGCTCTCAGCATCGCGCCACACGGCCGGACTCTGGCTGAGCTCCCTCCTCTTGATCGCCGGGCACTCGTCTAATCCCGCCGCGACAATCCTGCCGGCAGACTCTCTGTCGTCTCCGAGCCGAGGACGGGTCAAACCGGCCGCAGCGATTCCGCGCGCGTCCGAAAAGAAGTCACGAGAACGGCGAAGCGCCCGCCCGGGTCATGTCCGACCGTTCGGCTGCGTAGAGCGCGACTGCCAACGCAGTAAACAGGATGTCCCGCTTAATTCCCAAGAAAATTCGCAGGAGACTCCCCAAGAGCGGACGGTGCACAGATTTTAACGTTTGAGTGGGATCCTACCGGCGCTTCTGACAGCGACTCACGCAATGTCGATTCAAATTGTGAGGGTCAAAAAATGCCGATGCTCTTGTTCTATTTGCCGCTCATCATCGTGACGGGAATGTTTGAGGCCATGCTGACGGCGGATGACCTTGAAGCGGTCAAGCGCGCGCCTGATCCCGACGATCAGATGCTGAACCCGAGAGTCGTTCCTTTTCCCACAGCAGCGCGTGGCTGACTGGGGCGATCGCAAGCGCACGCGCCGCCTCTGGCCAGGCATCTCGTTTTTGTTTTCTACGACGCGCAAAGCAACACGATCAGCAGCATGGTGACGAACATTTGCCACCATGCTGCTGTCGTCTGCGCTATGGCAGCACGTTGGTGAAGCCTCCGCCGACACCGAGACCGACGTTGTTGGAGACACCGCTGGTCATGGCCGCGCCGTTGCCGATCGAGGCCGCGCCGCTCACGGCGTTGCTCTGACCTACAGAGGCTCCGAGGCCCGTCGAGATGCCGCCGACCGGGGAGGCCGCCGCGAAACCAGCGCCGATATTGGTGGTGGTCCCGTTGGCGAGCGAACCCGCCGCCGCTGTGCCCAGCGAGCTCGCTGCCGTTCCGGTCTGGACGTGACCGAGGTTGAGGCCTCCCCCGATGGCGAAGGTCGAACCGGCGTCGGCCGGCACAATGCTTCCCGCCAGAGTGATGAACGCAACACTCATCAACAGATTCTTCATGGTGACTTTTCCTCCTTTTCGGTTGTCGCCACGGCGAGTGCCGTGGCGGGTGATGCCGCCGTGTGAGAGGTTCCACCACTCGCCGTCGCCTTCTTCTTCGGTTTCGGTGCCGAATGGTGGACGGTGTGAGCCCAGACACGGCAGAGCTGCTGGGTCACATCGTAGTCGTGGCAAAGACGGTCCTTGCCGGTCGCCCCTTCCACCAGCCAGATGTCGCCGCCGGTGTAGGGCTGCTCCTGCGAAGGAGGACTGATCATGTTTTTTATCCACCTGCCCAGGACATCGGAGGCTTTCGCCTGCGCGTAGCGGGTGGGGATCGGCGGCGGGACAGGATAGTTCGGCGCGGGCCGCGGCAGGTACTTGATGCAAACCTCCGGCATCGCGCGATCGATGTCGGGGTTGAGGCATAGCCGGGCGACCGCGGCCTTCTTCAGGCCCATGCTCCACAGCGTCCGCGCATCGAGCCGCGCCGCGCAGCCGGGATCAGGGATCGTGGTGCCGAAGCTGAATCCGGTCCCGACAAACGCGCCGCCGCCGGAAACCGACCCGAGGCACGTTTCGAGCCCGGCCGCGGACAAGCCCGGTGCGATAACGCCCGGCACGCTCCTGACCGTCTGTTCGGCTGGCACGGTGCTGTTGCTGGTGATCGTCGCGTTGCCGCCCTGCCCCGAGATCGACTGCGACCACGATGTCGATTTGGCAACGCCGAGGGCTGTCCCCGTCGCCGTCGATGATTGAGCCCATGCAGGTCCGCTCGCCGCCATCGCAACGATGGCAGCCGACAAAAGCCGCTTCATGTGTGGTTCCCCGTGCGCCGGCAGAATGAAGATTCACCACCGCCGGCGTTTGATTAAATTTATCTTAAACTTTTCTTTTTCCGCGGCATGTTGCTACCGCGCTCGCTGCAGGAGCCGCAGATTTGTTTCATGGTTAACCGGCGCGGCACGCCAGGGCATTCGCGGGGCCGAGTTTTGATCGTGTGCCAGCACCTAACGGTCGCAGCAAACTCTCGAGTTCGTTTCTAGGCCATCTTGTTTTTTATGAGCCCGACAATCGCCGTAAGCATTGCGCCGGCCACGCCACCGCCCACCGCCTGACCGACCAGAGCGCCGATGTCGCTGCACAGTCTGCGGATGGCGGCGAGCTGATCTAAGGCCTGACTACAGCCGGAGAATTGACATGCGCGCTAGTGTCGGCTGGATGATGCCGCCGCGATGAGCCTCGATTTCGCCAACCTTTGGCCGAATAAATAATAAGTGGCCACTAGTGTTGGTATCATGATGAGCAAAGCTGTAGACCAGCCCGCGGCCGTGACCATCGTTGCCTTGAGAGCTGAAAGTTATTCGGCCGAAGATAACTCCGTCATTATTTCTCTACGCGTTAAATATTCGACAGCCGACCGGTTTTTTTCGGTTCCTGTTGAATGTTTGCGCGATTTGGTCGTTGATCTTCAACGATTGAATACCTCGCCGCCCATACAGCCGGAATAAAACAGCGGCAACCGTTGCACCGCCAGTTGGGCTCACGCCTTAGCGTGCCTAACGGTCTTACGCCTTTTTCACGAACCCGATGATGAGCAGGAGGATCACAGCCCCGATCACGGCATTGATGATCTCTGCAACGATGCCGCCCACAATAATAATGCCTACTCGCGGCAGGAGCCATCCAGCAATGATGGCGCCGACAATCCCGACTACGATGTTGCCAACGAGGCCAAATCCATAACCCTTCATGATTAGGCCCGCGAGCCAGCCAGCGATCGCGCCTATAACCAGCCAAACGACGAGACCTTCGATTGTCATGACCGCCCTCCTGAATTGGATAACGGTTTCAGGATAGACCCGGGACTCGGTTTCTTGAATGGAGAGCGTGCGGTTAGTCACCAAAGAATTTGCGCGACAGGATTGCCAAACAAAAAGCTTCCGGGCGCGACGTACCCAAGAGCCTTAAGGCCACAGTCGAAATCTGATTAACTTGCTGATTTGGATTGCTTGGTTTGCGGGCGCAACCAGTATTAAGCGTTGCCGCCAACTTGGGGCCATTTCACGTAAATGTTGCTAATTCGTTCGGGTCGTGGTTCTCGTAAGCCCTTGATCCTGCTTCGACGGAAGGGTGGCCGAGCGGTTTAAGGCACCGGTCTTGAAAACCGGCAGGGGGCGCGAGCTCCCTCGTGAGTTCGAATCTCACCCCTTCCGCCAGTCAAGTTGAAAGCGCTTGCATTTTTCCGACAGGTGTTGTGCAGGCCACCGACACGCACCGGTTCCCACCCGCGCTCGCAGGCGCGCGCCCGGCAAGGCCGCGATGCGCGACGCGAATAAGTGAGCCGAGCATTGTCGGAATGGCCGGAATCACAATATGAATGACTCTCCGAGGCGACGGGTTGGCCGGAGGGCCCATCCATGCTGTGGAAGATTGCTCTTACAATTCTGCTGATCTGGTTCCTGGCGGGCATCATTGGTGCCCTGGTCAGATCGATCGCTGCGCGCGTAAGAATTTTTACAGGGCTATGCGCCGTCGGAGCTGTGGTGCTCGCCTATTATCTTTGGCTGGGTTGATGTTCGATACCCACGCTGGCGCCGGATGGATGATGCCGCCCTAAGCGGGCGCGACAGAATATTTTACGACCTCAACGGTGGTTTCCTGACAGCGCGGGCATTCAAACGTGCGGGTGTCGTGATCTGCGCGCTCGGGCTCAATGGAAACCAACCACATCGGGATGCGGCAGTTTTTACAAAACGGCCGCGACGGAAGGAAATTCTGCACGTTACGCCCCCAAACTCATGAATGGTCACAACTCAACGCGATAGAGCACGGTCGGTCCAGGTCCGCATTAAACAATGACATTGCTGCGATGCGAAATTAACTCCATCGACTATCGCCTCACGCCACCTTCGACGCTCACGCCTCCCCCGATCTTCATGCACATATCCGAACCCGCAACCGGGGCGAAGCCCGGGCCATATTGTGCGCAGCGATTGACGGTCGTGGCCGGATGTTTATGCGCCCTGGAAGGGTGTTTGCGC
>DATEKG010000069.1:0-4357 GCA_035277565.1 Pseudolabrys sp.
CGCCTCGCCTGCGCGATCACGCGCGCAAGGGCGGCTTCATTGTCGTCGGAATAAAGGCCGAGGCAGCCATGCGTGATACGGCCATGCCGCTCGACATGAGTCGCCTCGACGATCACCAGCGCGGCGCCCGAATGCGCCATCATGCCAAGATGCATGAGGTGCCAGTCGGTGGCGCAGCCATCGTCGCCGGAATACTGGCACATGGGCGAGACGACGATGCGGCTGGCGAGTTCAAGTCCGGCCAAACGATAGGGCGTAAACAGAGTGCTCGGCATGGGTGACACGGTTCTGCGGGGAAAAATGCGGGTCGGCGCTGCCGGATAGACTTCAGTTGGGCAATGATGTCAATAACGTCCCGGGCACCCCGCAGGGCCCGCGCCTCAGCCGGCGGCGCGCATATTCTCCATGTCAGCCCGTGCTCTCCCCTGCGCTCCCGCGAGATCGGCCCAGATGAGGACCGTTTGTTCGGCGTCGTGCAGGCTGACGCTGAATTTTTCCGGCGTGTAAAAGAGCCTCCAGCGGCCACTGCGTTCGAGCGCGCGGAGATAGGCGAGCCGCTTTTTCGCGAGGGCATGCCATTTCACGGCAATCCCGACGAAGCGCAGCTTCTCATGCACAACCGCCATTGAGTGCCCCCCGGCACGCGCGAAATCGGCATCCGGCCGACGCTTGACGCATCGATGACTACCGAAAACTGCACGGAAGCAACGGCACTGTGTGCGAAACCGCCCTGTACGACGATTCGCGGTTTATTCAAAGAGGCGAAGGCTTAAAGGCGGATCCGCAATGCTGCGGCAAGTTCGCCGATGACACCCCGGCGGAACAGGAGCACGCAGGCCACGAAGATGACGCCCTGGATCACGGTCACCCACTGTCCGACATGTTCGCCGAGGAAATTCTGCATGGCCACGATAATGAACGCGCCGGCGACAGGGCCGAAGGTCGTGCCCAGCCCGCCGACCAGCGCCATCAGCACGACTTCACCGGACATCGGCCAGTTGACGTCGGTCAGCGAGGCAATCTGCAGGACAATCGCCTTCATGGCACCGGCAAATCCCGCCAGCGTCGCCGAGAGCACGAAGGCAAGCAGCTTGTAGCGGTCCGTCTTGTAGCCCAGCGAGATGGCGCGGACCTCGTTCTCGCGGATGGCCTTGAGCACTTCGCCGAACGGCGAGTGAATGATCCGGTAGATGAACAGGAACCCGGCGAGGAACATGATCAGCACGAGCGTGTACATCGCCATCTCGTTTCTCAGGTCGATCAGACCGAGCAGATGTCCGCGCGGCACGCCCTGGATGCCGTCCTCGCCGCCGGTGAACTTCGCCTGCAAGGCGAAGAAATACATCATCTGCGCCAGCGCGAGCGTGATCATCGCGAAGTAGATGCCCTGGCGGCGGATCGCAAGCGAGCCGGCAATCACGCCGCAGATCGCGGCGGTCGCCGTGCCGGTCAGGATCGCGAGTTCGGGCGGAAAACCCCAGACCTTCGCCGCATAGGCCGACAGGTAGCTCGCCCAGCCGAAATAGAGTGCATGGCCGAACGAGAGCAGGCCAACATAGCCGATCAGCAGGTTGAAGGCACAGGCAAACAGCGCAAAGCACATGGCCTGCATGACAAACAGCGGATAGATCATGAAAGGCGCAACGACGAGCGCGACGACCATCACCACGAAGGCGATTGTTTCGCTCTGCGAGCGCCAGATTGACGGCTTTGCGGTGAGCGGATCGACAACGCGCTCCATCACGCTCTCCGTCCGAACAGTCCGGCCGGGCGCACGAGCAGCACGATCGCCATGATCACGAAAATCACGGTGTTGGACGCCTCGGGGAAAAACACCTTGGTCAGTCCCTCGATCACGCCGAGACCGAAGCCGGTCACGATCGCGCCCAGGATCGAGCCCATGCCGCCGATCACCACCACCGCGAATACGACGATGATGAGTTCGGATCCCATCTGCGGCGAGACGTTATAGATCGGCGCCGCCATGACGCCGGCAAAAGCGGCCAGCGCGACGCCAAATCCGTAGGTGAGCGTGATCATGCGCGGCACGTTGATGCCGAAGGCGCGAACCAGGGCCGGATTTTCGGTCGCAGCGCGCAGGTAGGCGCCGAGCCGCGTGCGTTCAATCACGAACCAGGTCCCGAAGCAGATCACCAGCGACGCGGCGATGACCCATGCGCGGTAGTTCGGCAGGAACATGAAACCGAGATTGCGGCCGCCCTGCAGCGATTCCGGCACCGTATAGGGCAAGCCGGCGGAGCCGAAATAATTGCGCGTCACGCCCTCGAAGATCAGCGCCAGGCCGAATGTGAGGAGCAGCCCGTACAGGTGATCCAGCTTGTAAAGCCATTGCAGAAACAGGCGTTCGACAATGATGCCGGTGATGCCGACGATAATGGGCGCGATGATCAATGACGGCCAATAGCCGAGGCCGGAATATTCCAGGATCAGATAGGCGGCGAAGGCGCCCAGCATGTACTGGGCGCCGTGGCTGAAATTGATGATGTTGAGCATGCCGAAGATCACCGCCAATCCGAGGCTCAGCAGCGCGTAGAACGAGCCGTTGATCAAACCGATCAACAACTGTCCGAACAGCGCCGACGAGGGGATTCCGAAGATCTCGAACATGAAGTGTCAGCCCGCATATTGGCCGAAGCCGGACCGCTGCGTGTGGCGGCCCGGCTCCGGATGTCGTGTCGTCAGCCGCTGACCAGGGGGCAGCCGCTGTCTTTCGGAGCGCGGAACGCGTCCTTGGCAGGGATCGTCGCCTTCAGCGTATAGAAGTCACCGGGGTGTTTCGACTCCGACGGCTTCTTGACCTCGAACAGATAGGCGTCATGCCGCTTGCGGCCGTTGGCGTCGATCGAGCCCTTGCCGAACAGCGGGTCGTCGGTCGGCATCGACTTCATCTTGGCGACAACCGACTTGCCGTCGTGCTCGCCCGGACCAAGAGCCGCACGCGCCTTCAGATAGTGAAGGATGCCGGCATAAACCCCGGCATGGATCATGGTGGGAAACTTGCTGGCACCTGCGCCGGCCTCATGCCAGCGCTTGGTCCATGCGCGATTGTTGTCGTTCATGTCCCAGTACCAGGTTTCCGTGAGCGAGAGGCCCTGTGCAGTCTGCAGGCCGAGCGCATTGACGTCGCTTGCAAACACCAGGAGACCGGCGAGCTTCTGGCCGCCCTTCACGATGCCGAATTCGGCCGCCTGCTTGATCGAGTTGATCGTGTCGCCGCCGGCATTGGCAAGACCGACCACCTTGGCCTTGGACGCCTGCGCCTGTAGCAGGAATGACGAGAAGTCGGACGTGTTGAGCGGATGGCGAACCTTGCCCAGCACCTTGCCGCCGTTCTTTTCAACCACCGCGGCGGTATCACGTTCGAGCGCGTGGCCGAACGCATAGTCTGCGGTCAGGAAGAACCAGGTGTCGCCGCCGGTCTTGACCATCGCGGTGCCGGTGCCGTTGGCGAGGTTCCAGGTGTCGTAGGTCCAGTGCAGCGTGTTCGCGTTGCACTTCGGTCCGGTGAGGTCGGATGCCGCGGCGCCGGACACGATGAACACCTTGTTCTTGTTGGCCGCGACCTGGCTGACCGCGAGCGCAACGCCGGAATTCGGAACATCGATGATCATGTCGACCTTGTCGACGTCGAACCACTGGTTCGCGACCTGCGTGCCGACATCCGGCTTGTTCTGATGATCGGCGCTGACCAGCTCCACCTTGACGTCGGGATGGTCCTTGGTGAAGTCGGCAATCGCCATCCTGGCCGCGGTCACCGACCCCGGCCCGCCGATATCGGCATAGAGGCTCGACATGTCGCTGAGCACGCCGATCTTGACATTGACCTGCTGCGCATTCGCCGCACCGCAGGCAAGAATCGCGGCCAATGCCGCCACTCCTATCGTTCGTTTCATCAAGCTGCTCCTCCTTGCTGTTGGTCGTTTGCAGCGTCCTCAGCCGCTGACCAGCGGGCAGCCGCTGTCCTTGACCGGCCGGAACGCCTCGTTTGCCGGGATCGTGACCAGCAATTTGAGGAAATCGCCCGGATGCTTGGATTCCGCAGGCGACTTCACCTGGTACAGATACGCATTGTGGATCTTGCGGCCGTTCGCTTCGATCGAGCCCTTGCCGAACAGCGGATCGTCGGTCGGCATCGACTTCATCTTCGCGACGACCGACTTGCCGTCATGCTCGCCCGCACCAAGCGCAACCCGCGCCTTGAGATAGTGAAGGACGCTGGCATAGACGCCGGCCTGGTTCATCGTCGGATATTTGTTGGTGGCGCCGAGTTGCTGCTGCCAACGCTTGGTCCATGCACGATGGGCATCATTCGCGTCGAAATAGAATGTCGTGGTCA
>DATEKG010000070.1:0-11936 GCA_035277565.1 Pseudolabrys sp.
CACGATCGCGATCGTGGGCAAGTACACCGGGATGAAAGATGCCTACAAGTCGCTGATCGAAGCCCTCTCGCACGGCGGCATCGCCAACAAGGTGAAGGTGAACCTCGACTGGATCGAATCCGAGGTCTTCGAAAACGAGGACCCGACCCCGTTTCTGGAGCACGTCAACGGTATTCTCGTGCCAGGCGGGTTTGGACAACGCGGAGCCGAAGGCAAGATCAGGGCCGCGCAATTTGCGCGCGAGCGTCACGTCCCATATTTTGGCATCTGTTTCGGAATGCAGATGGCGGTGCTTGAGGCCGCCCGAAATCTCTGTGGCATTGAAGGGGCCAACTCGACTGAATTTGGTGCGACCTCAGAGCCGGTGGTTGGCCTGATGACCGAATGGCTGAAAGGCAACGAGCTTCAGCGGCGCACTGCAAGCGGCGACCTGGGCGGCACAATGCGGCTTGGCGCCTATGATGCGGTCCTCTCGCGCGGCAGCCATGTGTCGAAGATCTATGGGACGACGGAAATCTCGGAACGCCATCGTCATCGATACGAGGTCAACACGGCGTATAAGGGACGGCTCGAGCAGCGCGGCGTGCGTTTTTCCGGCATGTCCCCCGACGCGATCCTACCTGAGATTATTGAATACGAAGACCATCCCTGGTTCATCGGCGTTCAGTTTCATCCGGAGCTCAAGTCGCGCCCGTTCGAACCACACCCGCTTTTCTCCTCGTTTATTGGTGCCGCTGTTGAGCAGAGCCGCCTGGTCTAAACGGCGGAATTGCCAATAGGGGCTGCGAGGGCGTTGACCCGCGCGCCTTGCCGCTTCATGGTCCGCCCCGCGAGGGGATTTTAGCCTTGAGTGAGAACGCTTTTTCGACCGTATCAGTCGGCACGGTGCGCTTTGGCAACGACCTGCCTTTGGCGCTCATTGCCGGCCCTTGTGCGCTGGAGAGCAAGGCGCACGCACTGGAGATGGCGACCGCCCTGAAGGAGATCGCCGCGCGCGTGGGCATCGGCCTCGTATTCAAGACTTCATTCGACAAAGCCAATCGAACGTCTCTTGCATCGGCGCGCGGCATTGGACTTGCGGAGGCGGTACCGATTTTTTCCGAAATCCGCGAACAGCTGAAGGTGCCGGTACTCACTGACGTTCATGAAACGGCCCAATGCGCGCAGGTCTCGCAGGCCGTGGACATACTGCAAATCCCGGCCTTTCTTTGCCGGCAGACCGATCTGCTTGTCGCCGCCGCGCAAACCGGCAAGGCCGTAAACGTGAAGAAGGGGCAGTTCCTGGCGCCTTGGGACATGGCGAATGTCGTCGCAAAAATTACCGGAGCGGGAAATCGCAATGTCCTCGTGACCGAGCGCGGCGCCTCGTTCGGGTACAACGCACTGGTGTCCGACATGCGTGCATTGCCGATCCTGAAACGAACCACGAATGCGCCGGTTATTTTCGACGCAACGCATTCGGTGCAGCAACCGGGCGGCCAGGGCGATAAATCAGGCGGCCAGCGTGAATATGTGCCCGTCCTGGCGCGCGCCGCCGTCGCCGTGGGGGTTGCGGGAGTTTTTATCGAGACGCACCAGGACCCCGACAAGGCACCGTCCGACGGACCCAACATGGTGCCGCTCAGGGAGATGGAGCATTTGTTGCGGGTGCTGATCGAGTTTGACCGGCTGGCAAAACGCTAACGGCACGCAATTTGACCTCGCATGGGCCGCATTCTCAATCTCATGGCGTTCGTCATTTTTGCGACGACGCTCTTCATGCGTTCGGTCGATCCCGTCATTCCGCAGATCGCAAACGGTCTTGACGTTACGCCGGCGACTGCGGCGCTCCTGTCAACCGGATTCACTCTACCTTACGCGCTCGTGCAGCCGATCCTGGGCGCGCTCGCCGACATGTTCAGCAAGACGCGGCTGATCGCGTTGTGCATGCTGGTGGTCGGTATCGCCACAATCGCTTGCGGACTTGCAGGCAATTTCGAAACACTGATGGTGCTGCGCATAATTGCCGGCATCGCGGCAGGCGGCGTATTTCCGATCGCGCTCGCCGTCGCCGGCGATCGCGTTCCGGTTCAGCAACGTCAGGTCGCTATTGGCAAACTGCTGTTTGCGGCGATGACCGGAAATCTGCTTGGCGCCTCGGGCGCGGGCGTCATCGGCGATCTCGTCGGCTGGCGAGGGGTGTTCCTTGTCACCGGGACGATCGATCTCATTGCGCTCGCCGCCGCCATCCGAGGCTTTCGCAGCATGAACGAAAAGCCGGGGCGCTTCGATATTTCAACCTTCGTGCCGAACTATCGTTCTGTCTTCAGCAATCCATTGGCGAAGTATTGCTTCGGTGCTGTTTTTGTCGAAGCGGTGTTCATGTTTGGCGTCTTTCCCTACATGGCCGTCATGCTTCGAAGCGAAGGACAGGCGCACGCATCGATCGCAGGCGTCGTCATTGCCGGCTTTGGTATCGGCGGCGTTATCTATACCTTCATGGTGTCGTGGCTTGTCGCGCACATCAGTGAACGATATCTGATGGCTGCAGGCGGCATGGTCATGGGCTTATGTCTGGTAGGCATCGCCTTGCGTATGCCGTGGCCAGCCGAATTTCTGAATTTCATGCTGCTCGGTTTCGGCTTTTATCTGCTGCACGGCTGCATTCAGGTCTATGTCACTGAGCTCGCTCCAGCCGCCCGCGGTTCGGCGACGGCTGCGCATTCGTTCTTCTTCTTCCTTGGGCAAGCGATCGGGCCGATAGTTTACGGCGTCGGGCTCTCACGCGGAGGTATTGGCCCGGTCCTGCTCGTCGGGGCGGCGGTCCTTACTGCCACCGGATGGATCTGTGCATTGCGCTTGCGACGAACAGAGATGAGAGCCTAACCGCGGCCGCGGTAGGCCGCGACACCTTGATCCGGCACCCAGACATTCTTTGGCAAGCGGCCGGCCTGCCAAAATACGTCAATCGGCATGCCGCCGCGCGGGTACCAGTAGCCGCCAATGCGCAACCATTTGGGCTTGAGCAGGGCAACGAGCTTTTTGCCGATCGCGACAGTGCAATCTTCATGGAAAGCGCCGCGATTGCGAAAGCTGTTGAGGTAAAGCTTGAGAGACTTGGATTCGACCAGAAAGCGTGCCGGAATGTAGTCGATCACCAGATGCGCGAAATCGGGCTGACCCGTGATGGGGCACAGGGCCGTGAATTCCGCAGCCGTAAATCGCGCCACGTAATTCGTTCCCACGTGCGGGTTGGGCACGCGGTCAAGGGTCGCCTTCTCCGGAGATGCCGGAATTGCCGTCGGTCGGCCAAGCTGCAACTGTTTTCGCGCCATGGGCATTAAACGTTTGGTTTGCGTGGCACTGGATGCCGGTTCGGGCAGGGCATGACAAGGGGGTTCTCGATCCTGTAGAAGCCCACCCATACGAGCATCGGACAAGCCATGACCGCCATCACCGATATCATTGGCCGCGAAATCCTCGATAGCCGGGGCAATCCGACCGTCGAGGTCGACGTCATCCTTGAGAGCGGGGCGCTGGGCCGCGCCGCGGTTCCCTCAGGCGCCTCGACCGGAGCCCATGAGGCGGTGGAGCTCCGCGACGGGGACAAGGCCCGCTATGGCGGCAAGGGTGTTCGCAAAGCGGTCGATGCGGTCAATGGAGAAATCTTTGATGCGCTGGGCGGCATGGACGCCGAGGCGCAAGCCAAGATTGACGAGACCCTCATCGCGCTTGATGGAACGCCCAACAAGCAACGACTCGGCGCCAACGCTGTTCTCGGCGTTTCGCTCGCGGTCGCCAAAGCTGCCGCAGTGGCCAAGAGCGAGCCCCTCTACCGTTATGTCGGAGGCACGGCAGCGCGGGTACTGCCGGTTCCAATGATGAACATTGTCAACGGTGGCGTCCACGCCGACAATCCGATCGACTTCCAGGAATTCATGATCATGCCGGTCGGCGTGCCAAATTTTGCTGAGGCGCTGCGCGCGGGCGCGGAAATCTTCCACACGTTGCGGTCAGCGCTGAAAGCGGCGGGGCTTAATACCAATGTTGGCGACGAAGGAGGCTTTGCACCGAATCTGAAGTCGGCGGAAGCTGCACTCGATTTTGTCATGCAGGCGATCGGCAAAGCCGGCTACAGGGCGGGCGACGACATCATGCTGGCGCTCGACTGTGCCGCGACGGAATTTTTCAAAGACGGATCCTACAATTACGAAGGCGAAGGCAAGAAAAGGTCAAAGCAGGAGCAAGCAAAATATCTTGCTGATCTGGTGTCCCGTTACCCGATCATTTCGATCGAAGACGGAATGGCCGAGGACGATTGGGACGGATGGAAGATGCTGACCTCCGCGGTCGGAAACAAGTGCCAACTCGTCGGCGACGATCTGTTTGTTACGAACGTCACGCGGCTGTCGAAGGGGATCAAGGACGGGATCGCGAATTCAATTTTGGTCAAAGTGAATCAGATCGGAACACTCACGGAAACGCTTGCTGCGGTCGAAATGGCGCACAAGGCCGGTTACACGGCCGTCATGTCGCACCGCTCGGGTGAAACGGAAGACACGACGATTGCCGATCTGGCTGTTGCGACAAATTGCGGGCAGATAAAAACGGGGTCGCTTGCGCGATCCGACCGTATTGCAAAATACAACCAGCTTCTCCGGATTGAAGAAGAACTCGGGCCGCAGGCCAAATATGCCGGGCGCGACATTCTGCGTGCAAACCGATAGACTGCCGAAATCTTGCGTTCGACGGGGAATTCGCCGCAAATTGGCGGCGCGACGGGACAGTGGGTACGCAGTATGGATCAGTCCACCACGCTTTCCGGCTACGACCGCCGCAGGGCCGCAGATCATCTGGCCACGTTTATTGTCGAGTCGATCGACAAAGCGCGCGCCGTTGAAAAGCCGTTCTTCCACCTGGAATTCGATCGCGTGTTTCCCGACGACATCTATACGCAGATCCTGGCCCTCATGCCGGAGGCGACAGACTATCGTCCGATGCATGGGCGCAGCAAAGGCCACGACCTTACCGATGGCACGCATACGCGGGTGAAAATCGACCTGTTCCCCGAATACATCAGGAATCTACCTCCGGAGAAGCGCGCATTGTGGGATGTGGTCGGACGGGCTTTGTGCTCCGAGCCGGTGAAGCGGGCATTTATACGTCGGCTCGCACCGGGTCTGTCGAAACGTTTCGGCGACAATTTCGGCAAGGTCGGCATGTATCCAATTCCGATCCTCACGCGCGACATTCCCGGCTACCTCATCCCTCCGCATACCGACACGCATTGGAAGGGAATTACTGTCCAGCTGTATTTGCCGAAAGACGACGCGAATACCGACATTGGGACCATTTTTCACGAGAAACTCGCTGATGGTTCGATGCCGAAGAAATCGCAAATGCGTTTTGCACAAAATAGCGGCTATGCATTTGCGGTCGGCAGTGACACCTGGCATTCCGCCGATCCGGTCCACAACCGCGTGAGGACGCGCGACTCGATCCTGCTTACCTATTTTGTCGATAAAGGTGTTCTGAAAATCCTGCGCAACCGCGCCAAACGATTCGGGAATTTTATTCTCAACGAGTTTCGCCACCGGAGTTAGCAGTCCGAAACCGCGTCGTGATGTGCGGTCGTTCGCTCTGTTAAAGAGGCCTTAACCCGCTGACCGCATCTTGCGGGCATGATCACACATCGCCGCCGCAGGACATTCCTCACAGTCCTAGGTCTGTATGTCTTTGCGGCGCTATTTATCGGCTATTTCGCCGCCAATGCATTTACAGGCAATCACGGGCTGCGGGCTCAACAGGACCTCGACCAGCAGCTCACCGCCATGAAGGCGGAGCTGACGCGGGTCAAAGCTGAACGCGCAGTCTGGGAAAGGCGAGTTTCCCTCCTCCGCGCCGACCGGATTGACCCGGATATGCTTGATGAGCGGGCGCGGGCCCTCTTGGGTTATGCGGATCCTCGCGACCTGACCCTGCTCCTCAATCCGCGCTAGCAACTGTGCGGGTGCATTTGGCGTTATCCACCGCGCCTTGAAATTTTCAGCCAATTTTCGGGCGTTTTCCGCAATGCCCCGCGACGGCCTCGTGCTTTCGTCGGGGGGGGATTTAAGCTATTGGGGTTCCGGAAAGCCAAACCGACGCCCTACATAGTTGTCGGACGCTTTCGCAGGGAGTGCCAATGGCGGTCGCCCAGAAAAACCCGAGCACCGACGTCAGTTCGGTCACCGAATTTACCAAGGAACAGGAGCTCACGGCCTACCGCACCATGCTGACGATCCGCCGCTTCGAGGAAAAGGCGGGGCAGATGTATGGAATGGGTCTGATCGGCGGATTCTGCCATCTCTATATCGGTCAGGAGGCGGTCGTCGTCGGCATGCAGATGGCGCTTCGGCCGGGCGACCAGGTGATCACCGGATATCGCGACCATGGGCATATGATCGCCTGCGGGATGGAGCCAAAAGGAGTGATGGCGGAACTCACGGGGCGGACGCACGGCTACTCGAAGGGTAAGGGCGGCTCGATGCACATGTTCAGCGTCGAGAAAGGATTCTATGGCGGCCATGGCATCGTGGGGGCCCAGGTTCCACTCGGCACCGGCCTGGCATTTGCCAACCATTATCGCGGCAACAAAAACATCAGCATCACCTATTTCGGGGACGGTGCGGCAAATCAGGGCCAGGTTTATGAGAGCTTCAACATGGCGGAGCTCTGGAAGCTGCCCGTGATCTACGTCATCGAGAACAATCGTTATGCGATGGGCACTTCCATCACGCGCGCCTCGGCGGAAGTGAACCTGTCGCGGCGCGGATTGTCATTCAACATTCCAGGCGACCAGATCGACGGTATGGACGTGCGTGCGGTTAACGCGGCGGCGGAAAGGGCGGCCGGGTGGTGCCGGTCGGGCAAGGGGCCATATATTCTTGAAATGCTCACCTACCGGTATCGCGGTCACTCGATGTCAGACCCGGCAAAATACCGAACGCGTGAGGAGGTCGACGCGGTCCGCAGCCATCACGACCCCATCGATATGGCGCGGCACCGCATTCTCGAAAAGAAATTGGTTGCAGAAGATGCACTGAAAAAGATTGACGGTGAAGTTCGTGACCTGATCAACCAGGCCGCCGAATTTGCCACGCACGACCCGGAGCCCGACACATCAGAACTTTATACCGACGTGTACCGCTGATTATTGTTTTTCGGAAACCAATCGCGCCATGCCTACCGAAGTCCTTATGCCCGCGCTTTCGCCGACGATGGAGAAGGGCAACCTTGCCAAGTGGCTGAAGCGCGAAGGCGATTCGGTCAAGTCAGGCGACGTCATTGCTGAAATCGAGACTGACAAGGCGACGATGGAAGTCGAGGCCGCCGATGAAGGAACGCTTGGTAAAATTCTGGTGCCCGAAGGCACCGTTGATGTTGCGGTAAATACGCCGATTGCCGTCATCCTTGCCGAGGGTGAGGACAAGTCGGCGATCAGCGTCACGAAGCCCGCCCAGCAACAGAAAGCCGCGGAGTCCGCACCGCCGGCAAAGGCACAGAAGCCACAGGCGCGGACCCAGGATGTACCGGCGCCCAAACCAGCGGCCGCACCTCCGGCTCCCGCACCACGGCCCGCCAGCGATCCTGACATTCCGGCCGGCACCGAAATGGCCACTATCACGATGCGTGAAGCATTGCGTGACGCGATGGCCGAAGAGATGCGGCGCGACACGGACGTCTTCGTGATGGGCGAAGAGGTCGCCGAATATCAGGGCGCCTACAAGGTTACGCAGGGCCTGTTGCAGGAATTTGGCGCCAACCGCGTGATCGACACGCCGATCACCGAACACGGATTTGCTGGTCTCGGTATTGGTGCGGCTCTTGCCGGGCTCAAGCCTGTCGTCGAATTCATGACTTTTAATTTTGCGATGCAGGCAATGGACCAGCTGATCAATTCGGCGGCGAAGACGCTCTACATGTCCGGAGGGCAGATGGCCTGCCAAATCGTCTTTCGCGGTCCGAACGGCGCCGCCGCGCGAGTCGGCGCGCAGCACAGTCAGGATTACTCGGCCTGGTATTCGCACATTCCGGGGCTGAAAGTCATCGCGCCGTCGACGGCTGCGGATGCGAAGGGGTTGTTGAAAGCCGCAATCCGCGATCCCAATCCCGTGATCTTTCTCGAAAACGAAATTCTTTATGGCCATTCCTCGCCGGTACCGAAGCTTGATGATTTCGTCTTGCCGATCGGAATGGCGAAAATCGCCCGCGGGGGCAAGGATGTGACGATCGTCTCATGGTCGATGGGGATGACCTATGCGCTCAAGGCGGCCGACGAACTGGCGGAACAGGGGATCGATGCGGAGGTTATTGACCTGCGGACACTGAAGCCGATGGATATAGGCACAATCGTATCCTCGGTACAAAAAACCGGCCGCGCTGTCACGGTCGAGGAAGGTTGGCAACAGAACGGGGTCGGTGCCGAGATCGCCGCACGCGTCATGGAGCGCGCCTTCGACTATCTCGATGCTCCGGTCGCGCGCGTATCCGGGAAAGACGTGCCCATGCCCTATGCTGCCAATCTGGAAAAGCTGGCCCTGCCTTCCGTCGGCGAAATCGTCGAGGCGGCAAAGGCAGTTTGCTACCGGTAGGCTGAAAAAATGCCCACCAATATCCTCATGCCGGCGCTTTCACCAACGATGGAGAAGGGAAACCTTGCGCGCTGGCTGAAGAAGGAGGGCGACAAGGTCCGGTCCGGCGATGTCATTGCCGAGATCGAGACTGATAAAGCCACAATGGAATACGAGGCGGTCGACGAGGGAACACTCGCCAAGATCGTGGTGCCGGAAGGTGCGCAAGATGTGCCCGTCAATGCGGTAATCGCGGTGCTCGCGGCGGAAGGCGAGGATCCCAAGGCCGCGGCATCCAGCGCGAAGCCAAGCCCTGTTGCGACACCAAAGGCCGAGGCCAAGGCCGAAGCCAAGACCGAAGCGCCGAAAACCGCGCCTGCGCCTCCGGCGCGGCCCGCTGCGCCCGTGCAGCCCACGGTGCCGGCGCCACGCGGTACCGACAACCGCATTTTTTCTTCACCGTTGGCGCGGCGGCTTGCGAAGGAAGCAGGTGTCGAGCTTAACCGTGTGCAAGGTTCGGGCCCCCATGGGCGGATTATCGCTCGCGATATTGAGGCGGCTACGTCGGGAGGAGCCTTACGTGCTTCGGGAGCAGTATCCGCCGGCGTCGGCCCCGCGATCGCGCCAACTATGTCGGATCAGCAGATTCGATCGCTCTATGAGGATGGCAGCTATGAGTTTGTTCCTCACGATGGAATGCGGCGAACGATTGCGCAGCGTCTGACGGCTTCGGTGCAGACGATCCCGCACTTTTATGAGACCGTCAACTGCCACATCGGAAAGTTGCTTGCCGCGCGCGACGAGATTAATGCGGCGGCACCAAAGGACAAGGACGGCAAGCCAGCCTACAAGCTCTCCGTGAACGATTTTGTCATCAAGGCGCTGGCGCTGGCGCTTCAACGTATTCCCGACGCAAATGTCAGCTGGACCGAAACCGGAATGCTCAAGCACAAGCACTCCGACATTGGAGTTGCCGTCGCATTGCCCGGCGGGTTGATTACCCCGATCATTCGCAGCGCGGAGTCAAAATCACTCTCTGCGATTTCAAATGAAATGCGCGATCTTGCGGCGCGTGCACGCGCGCGCAAACTCAAACTACATGAGTATCAGGGCGGAACCTCTTCAGTATCCAACCTTGGCATGTATGGGATTAAAGATTTCACGGCGGTGATCAACCCGCCGCAGTCTACCATTCTCGCCGTCGGTGCTGCCGAAGAGCGAGCGGTTGCTCGCAACGGCAATATTGAGGCCGCTCATATAATGAGTGTCACGCTGTCGTGCGATCATCGTTCGGTCGACGGTGCGCTTGGCGCAGAACTCATCGTTGCCTTCAGGCAATTGATCGAAAATCCGGTCATGATGGTCGTGTGATATGCCGCTCGTACGCATCGACCTGCGCCGCGGTCGACCGCCCGATTACCGCAAAGCGCTTTGCGACGGCGTCTATCGCGCTTTGCGCGAAACATTCAATGTGCCGGACGAAGACCGGTTCATGGTGGTCAACGAGCATGATGGCGAGGACCTGACATTCAGCCGAAAGTTTCTCGGTATCGAACGCGGTCACGGCCTTGTGATGATCCAGCTCACGGTCAGCAACACGCGGTCGCGCGACCAGAAGAAGGCCCTGTTTGCGCGCATTGTCGAATTGCTTTCAGAAAATCCGGGCGTTCGTCCACAGGATGTCATGATCAATCTGATCGAGGTTAAAACCGAGGATTGGTCGTTCGGTAACGGCATCGCGCAATATGTTGTCGACCAAAATTAGCCGGGCTGCGGCCGTGATCCGGTGCGTTACCCGGGGTCGAAGCCCTTGGCCTTGAATGCCGCCTGACCCTCGGGAGACGTCAGAAACTTGACCAGCGCGCCCGAGGCCGCAACATTGCTCGCATGCGATCCAACGCCCGCCGCGAATACTGTGGTCTGGCCGAGATCGCCGGGGAGAGGGCCCACCACTTCGACGCCCTCGGTCGTCGTCAACTCGGGCTTGCTTTGCACGGCGAGGTCAACATCGCCGTTGACGAGCAGTGCGCTGACAAAACCCGCCGGCGGTGGGAATTTGCTTTTTGGCTTTATTTCGTCGGCAATGCCCAGCCGTTCGAGCACCTTGGCGAAGTAGACCCCGCTCGCGCCGCCGGCAGCCGGGTTGCTGTAGCCAACCGCGCGCGCTGAGAGGAGCGCCATTTTGAGTGCCTCAGGAGTTGAGATATCGGGTTTGGGGTCACCTTTCTTCACCCCAATTGCGAACACGGAGGTGCCAAGTGTTGCGCTCGAGCTAGCTGCGATCTTGCCGTCCTTGATCAGGCTGTCGATGCTCGCACGGGAAACGATGAGCACGTCGGGCACGTCACCGTCCTGAGCCTTCTTGGTGAATGACGAGATCAGTCCCCAACTAACGGCAACCTTGTTGCCAGTCGCCTTCTCAAATTGCGGAACCAGTTCTCCAGAGCGCTCTTGACACCGATGGTGCTGTAAACCTTGACCTCGGCCGCCGAAGCAAGATGCGAGAATGCCAGCGTTACGGTCGCCGCAAAAAGGCACAGGGCACTTCTGGTCATGGCATTTCCCACGGTGTTATACGCAACATTACATGCCTAACCCCGGTTACATTCAATCGGGGTCCGTCGGGAGGCGGAGGAGCGAATGGCCGATAGTAATTTCGACGTTCTAATCATTGGTTCTGGCCCCGGCGGCTATGTCACGGCAATCCGCGCGGCTCAGCTCGGGTTCAAGACGGCAATCGTCGAGCGGGATTATCTCGGCGGTATCTGTCTCAACTGGGGCTGCATCCCGACCAAGGCGCTGCTCCGTTCCGCGGAAATCTTTCACTATTTGCAGCATGCCAAGAACTACGGACTTAGGGCCGACAATGTCGCCTACGATCCCAAGGCCGTCGTGGCCCGCTCTCGGGCTGTATCCAAGCGTCTCAATGACGGGGTTGGTTTTCTGATGAAGAAAAACAAAGTCGCCGTGATCTGGGGCGACGCCTCAATCGATGCGCCCGGCAAGGTGACCGTCAAGCCATCGAAAACAGAAGCACCGAAGGGAGCGCTCGGTCCGGGGCAATACCAGGCCAGGCACATCATCATCGCAACAGGCGCACGGCCGCGGGTCCTGCCGGGACTTGAACCCGACAAAAATCTTGTGTGGACTTATTTCGAAGCGATGATCCCGGAACGCGTGCCAAAATCATTGCTCGTCATCGGTTCCGGCGCCATTGGAATTGAGTTTGCTTCCTTCTACCGTTCGCTCGGTTCCGAAGTAACGGTTGTCGAGGTCCTTCCGCAAATTCTTCCTGTCGAAGATCACGAGATCCAGGCTTTTGCGCGCAAGAGTTTCGAGAAGCAG
>DATEKG010000071.1:0-3705 GCA_035277565.1 Pseudolabrys sp.
TCTCCCGTCTGCCGCTGACGTATTGCTACGTCCGCTCGACTTGCATGTGTTAGGCCTGCCGCCAGCGTTCGCTCTGAGCCAGGATCAAACTCTCAAGTTGGATGAGAACTTTTCCCGGCTGGTCACGTTTGCGCAGGACAACGTTT
Organism: Pseudolabrys sp.; assembly: GCA_035277565.1. GTDB lineage: Bacteria > Pseudomonadota > Alphaproteobacteria > Rhizobiales > Xanthobacteraceae > Pseudolabrys. Next base: position 147 of record DATEKG010000071.1, read on the forward strand.
TGGGAAAACGCTGTCCATTTGACGAGGTCCATCACTGATCAATTGCACAATCGGGCGCGAGCCCGAAAAGCACAATCGTCACGATGTACCTTAAACGTGTACCGCCGATGTCTCTTCCAAAGCCGCCCCAAATGAAGAATTTCTCCTTCACGAGAGAGCGGCCCGCAAGGACTCCGCCGTCCACGTTTCTCTTTCTTCCGATTCACTTTTCAAACAGCCCGAGGACCATGGCGATCCTCACCCCTCGGTGAACCGAAGAGCCGCCGAAGCCCGTGCATCCGAGAACTATCGGATGCCGATTCACTGTTCCAGTGAGGAGCTTCAGAGGCGCGCCATCGCGCCGTTAGCGGACGGCGCGCCGTTGCGGCTGTATATAGGCTTCGGCCCAACGCATTGTCAACCGGAAACGCTTATTTCCTTGGACAAAAAACACGTCGCAGCGAGGCCGGAGGGCGCACGTAAGATCGACAGATAAACAATGCCTTAATTAAGTTCGCGCCGCACTCAGGCCATATTCCTGCGTCGTCCTATGCCCTCGTCGAGGGACGGAATCGCAACGGGGGCCTTCAGCCACCGTCAATCAGGCCAGTCAGTAGGTTCAGGTGCTGTTTCATTGACGGCCCATGGACCAATCGGCATCGTGCCGGCCACTGACTGATTCATACGGCCTGCCGACGGCGTCTGGGGTGGTTGCGGCAAGCCGATTTCGATCCGAGGCGCAGGGGACGGGCGAGCTTGGACCAGACACGGTCGCGCGGCGCAGATCGATCGAGACAGGCCGAAGCCATCGTGCTCGGCAACGAACCGCCGCTCTCGGTTGACGGCGGCTCGAGCGGTTATGTCGATCGCCGCCGTGTTTCGGTGCAGTGGTTTGCCGGCACGATTCTGACCGCATTGTGCGGCGCTGCTCTCATGGGCGGCGCCGTTTTCACGTCGCTGGATGGCGAAACCAATTTCGCGTCATTGCCCGAGCGTGTTGAAGTCGCACTCCGCGGTGCGCTCGGCGGCGGCGCTGAAAAAGGTGCGCGCAAGAGCGACCGGCTGCCGACCGCGGAGGAGCCCACATTCGCCCGTCAGGTCATCCGTGTTTCTACGATAAACCGTGTCGGCAATCACGAAGTGGTTCGTGTTCGCCCCTTCGTGCGCATTGCAGGCAACCTGTCGCTGACGGTTTCCGATCTCTCCGCGAATATCCCGCCCTATAATCCGCAGCGCCTGCTCGCTGAATCCGCGCCGGGAGCCACGACATCCGGCGACGCGCCGGCGGCAGAACCCGATGCCGAAGTCGCCTTCGTGATGCGCGACCTTTCTCCCATGCTGCCCAGGCTCAAGCTTGCGCTTGCCGTGCCGCCCGACGAGGCGATGGCGCGGGTTCGTGAAGCAGCTGACTGGAGCGACAAGACCGCCAACCACATGCCGGTCGCGACGAATATTTCGGGGATCAAGCTCGCCTATGCCGGGGACGGAACGGTCGATCCTTATGCGGGGTTCGAAGCGCGAGTCGTGCCGGAAAACGTCACCTTGCTGCCGAAGACAACCACACAAACGACGGGCGGCAACGCGGCGAATGAAAAGCTCGTCATTGCGAAGAAGGGTGACAGCGTCGGCAGCATTTTGCGCGACCTTGGCGCCGCACCCTCCGACATCTCCGCCATTGTTCGCGTACTCGGGCCGCGCGGACTCGACGGCGGAATCAAGGAAGGCCAGAAACTTCGCGTGCTGATGACGCCGGTCAGCGGCGGTCAGCGGCAGCAGCCGATCCGGGTCATCGTGGCGAGCGATGCTGCGATTGATGCGGTCGTTGCGCTCTCCGACACCGGCAGATACGTCCCGGTCGATGTGAGAAACGTCGATACCGAAGTCGCGGACAATTCAGAGGATAGCAGCGATGACGACAGTTCCGGCGTCCGCCTTTACCAGAGCGTCTACGAGACGGCGCTGCGCAACAGAATTCCGAAACCCATCATCGAGGATCTGATCCGGATTTACTCTTACGACGTCGACTTTCAGCGCAAGGTGCAGCCGGGGGACTCTTTCGAGGTGCTCTATGCCGGCGAGGAAGAAACGCCGGTCGCCGACAGCCGCAACGACGTCCTGTTTGCCGCCCTCACCGTGGGTGGCGAGACGAAGAAGTTCTATCGTTTCCAGTCACCGGATGACGGGCAGGTCGACTACTACGACGAGAGCGGAAAAAGCGCGAAGAAATTCCTCGTCCGAAAGCCGGTGCTCGCCGGCGTCATGCGCTCCGGTTTTGGACTGCGCCGCCATCCGATCCTCGGCTACACGAAGATGCATACCGGGGTCGACTGGGCCGCGCCAAGCGGAACACCGATCTATGCATCAGGCAACGGCGTGATCGAGAAGGTCGGTCTGGAGTCGGGTTACGGCAAATATATCCGCATACGTCATACCAACGGATATGAAACTGCCTACGGCCATATGACGGCCTACGCGCGCGGCATGGAAGAAGGAACGCGCGTGCGTCAGGGGCAGGTCATCGGCTTCGTTGGTTCGACGGGTCTGTCGACAGGTTCGCACCTTCACTACGAAATTCTCGTCAATGGCCGTTTCGTCGATCCGATGCGCATCAAGTTGCCGCGCGGCCGGGTGCTCGAGGGACCAATCCTTGCGAGCTTTGAGAAAGAGCGAGAGCGGCTCGACAGCATTATGGCGCGCAAACCCGCGCGTGTAGCATCGAGTGAATCAACGCTGCGCTAGCGCGCCCATGACGCCGTGAGCTGTTGGCCGTCCGTCGCCCTAGAAATCCAGTGTGAAGCCGCCCTTGATGGCGTGGCTCTGCGCGTGGGCGGCAAGCTCGCCCTGGTAGAAGGCGCCGAGCTTGGTCCACGGGCTGAGACGCCAGTCGAGGCCGGTTTCGACGAGCGCCGAGTCGCGCGCGATCGGGATGCCGGCGACCGTGAAGGCCGTGCCCGTGCTCTGGAAGGCAAGCGCGGTCGTCGGCGTCACATCGCCGAAGGCGTGCTGCCATTGCGCCGAGGCGCGGGGGACGAGCACCGTGCCGTTGCCGAGCGGAACGAAGGTGGCCGCCCGGATGCCGAGCGAGGAATAGCCGATGTCCTCATGCGCGCTGGAACCCGAGAGTGCGGCAATGCCGCCGCTTTCCAGGAATGCGCCGTCATGCAGATGCACGTAAGCCAGACCCGCGAACGGCTCAATGGCAAAGGTGCCAAGCCCCATGCCGTAGCCGACTTCGCCGAACAGCTGGCCGACACCGCCATGAAAGTGCGCCTTGGTCTGGTCGGAGAAGGCGGGGAAGATGACCGAGCGGCTCACATCAATGCTGTCATAGGAGAACGAGGCGCCGCTGCGCAGGTTGAAGGCGCCGAGCCTGCCGCCGGCATAGAGCCCGACGGTGACGCTGTCGATGCCGGCGCTGCTTCCCCGTGCATCGGCCTTGAGATCCGAGCGCGTATAGCCGGCAACGAGCCCGGCCCGCCACACTTCCCCGAAGCGCATGTCGGCGCCGGAGAGGAAGCCGCCGAAGCGGCTCTTGAGCGATGCCGCATTGCCGTCGCTGTCACTGTGCCCCCAGCCGCCG
>DATEKG010000072.1:0-3773 GCA_035277565.1 Pseudolabrys sp.
TGCTGCTGAGCTAACGCGGATTCGGGAAGGAAAATGCTCAGCAGGTGTTTCGTCAGATGAGCCGATCGCGGCGATTCGGACTTTGACTTGGATCAAAACGAGTAGCTGTGTTTCGCAAACGACGCGGCTGCTTTCATCGCGCACATCGTAATCGTCGGGGTTCCGTTCGCCGCTACGGCTTTTGCTGGCGGGGATGAGGGTGAGGAGCCGTCCGGTCCCATGATTACCGCTACATTTACATAGCGCTCCATAACGAGAACATTTTTTCATATTGGCCCACGGTCCAATCGACAGGGCTCTTTTGTCAGCGCAATTTGCCGGGGCAAGAGCATCAAGCTGCGCTGGGGGACTCCATGATGAGGAGGACTCCTATGTTGAAAAAACTAGCGTATGTCTTTGCGGCGTCGATCGTTGTGGCCGCTTTTTCTTTACCTGCACAGGCACGCTACGTCGCTCATGCTGGTCATGCCCACGTTGGCAATATTAGCGGCGCTCGCGTTGGAACTGTTCATCGCGACATCTATCGCGGCGGTGTCGTGCCGGGTCAATACGGGCGCTATGGCTACTATCGGCCCGGTTGGGGTGTTGCAGCAGGCGTTGCTGGTGCTGCTGTCGGCGCGGCAGTAGCGAACCGCTACGGATATGCCTACGACAATGGCTATTACGGCGGCGCTGGCTATTATGGCGCTGGCCATTATGGTGGCGGCTATTACGACGGCGGGTATTACGGCGGCTATCCCAACGAAAGTCACGACGCGAACTGACTTGGCGTGAGGTCCGACGCGAGTGGCGTTCGGTCCATGCAACTACATACACCGCTCCATACGGGTCTACGCCGCGACGTGAGACCCGCATGAAACCCGACTGACTTGCGATTCAAAAAGTGTCTGATTTTGTTGGCGCGCCCTAGGGGATTCGAACCCCTGTTACCGCCGTGAAAGGGCGATGTCCTAGGCCTCTAGACGAAGGGCGCCTGACCGTCATTCGGGCCGTGCGGCCTTGCAGCCAGCCGGCCCGAGTTTCGGAGTTCGGTCGAGGTTTGGCGGGTATAGAGAGGTTCGGTGCCAGCGGCAAGCGCCGGCCGCTACCATTTGCCGGTATTTCCCATCGATTTCCAGGGCTCCTGCGGCGGCTTCGGTGTTCCTTTCTGCAGGAGTTCGATGGAATGTTTATCCGGCGAACGTACAAAGGCCATGACGCCGTCGCGCGGCGGCCGGTTGATCGTCACGCCGGCTTTCATGAGCCGGTCGCAGGTTTCATAGATGTCGTCCACTTCATAGGCGAGATGACCGAAAAAGCGCGCCTCGCCATAGTCTTCGGTGTCCCAATTATAGGTGAGCTCCACTTCAAGTCCGGGCCTGCCGATTTTCCTGCCGTCCTCGACGAGTTTCTCATCGCCCGGCGCGGCGAGAAAAACGAGAGTGTAGCGGTTTTTTTCGTCCACGCGGCGGCGGGTTTCTTTCAGTCCGAGCTTGTTGCAATAAAAATCGATCGCTGCGTCCAGGTCGCGGACACGCAGCATGGTGTGGAGATATCGCATAGGGTAAACCTCACTCACTGACGAACATATGGTGGCGATTATATAGCAATGATTGCGTCTGATCTCCCGAGTGCGGTCTCGCGGCTGAGCCGTCTCGTTGAAAACGCCGGAACGATCGTGCCTTTTACCGGCGCGGGGATCTCGACTGAATGCGGGATCCCTGATTTCCGCTCGCCCGGAGGGCTTTGGACGGTGAACAGGCCGATCCCCTTCGGCGAATTCATGGCCAGCCGCGACATGCGTGACGAGTCCTGGCGCCGCCGTTTCGCAATGCAGGACAGGTTTGGCGCGGCCGCGCCGGGGCGTGGCCACCGTGCGCTCGCAGCCCTGTACCGTGCAGGCAAGGTGCCCGCACTGATTACCCAGAATATCGATAACCTCCACCAGGCTTCGGGCGTTCCTGCCCGGGACGTCGTCGAGCTGCACGGCAACACCACCTACGCGCTCTGTCTCGACTGCGAGGAGCGCTACGAGCTCGCCTGGGTGCGGGAGAAATTCGAGGCGGCGGGCCAGCACGCACCGGAATGCGCCTGCGGGGGCTTCATCAAGACCGCCACTGTTTCGTTTGGCCAATCGATGCCGGTGGCAGCCATGGCACGGGCAGAGCAATTGACCAGGACCTGCGACCTTTTCCTGGCCGTCGGCTCCTCGCTTGTGGTGTGGCCTGCGGCCGGCTTTCCGCTGATGGCGAAAAGAAACGGTGCGGCACTTGTGATCATCAACCGCGAGCCGACTGAATTCGACGATCTTGCCGATCTGGTCGTCCGCAACGACATCGGCGACGTGCTCGGACCCTTCATTGCTCACTGATTCGTGCCGGTCTGCACTGTGCATAGAGCTGTGTGCAAGCCCGTTTTTGGCCTTTGCCGTTGGGGGCCGGATGTTAAATTCGATGCCAGAAGATTCGTTGAAGCGCTCTTGAAGAGGCGCCAGGAAGACTGCGGCGTTATGGCGTCGGACGGGGTCGAATCGAAAATGTCTGGGACAAATCTCCGGCCAGGAACGGTCAGAGAACTCGTCGACGATACGGCGACCAATCTCATCGAATTGACCGGCGTCATCAAATGGTTCGATGTCTCGAAAGGCTTCGGGTTCATCGTTCCTGACAATGGAATGCCCGATATCCTGTTGCATGTGACGTGTCTGCGCCGGGATGGCTTCCAGACGGCCTATGAGGGAGCGCGGGTGGTTTGCGAGGTCCTGCAGCGCGCCAAGGGGCTGCAGGCATTCCGGATCGTGTCAATGGATGAATCGACCGCGGTGCATCCGGCTCAGATGCCGCCGCCGCGGACGCATGTCACCGTTACCCCGACCAGCGGGCTCGAGCGGGCCCAGGTCAAGTGGTTCAACCGGCTGCGTGGTTTCGGCTTCCTCACCCGCGGCGAGGGCACGCCCGATATTTTCGTCCATATGGAGACCTTGCGCCGTTATGGCTTTGCCGAGCTTCGGCCGGGCCAGACGGTTCTGGTCCGCTTCGGGCCAGGGCCGAAGGGCCTGATGGCCGCCGAGGTTCGTCCGGACGGCGGTTCCCTGGGGCCGGCGTCCCACTAGCCGCGCTGATTTTCCGATTGCCGCACCGGTCAAGGCCGCGTAAAGGCGAGCCTATGCGTACCATTCCCGTCATGACGGCAGCGGTAATCGGGCTGCTTTTGACTGCCGGGGCGGCCTGGCCGGCCGCGCGGCAGACACTTGAGATAGCCAGCAAAAGCGGCGTGCATGTTTTTTCGGTTGAGCTTGCCGAGAATGATGCCGAACGGGCCAAGGGGCTTATGTATCGGAAAGAGCTGCCCGAGGGGCAGGGCATGCTTTTCGACTTTCACCGCGACCAGGAGGTGAGCTTCTGGATGCAGAATACCTATATCCCGCTGGATATGATTTTCATCCGCGGCGATGGCCGGATCCTGCGGATCGAAGAGAATGCCGAACCCCTGTCGACACGGTTGATCCCTTCGCGGGGCCCGGTGCGCGCTGTGCTTGAAGTCATCGGCGGAACCGCCCGCAAGATGGGGATCGCGCCGGGCGACCGGGTGGCATCGCCGATTTTTGGCAGCCGTTGAGACTTCCTCGGGCTTTGCTTGCCCGCCCAAAACGAAGCGTGTATCGAACCCCGGTTTCCGTCGGGGCATAGCGCAGTCTGGTAGCGCGTCTGCTTTGGGAGCAGAAGGTCGCAGGTTCAAATCCTGCTGCCCCGACCACCCCACATCCCGTTTTTGCGGCACGCAAGCGATTGCAG
>DATEKG010000073.1:0-13799 GCA_035277565.1 Pseudolabrys sp.
CAACCACACGCTCCCGCAAGTCCTCCGAATATGGCCTCGACATCCGCTGCTGGCCTCCTTCCCAGTGGCCAGCTTGAATCATGATTTGCCCGGGTTTGGGAATCCCAAATTCGATTCACTCAGGTCGGATGATGCTCTAGCGCAGCGGCTCGATATTCGTTGCGACACCGGGCCGGAGCAGCCGAAGGCGGGAGCCAAAGCCCAATGTTTCGAAAGCCGCCGCAAGATCTGCACTGTTTTGCTTGAAATGCATCCAGCCATCGTGATGGACGGGCACGATGAGCGCGCCGGGAAATGCCTGCGCGGTCTCGATCGCGTCGTTGGTATCCATCGTCAGATGAAACGGCCCGCGCGTCTGGGCCGAGCCTGCAAAAACCATCACAATGCCGGGCTTGAAGCGGCGCGCCACTTCCGCAACGCCATCGTACCAAACGGTATCGCCGGTGATGTAAATCGGCGTATCGCCATCGGGCATCAGCACAAATCCGGTGACGTCACCGGCCAGTGGTTCGATGCCGGCCGGCCCATGCCGCGCGGGTGTGCCGATGACCCGAAGCGAGCGGCTTTCCTTGGTCAGCACTATCGTCTGCCAGGGCGCGATACCTCTGGCGTTTCCACCGAGACGCCTGGCGCCGGCAATCGTCGTGATGACAAGCGGGACTTCGCCGAGGAGTTCCCGGCCCGATGTGTCGAGATTGTCGCTGTGCTGGTCGTGGCTGAGCAGGACCGCGTCGAGCGGACCCAGCTCGGACCTCGCCAGCGCCGGCGGTGACGTTTTCGTAAGTTTGGTGTGCGGCAAATTGTAGTCGCCCGGGCCGTCGAATGTCGGATCGGTCAGAAAACGGAAGCCGCCAATCTCGATGAGCGCGGTAGGACCGCCGATCAGCGTTACGCATGGCATTGGCATGAGCAGAACTCCCTTTTTTCACGACTGTGGACGTGTCACGAGGTAGATGCCGACAACAACCGGAACAATGCCGAGCAGGTCGGCGAGATCCACATGCTCGCCGAGCAGCAGCCACCCGAACAGCACGCCGAGCGGCGGGATGAGAAAGTGGTAGCTGCTGGCGGTGGTTGCGCCCGACACGGTCAGGATGCGGAACCAGAGCAGATAGGCGAACACCGAGACGATGACGACGCTGTAGGCGAAGGCGCCGGCAAGGCGCCAAGTTGGCACCACGTCGCCGATGCTCTCAAAGCCGGCCGCGAACGGCATCAGCGCGATGCCGGCGGCGAGGCTTTGCACGCCGTTGCCAATCCAGTGCCCGTGCTTCGGCGCGAACAGCTTGAACAGGATGGTGCCGCCGACGAAGGCGAGCAGAGCGAGCACGATGAGCAGAATGCCGGCCAGCTGGTCGGTGCCGAGCGTCAGGCGGCTCCTGACGATAAAGCCGACGCCGCCGAGGCCGAGCAAAAGGCCGAGCAGCCTGCGCCAGGACATGCGTTCGCCGAGCAGAAACACTGCGAAGATCGCCGCAACGATCGGGTTGGCGCTGAGGATCAGCGCCGCCATTCCGGACGAGACAGTCTTGAGGCCGATAAATCCTATGCCGAGAAACGTTGCCTGACTGGCGACGCCAAGAACCGCGAAAACAAGCACGTCACGTTTGCTCAAGGTCCAACGGGTGCCGGTGGCGGCGGCAAGGCCCAGCATCAGCACGCCGGCCAGCACGAAACGCGCGGCCAGAAACAGAAACGGAGGGCAATCGGCGAGCGCGATCTTGCCAACCGAAAACGCCGAGGCCCACAGCAGGACAAAAGTTCCGACCATGAGCGGCAGCGGGATAGCGGTCGAGGCTCGAAGAGACGAGAGGGCGACTTCGGACATTGGAATTTCCTTTCGCACCGCACATAGGCTTGCCCCCGCTCATTTTGAAATTAAATGATATGATGTTTTCCAGTTGAAACTCGAATGGACGCTGACCCATGCTGGATATCGAGCTGCTGCGGAGCTTCGTTTCCGTCGTCGACGCCGGCGGATTCACCCGTGCCGGCGAGCGCGTGCACCGCACCCAGTCGACCGTCAGCCAGCAGATCAAGCGGCTGGAGGAGACGGTCGGCCGTCCGCTGCTTATACGCAACGGCAGGCAGGCGACGCCGACCGAAGAAGGTGAGCGGTTATTGTCCTATGCGCGTCGCATCCTGCTGCTGGAAGCGGAAGCGCGCGATATAGTCTCCCGTCCCGGCAACGACGGCGTGCTGCGGCTCGGCATTCCGGAAGACTTCGCCGCCTACCGTCTGACCAAACTGGTCTCGCATCTTTCGCGAGTCCGGCCGGGACTGCGCCTGAATGTCCGCAGTGGCCTGAGCGTCATCCTCGGCGATCTGCTCGAGCACGGCGAACTCGATCTCGCACTGCTAAAACGGGAGGCGGGCGCTCCGGGCGGCATCGCGGCGTTGACCGAGAAACTGCATTGGGTCACCAGCCGCGCGCACGCAATCGATCTCGACACCGATCCGGTACCGCTGGTCGTCGGCGACCAGGGATGTCTCTACCGCAACCGGATGATCCACGCTCTCGAAACGGCGGGCCGGCCGTGGCGCATCGCGTTCTGGAGCCCCAACCTGTCCGGCATTCATGCCGCTTTGACCGCCGGGCTCGGCCTGAGCCTGCTGCCGGAAGGCGCCATCCCGCCGGAACAGAAGATCGTCGAGCCGGCGCGGGGCTTCCCGACCATCACCAATACCGAGATCGCGCTCGTCGCGGCGGCGAACGCCACGCCGGCGATCTTGCGGCTGGCCGATATGCTGGTCGAATTCTGCGGTCTGCGCGGGTCGCGCGCGGCAAGCGCGCCTCAATCGGGCAAGCAGCGCTTGGCGGCAAAGGCATAGAGCCGGTCATCGCCAAGCAAGTGGGCCTTGAATGAAAGCGTGCCGAACAGGTCCGCGAAGACTGCATCACGGATATTGAGCCCGCCCGTAAACGCACCAAAAGCCGGCAGCACCGCGCGGGCCGGATCCGCGGCAAAGCAGCGCCGGCTCACGGTGCGCCCGCGATGCGAAACACGCGCCACCGGATGCAGATGCCCGCAGACTTCACCAGCCGCTCCCCCCGGCAAATGACGGAATGTCAGTCCACCCAATGTCATTGCGGATCTGAATTCCCCACCGATGCCCCCGGCCGGCTCCGGGTCATGGTTGCCGGTGACCCAGATCCATTCGCGTCCCCGCTGCATGATGTGCAGAGCCGCGCGATCATCACCGGCAAGCCGGGCCGGACCGCCGCCATCATGGAAACTGTCGCCAAGTGAAATAACGCATCGAGGCGCATAGAACGTTATCAGGCGTGCGAGGCGTGCGAGCGTCGCGGCCGTATCGTAAGGCGGCAACAGGATACCGCGCGAAGCAAAACTCGACCCCTTCTCGAGATGCAGATCGGCGACGATCAGAAGCCCGTGTTCCGGCCAATAGAGCGCCCCTGCAGGATCGGCAGCGAGCGCCACTCCCGAAATCGAAATGTCGTGGCGAGACGCGGGACCGGGCTGCGCCCGGTTATCGAGGGTCATCGGCGCCTCCGGAGTGGCCCGGCAGCAAACCCGAAATCGGACAGCACGAAGTCACTTCATTGCTTCCCTGATCAGTTCGTCTGCCGCTTCCGCGAGGACGCTGTCTGCCGCTTCGCCATAGACGGTCTCCCGTCCGATTTCCAAAAGCACCGGAACCGAGAGGGGCGACACATGGTCGAGCGCTTTATGGACGATTCGACCCTTGATGCGCGAGAGCATTTCGCCGAGCCGCTTGATGTCGAGAAGGCCTGTTGCCGCGTCGGCCCGGGCGGCGCGCAGCAGAATATGGTCGGCCTGGTGCCTGCGGAGCACGTCGTAGACGAGGTCGGTTGACACTGTGAGCTGCCGGCGCGATTTCTCCTCGCCGGGAAAACGTTTCTCGATCAGCCCGGCGATGATCGCACAGCCGCGAAAGGTGCGCTTCATCAGCGCGGATTCCGCGAGCCAGGCCTCCAGATCGTCACCGAGCATGTCCTGATCGAACAGCTGCGCGAGGGAGAGTTCGCCTCTTGCGATCCGCAGCGCGACGTCGCCCAGTCCCCAAACCGCGAGCGCATATTCATTCGCAACAAAGCCAAGCGGCTTGAGGCGGGCGCGCTCGAGGCGGCGCGTCAGCAGCATGCCGAGCGTCTGGTGGGCGAGCCGCCCTTCAAACGGGTAGCAGACCAGATAATATTTGGCGGCGCGCGGAAAGGTCTCGACCAGCAGGTCGCCCGCTTTCGGCAGGAGCGACCGCCATTGCTGGATCTCCAGCCATTCACGCACCTGGTCAGGCAAGCCGCGCCAGGCCTGCGCATTCGCCAGAATGGCGCGGACCCGCGCTGCGAGGTAGGTCGAAAGCGGAAACTTCCCGCCTTCATAGGCCGGCACCTTGGGATCGGCAGCATCGGCGCGCGAGACATAGACCTCGTCTTCGGCCAGCGCCTCATATCTGAGGATCTCGCCGGCGAACACGAACGTATCGCCGGGTGTCAGGGTTTCGATGAAATATTCCTCGACCTCTCCAAGCAAGCGCCCGCCGCGCGGCACGACGGCGCCGCTCCGCCGCGATCGCACCAGGCGCACCTTGATCATGTCGGCCTCGACAATCGTGCCGACATTCATCCGATAGCGTTGCGCGACGCGTGGATGCGTTATCCGCCAGCGGCCATCCTTGCCCTGTCTTATTTTTGCGAACCGTTCATAGGCCTTCAGGGCGTAACCGCCGGTCGCCACGAAATCGACCGCAGCGTCGAAGTCCGCACGCGCAAGCTGAGAATAGGGCGCGGCTGCCCGCACCTCCTCGTACAACTCATCAGCGAGGAACGGTGCGCCGACCGCGCGGCCGAGAATATGCTGAGCCAGCACGTCGAGCGTGCCGGTGCGTAATGGCGGCGTGTCCTGCGCATTTTCGGCGACGGCGTCGATCGCCGCCCGGCATTCCAGAACTTCGAAGCGATTGGCCGGCACCAGAACGGCTTCCGAGGGCTCGTCAAGCCGGTGGTTTGACCGGCCGATCCGCTGCAGCAGGCGTGAACAGCCCTTCGGTGCACCGACATTGATCACAAGATCGACATCGCCCCAGTCGACGCCGAGGTCGAGCGACGACGTACACACGACGCCGCGCAGCTTTCCAGCCGCCATGGCGTCCTCGACGCGGCGCCGCTGCGCGACATCAAGCGAACCGTGATGGAGCGCAATTGCGAGGTTATCGTCGTTCACCCGCCACAATTCCTGAAACAGGAATTCGGCCTGGCTGCGCGTGTTGACGAATATCAGCGTCGTCCTGTGAGATTTCAGCAGCGCATAGATTTCACCGAGCGCATGACGCGCCGAATGTCCGGCCCAGGGCAGGTGCTCCTCCGTGTCAAGCATGGCAACACTGGGTTGGGCGCCGGCTTCGGCGACAACGAGATCGGCAGACGCCTCGCCTTGCGGCGGCTGCGGCACAAGGAAGCGGCAGAGTTCGGCCGGATCGGAAACCGTTGCCGAGAGACCGACCGTGGCGAGCCGCGGCGCCAGCCGGAACAGGCGCGCAAGGCCGAGCGAAAGCAGATCACCGCGCTTGGACGTCACCAGCGAATGCAGTTCGTCAAGAACCACACGTTGCAGTGTCCCGAACAAATACGGGGCGTCGGCGCTCGCGAGCAGAAGCGCGAGCTGCTCGGGTGTCGTCAGCAGGATGTCGGGCGGATCGCGGCGCTGCCTCTGGCGCTTCGACGCGGGGGTATCGCCGGTGCGTGTTTCGAGCCGCACGCGCAGATCCATTTCGCGCACCGGGACTTCCAGGTTGCGCGCAATGTCGACGGCCAATGCCTTGAGCGGCGAAATGTACAGCGTGTGCAGGCCCCGCGGGCGGATGAGCCCGCGGCCCGCCGATTTGAGATTTTGCCGGGAGCCGCGTTCGCCGAGCTCGACAAGCGTCGGCAGGAATCCCGCCAGCGTCTTGCCGCCGCCGGTCGGCGCAATCAACAATGTCGACCGCCCTCGCCTCGCCTTTTCCAGCAAGGCGAGCTGATGAGGGCGCGGCCGCCAGCCGCGCCTGGAAAACCAGCGAACGAAGTTTTCCGGGAGGAGAAGAGTGTCGTCGAGCAGGTCGCGCGCGGGTTCCATCGGTTTGCCTTGCCGCGTCAGCCTATCCGAAAATCATCCGCTTTCCGGAATCATGCGGCCGCCGCGACGACAATCATTCCGGGCACCGGGGCGCCTTTTTCGGTGCGGGTGGAGACGAATTCAAGGCTGAGCTGCCTGAGCCCGGCGCGTTCAATCGCGGATTCCACGAGCACCCTGCCGTGCGCGTAACGCAAGGTATCACGCAGGATCATCCCGTCGCCGTCATGGGTTTCGACGCTGAAGACAAGCAGTCCGCGATTCGCCAGAACGCCGGCAACGGCGGCAAGGGTCGCAGCAAGGTCGTTGCAGTACATGAATACGTCGGCGGCAATAACGAGATGATAGTGCGCCTTGAGATCGGCCTCGCCGGCGAGGAACGTCAGCATCTCGCTTTCAATCAGACGATCATAGAGGCCCTTCGAGCGGGCGATCGCAAGCATCGCCGGCGAGAGATCGACACCAACGATCCAGTCGCAGAACGGCCGGAAGGGCAGCGCGGCAAGTCCCGTACCGCAGCCCAGATCGAGCACCGAACCGAATTTCATCTTTCCGTCGCGCGCCGTGGCGCTGACCGCTCGAAAGAGCAATTCCGGCGCCCGATAAGCCAACCCCTGGGTGAGAGCCTTTTCGAACGCCGGCGCATACCCGTCGAAGAGTGCACGAATGTAACCCTCCGGCATGGCGCCAGCCGGGCGAACACCAAGACGAAACAGATGCAGCGCGGCGCCATGCCTGTCCGCAGGGTCGGCCGCCAGCGCGTTTTCGAAAGCCGCAATTGCGCCGGTTTTGTCATCGAGCTTTTCGCGCACTTCGCCGAGCGCAAACCAGGCCGCGGCGTATGCAGGCGCCAATTCGATCACCTGGGACAGCAGGTCGGCCGCACCCTTAGTGTCGCCTTTGGCCTGGCAATCCCGCGCCCATTCGTAGCGCCGATCAGCAATGAGATTGCCGGAAGAGATAAAGAGCGGCCCGGTCAAGTGATGAATCTTTTTGACAGCCCACGGCTGAGACATCGGTAATTATACCGAAACCCGGGGAGCATGCTAAAGTGCCGACGAACGGAGCAAACAATGGCTGACAATCCGGTTGCACGGTGGGCCGGCGGATCGCCGCTTGGAGTGGTGGCACGCCTGGTTCTGGTGTCGATTCTGGTCGGTGTCATACTCTCCGCCCTCGGCCTCGACCCCTTCGATATCGTCCACAGCATCGAGCGGCTGGTCCGCACCCTGTGGAATATGGGCTTCGATGCATTCCGCTGGCTCTGGCGATATTTCCTGCTCGGCGCCGTGATTGTAATCCCGATCTGGATCCTGGCGCGCCTGCTCAACGCGCCGCGTGGACGCTAACCCGGCCAGCTTTCCGCGGTGATGGCCGCGGCGTCGCTGCCGATCATCGATGTGAGAGAGCTACGGTGCCCGCGCCTGACAGCGGCGGCGAGATCCGCCTTGATTTCCGACACGACGCCGATACCGCGGTAAACCATCGCGGAATAAAGCTGCAGCAAAGTGGCGCCAGCCTTGATTTTTGCAATGGCCGTCGCACCGGAGTCTATCCCGCCGACGCCGATCAGCGGGAACGAGCCTTCCGCACGCACGAATGTCTCCGCCAGCATGCGTGTTGCAAGCCTGAAGAGCGGGCGTCCCGATAGCCCGCCCTGCGCGCGCGCCTTGTCCTGTTCGCGTAGCGCCGTTGGACGGGAAATCGTCGTGTTGCCGACAATCATGCCGTCGACGCGACGCTTGCGCGCAACTCCGACCACATCGTCGAGATCAGGCAGGGTCAGATCGGGCGCGACCTTGAGCAGCACCGGAATCAGCCCTCCGCGTCGCCGGAAACGCTCGCGGGCTTCGAGCACGCGCGCGAGAAGGTCGTCAAGTGCGCTTGCCTGCTGCAGATCGCGCAGTCCCGGAGTGTTTGGTGACGACACGTTGACGGTGAAGTAGCTCGCGACCGCCGCAAAGGTTTCGATGAGCCGCACATAGTCGCCCGCACGATCGGCCGAGTCGCGGTTGGCGCCGATATTGACTCCCACGATGCCGCCCGCCTCGCGGCGCGCAGTGAGGCGCTCGAGCGCAACCGCTGCGCCTTCGTTGTTGAAGCCGAGCCGGTTGATAATCCCTTCGTCTGATTCCAGGCGAAACAAGCGGGGCTTCGGATTGCCGGCCTGCGCGCGCGGCGTGATCGTGCCGACTTCGACAAAACCGAAGCCGAACCGCAACAGTGCATCCGGAACCTGCGCATTTTTGTCGAAACCGGCGGCGAGCCCGACCGGATTGGGAAAATTGAGGCCGAAGGCAGCGACCATCAACTCCTTCGAATCCGGCGGCGCCTTCGCGATCGGCATGAACCGCAACGCCCTGATCGTAAGCGCGTGCGCGTCCTCCGGGTCCAGCGCCCTCAAAAACGGGCGGGAAAGGCGGTCAATGAGGCCGATCACGGCGGCGGACTCCCGGTTCGCATGGCAATCGACCCTATCGGCGCGCCTGCGGCCTGTTCAAGGCATCGGCCACAGGAAAGTGTTGCGGACCCCCGGCGACTCGAGGTTATAATTCCTATCGGTTGGAACTCCCCGCCCGGGTGCCGCGATGGCCATGCTTACGCATAACCAGATATGGACGGCCATCGATCGGCTCGCCGCCCGCGCAAAGCTTTCGCCGTCCGGGCTAGCCAGGAAAGCGGGGCTGGATCCGACAACTTTCAACAAATCCAAGCGTGTCACGCCGGAAGGCAGAGCCCGCTGGCCTTCGACCGAATCCGTGGCCAAGGCGCTACAGGCGACAAATACGAAATTCGACACCTTTGTCACGCTGATCACCGACGGCGGCAAGGCCGCAATGCATAACGTCCCGCTCATCGGTTTTGCGCAGGCTGGTGCCGGTGGATTTTTCGACGACGGCGGCTTTCCCGTAGGCAAGGGCTGGGAAGAGATCGCTTTCCCGGCGGTCACTGATGAACACGCCTACGCGCTGGAAATCTCCGGCGATTCGATGAAGCCCGCCTATCGTGACGGTGACGTCATCATCGTTTCGCCGGGAGCCTCGGTGCGCAAGGGCGATCGCGTGGTCGTCAAGACACGTGACGGTGAAGTCATGGTCAAGGAGCTCAAGCGCAAGAATGCGAAGTCGATTGAACTCAAGTCTCTCAATGCGGAGCACCGTGATCGAACTTTGCCGATGTCGGACGTGGTGTGGGTCGCGCGGATCGTCTGGGCCAGCCAGTAAATTTCACCCTTACCGGTCTTACGCCGCTCTACGCTGATCGCGCCAGTGCGCCGTCGATCATGTCGATCGTATTTTGCAGGCCATAAACTGCGACAAACGAGCCGAAGCGCGGCCCTTTTTCCTGGCCCAGCAGCACCTGGTACAAAAGGTTGAACCAGTCCAGCGAGACTCCGGGCTTGCCGTCCTTTGCCTTCTTCTTCTGGTCAAGAAACGGTTCGCGTCTGCCGACTTCATAGACGACATTCTGAATCGCTTCAGCAGACGCACCCGATTCCAGCTGCGAAAGTGCGTCGCGCAGGTCGATCAGTGCCGCGCGCTCCGCGTCGTTCGGCTCGCGGAATTTTTTTCCCGGCAGTACGAAGTCACGGAAATAATGAATCGCGTAGTCGACAAGCTCTTTGAGCTTTGGGTGGGATTGCGGGGTGACACCCGGCCGATAACGGCCGATGAACCCCCACAACGTATCCGCGTTCTCGGCGTTCGACGACGACACCAGAGTCAGAAGCATGGCGAATGAGATCGGCATCTCGATCCTGGGCGGGTTGCCCGAATGGATATGCCAGACTGGATTTGAGAGTCGTTGCCGGGTGTCCTGCCGCTCGTAGCCGTCGAGAAACTGGTAATATTCATCGACATTGCGCGGGATGACATCGAAGTAGAGTCGCTTTGCGGCCCTTGGCTCCCGGTACATGAACAGCGACAGGCTTTCGGGACTGGCGTAATGCAGCCATTCCTCGATGGTCAGGCCGTTGCCTTTTGATTTGGAAATCTTCTGGCCTTTTTCGTCGAGAAACAGCTCATAGTTGAACCCTTCCGGCGCAACACCGCCCAGTGCGCGGCAAATTTCACCCGAGAGCTTCACCGAATCGATCAGGTCTTTACCCGCCATTTCGTAGTCGATGCCGAGCGCAACCCAACGCATTGCCCAGTCCGGCTTCCATTGCAGCTTGCAGCGTCCGCCCGTGACCGGGACCGTCACCGGTTTTTTGGTATCGGGATCCTCATAAGCGATCGTACCCGCCTTGGCGTCGTGCGAAAGAATCGGCACCTGCAGCACAACACCCGATTTCGGATCGATCGGCAGAAACGGCGAATAGGTCGCCGCCCGTTCCTCGCGCAGCGAGGGGAGCATGATCGCCATGACCTGGTCGAATTGCGCGAGAACCTTCAGGAGCGCCTGATCGAACAGGCCCGACCGGTAGCTTTCGGTCGATGACACGAATTCGTAGTCGAAGCCGAAGTGATCGAGAAAGGCGCGCAGC
This sequence comes from Pseudolabrys sp., assembly GCA_035277565.1. Taxonomy (GTDB): domain Bacteria; phylum Pseudomonadota; class Alphaproteobacteria; order Rhizobiales; family Xanthobacteraceae; genus Pseudolabrys. The sequence continues at coordinate 10,582 of DATEKG010000073.1, forward strand.
CGCGCATTATTGTGCTCGCCGAAGCTGGGGTGCGTGCCGAATGGATCGGGGACCTTCGTCAGCGGCTTGCCGAGATGCTTCTCGAGCATGTCCCTGTTCGGCACATTGTCCGGAACCTTGCGCAAGCCATCCATATCGTCCGAAAAAGCGATCAGGCGCGTGCGGATTTTGTCGCCGGTCAGAACGCGGAACGCGTGACGCACCATCGTCGTCCGCGCGACCTCTCCAAACGTCCCAATATGCGGAAGACCCGAAGGCCCGTATCCCGTTTCGAAGATCACTTCGTTTTTGGGGTATTTCCTGAGCCGGGCAACGATCTTTCGCGCTTCTTCGAACGGCCAGGCATTGGAATTCTCAGCGGCCTGGCGCAGCGATGTCTCGGTTTCAGCAGCCATTACGGTCTCCGGGCCGCGGACACTAGAAATGCCGCGCGGAAACGTCAAATCACCGGCTCAAAACGGACTGACGGGGAAATACCGTAACCACAGATCGGTAAAGCGTCCCTTTTCCCATAACCGGAACAGGGCCCAGTTGAATGCCTGGCGCAGCAGATCGTTGCCACGCTTCACCGCGATGCCGACACCTTCGCCAAAAAAACGACTCTCCAGATAGGGCCCGCCGCGAAATGCGCAGCAGTTCGCCGAATCGGTGCCATTGAGCCAAAAAGCAAGTGAAACACCATCGCCGAACAGCAGATCGACCTCACCGCGTTTGAGCGCGAAGCGCGCCGCGTCCGCGCTGGGATATGGACGAATTTCGGCTTCTGTGAACAGCGTCTTGAGATACGCCTCGTGTGCGGTGCCGGCGACGACGGCGATTTTCTTTCCCTCGAGCGCCTCCGGGCGCACATCCTCGATCTTGCTGTCGCGCAGGGCGACGAAACGCGCCGGTGTTCGATAATAAGGATCGCTGAAGTCGACGCGCGCCCGCATTTCGGGCGTTTCCGCCAGCGACGCGATAATGGCATCGCCATTGTTGCTGTTGAGCGCCGCAATCAGTGTGTCGAACCGCCGCATCTGCACGGTGCAGGGGACGTTGAGCTCTTCGCAGATCAGCCGCGCCAGATCGACGTTGAATCCGATCGGTGCGCCATCCGGCCCGGCATAATTAAATGGCGGATAATCCGTTTCGGTGAGAAACCGAATGATGTTGATGCGCGAAAGGTCCGGGCGCTCGGGGCGGCGCCGGGGGTCCCAGAAGCCCGGAACGGCCATCGGATCCGCCCGGACCGCCGGCGTTGCCGGAACCGACGGACCGACAGCCGGTGGCGACGGGCTCGATTGACGCGGAACCTGTTCCTGCGCGAATGCCGGGCCCATTACCGAGACCGCAACCGCAACGGCGGTCGCGCAAATGCAGCCGCCCCGCCGGCGTGCGTCGAAATCCGATCTCATCCAGGCGACCCTTCCCGAATTGGCCGCGACCATAATCATCGCCGCGGCGGCGGGCTAGTCATATTCGGGCAAGGATGGGCAAGGATTGCGGCGACAGCGGATCAGGCGCCCGTCAGATGTCTCTCGATCTCGTGCACGGGCATTTTGACAAGATCCCTGTCGACCTCCGCACGTACCGCGCTCCGGAGCGCATGCGAATAGGCCGGCCGGATCATCCCGAGAGCCCGTGGCGGCGCAACCACAATCAACGATTTCGCCTTGCCCGCCGCGACAGCCTCATTGAGATGGTTGGCGAGCCGGGTCAGAAATGCGCGCTCCGACTGGTCATGCCAATCCGTCTGGTCGACCGCACTTCGGATGTCGCCGATGGAATTATTTGTCCGGCCGGGAGCGTCAGCGCCGATGGCGCGTGTCGGCAGATCCTTTTGCTCAAAAACTTCTATCGTTTTCAGGTTCGGAAATTTCGAATCGCCCTCATTCTGGAGCACGAGTGCTTTGGCGCCGTCGCAAACAATAACCCACTCAGCATGGTGTAAAAGCAGATCGGACATCGGCCACCTCTATACTCATATTCACTATATGCCGAGCGAAATAAGCGCTTTGCTCTATATCAAACGTCAGAATCCGGTTTTTGTTGCCGAACCTTCGACCTAGTTGGTGCCGTCAAGAAGGCGGCGTGCAATGACCTGCGCCTGAATTTCGGCGGCACCTTCAAATATATTGAGGATGCGGGCATCGCACAGAATGCGCGATGCCGGAAACTCCAACGCAAACCCGTTGCCGCCATGGACCTGGACCGCATTGTCGGCGGCCGCCCATGCCACGCGTGCAGCCAGCAGCTTGGCCATCCCTGCTTCGAGATCGCAACGCCGGCCGGAATCCTTCTGGCGCGCGGCGTAATAAGTCAATTGGCGCGTCATCATGATTTCAACCGCCATCATGACAATCTTGTCGGCGACGCGCGGAAACTCGATGATCGGTACGCCAAACTGAATACGGCTTTGCGCGTAATTCAGCGCCTGTTCCATCGCCGCCTGTGCAACGCCGATCGCACGCGCCGCCGTCTGGATGCGAGCGGATTCAAAAGTTTGCATCAGTTGCCTGAACCCAAGGCCCTCGACGCCACCGAGAAGATTTTCCGCCTTGACCTCGAAGCCGTCGAACGCGATTTCATACTCTTTCATGCCGCGATAACCGAGCACTTCGATTTCCGTGCCGCTCATCCCGGCCGCCGGAAAAGGTGTACTGTCGTCGCCACGAGGCTTTTCGGCCAGCAGCATGGAGAGGCCGCGATGGCCGGATTCCTTCGGATCCGTGCGAACCAGTAAGGTCATAAGGTCGGCGCGCACAGGGTGCGTGATCCAGGTCTTGTTGCCAAATATCCGATAGACATCGCCCTCCCGCACGGCGCGGGCCTTGACCGAGGCGAGGTCGGAGCCGGTGTTTGGTTCGGTGAATACCGCGGTCGGCAGAATTTCGCCTGATGCGATTTTCGGCAGCCACTTTTCCTTTTGCGCCGCAGTCCCGCTGCCAAGGATCAGTTCAGCGGCAATTTCCGAACGTGTGCCCAGCGATCCCACGCCAATATAGCCGCGCGATAATTCCTCGGAGACGACACACATGGACTCTTTGCCGAGCCCCATGCCGCCGAATTTCTCCGGAATTGTCAGACCAAATACCCCGAGCCCGGACATCTGCGAAATGATCTCCATCGGGATATAACTGTTGGTTCGATGCCATCCCTGAGCGCGGTTGATCACCTCGGTGTCGGAGAATTTGCGCATTTCATCGCGGATCGATTCCAGCGTATCGTCCAGACCGCAG
>DATEKG010000074.1:0-9194 GCA_035277565.1 Pseudolabrys sp.
GAATTATAACCCTATTATTATGGCATTATAATCCTTGCGACGCGAATCGAATCATGAAACGCTTGATTCGGCGATGGATTTTGTCGCCCGGGCTTCGCGTGTTGTCAGGAATTGGGTCGTCAGAAACCCGAAATCAGCTGCTTCCGACTGAAACACGCGGACTCCGGACGATTGATATGAGGGGTGTGCAGCCCGACAGCGCGATGCGGCCCGATGCCCAACATCGGTTTGCGCAGTCAGTCTGAGACCCGGCATTCGTCCTAAACGCTACGGAGGCGTCAGTTCGACCTCGCCCTGTCCGCGGCCCAGCTTGGCCGCGTCAACTGGTCACGAGGCCAAACATGACCGTCATCGAAACTTCACCCAAAAATACCCGCGAAACATGGACAGCCGAGCGCATCGCTCAGCTCAGGAGTGGTGTCAGCGCTGGTCTGACCTGCGCGCAAATTGCGCTCGAGATTGGCGTTTCACGCAACGCCGTCATCGGCAAGATCAGCCGGCTCGGTTTGTCGCGCGGCAGAAGGCCCGGTGCGCCGCGATCGCGGAAGGAAAGCTCAATTCGCCGGCCGCAAGTCCTGACTCAGCGACTCATGCTCAAGGCGCTTTTCGCATCTGCCCCGATTGCGGAAGATGTCGTCAGCGCCGAACCGTGCTCGCTGTTCAACCTGGCGCCGCACAAATGCCGCTGGCCCATCGGCGGCATCGATGCTGTTGGCTATACTTTCTGCGGCAATTGCACGGTCAATGGAATGTCATATTGCGCTGGCCACATGCGCATGGCGTATCGCGGCTCTTCTGCGCGGTCCCAAGGAATTCCGAGAGCGGCCGGCTGATCGTCGCGGCTAAGGCGCTGACCACGCGTGACCCGAAGTCGCCTCTCCCTGTCCTTCTATTTTTCAGCTATGATTGATCGTCAGGCGGCCTTGCGACGGTAGCTTACCGAAAAACCTGCGGAGGCAATCATGGCAGCACTGATCTACGGCGCAATCTGCTATATCATTTTTTTAGGATCATTTCTTTACGCAATCGGCTTCGTCGGCAACCTCGTCGTGCCGAAGTCGATTGATATTGGCGGCGGCGGGCCGTTCACGATTTCAGCCCTGATTGTTAACGTCGTTCTTCTCGGCCTGTTCGCAATTCAGCACAGCGTTATGGCGAGGCAGAAATTCAAGCGCGGATGGACGCAATTTGTGCCGCGTCCTATAGAACGCAGCACTTACGTGTTGTTCTCAAGCCTCATTCTGCTGCTGCTCTACTGGCAATGGCGGCCCATGACCGATGTGATCTGGTCCGTCACCAATCCGGCCGGCGTAATCATCCTCTGGGTCATCTTCTGGATCGGCTGGGGTACGGTGCTGCTCAGTACGTTCCTCATCAATCATTTTGATTTATTCGGCTTGCAGCAGGTTTACGCTCATTGGCGAGGCAGGACGGCGCAGCATCCATCCTTCCGCACGCCGCTGTTCTACAAGTGGGTTCGTCATCCGATCTATTTCGGCTTTCTGTTGGCGTTCTGGGCAACACCGACGATGACGGCCGGCCATCTGTTGTTTTCCGTCGCGACCACCGGGTACATCCTCATCGGCATCCTGCTGGAAGAACGCGACCTCATCACGTTCCATGGCGATGCCTACATCGAATATCGCAAGCGCGTTTCGATGATCATACCGATGTGGCCAAAAGGAAACTGATTGCGGCTGCGATCCGAGCGGCAGCCTCACGGCCGGTTCGGAGAAACTCCCGGGCGCTGCCAGGATGACGACCTGGTCGAGCCGACATTACAGGGTACGCGTCACCTTGCTCAGATAAGGCGAATGATCCGGATCGAGACCGCGCCGACGTGCCGCCGTCTCGAGTGCGCGATAGGCCGGAATGAGCATGACGACCGGGTCACAGACGGGGTGACCGTCACCAATCCAGGGCAGCGTGCCCGCCGGCCCGCCGGCGGTGAACACCGTTTCACCTGCATTCTTAAGATCGCGAACAAGTTCGTCGACCGAGGCTGCGGCTTCGTCGTTCTGCCGCAGGACGAGCACGGGCGTTGATGGAGTAATCGCCGCGCGTGGCCCGTGGCGCAGTTCGGCGGCGCTGTAACCCAGTGCAGGAACGCGCAAAATCTCGGCGACCTTGAGTGCGACCTCACGAACACACCCCAGACCGTATCCGCGTCCCGCAACGAAGGTCGCCGCCGCGCTCGCCGCACTATCGGCCCACGCTGACCAATCGCACGCGAGCCCGGCAGACAACCTGAACGGCAATTGCTGGAGCCCGTTATGTAGATCACTGTCGTGCGCCAGCGCCGCCACCAGCTGCGCGCCCCCAATCATCGACAACGCGACTGTCTTCGTCGCCGCGATGGCATGTTCGGTTCCGGCACCGATCGGCAGGACCAGCTCCGAAGCGGCAGCCGCAGGAGAGTTCTCTTCATTAACAATGGCCAGTGTGAGCGCGCCGAGTTTGCGCGCTGCCTCTGTGGCGGTGACGAGATCCGGACTGCGCCCGGACTGCGATATTACAATGAACAGCACGCCGTGCAGGTCTGGCGGTCGCTTGTAGGCAGTCACAACGGAAGGCGCCGCGGCTGATGCCAGCAGACCCAAACGGCCTTCGAAAAGATACCGCAGATAGACGCCCACATGACCCGAACTGCCGCGCCCGCAGAAAACGACGTTGTGTGGCTTATGCCGTTCTATTCGCTCTACGATCGCTTTGAGTTTGCCACCGGGCAAAAGGAGACGCTCGGCCGCTGCCGGAATTTCAGCGATTTCATCGGCCATCGCACTTCCGGTGCGTGATTCAATCATCGCCACTCTTCGACGCCGCGATAGCGGACCGTAAATTGCCCCCGTGCTCTTCCAGTAATTGCACGGCTTTTGCGCGGTCAAGCCCGATGCCAATGAGAACAGCCGTCTTCACGTCGCCTTCTGCCTGGTCGAGATAGCGAGTCGCATCCCCTGCATCACAGCGGATGATTTCGCTTACGATAGCCACTGCGCGACGGCGCAACTTGGCGTTCCGCGCGCGCATGTCCACCATCAACCCGCGATAGATGCGCCCCATCTTTATCATCACCGTGGTCGAGAAAAGATTGAGCACGATTTTTTGGGCCGTACCTGCGTTCATGCGGGTGGAACCGGCGATCACCTCGCTCCCCGTATCCACCAAAATGCGATGACGGGCGCTTTCGAACAATGGAGCGCCAGGATTGCTTGCAATGGCGATCGTCACTGCATTCGCGGCGTTGGCCGCCCGTAAAACGCCAACCGTAAACGGAGTGGTGCCGCTCGCAGCGATGCCAATGACGACGTCGCTGGCGTTGATCTTTGCTTCCTCCATGACCCTGGCACCGGCGGCCTCGTTGTCCTCGGCCTGCTCGGCGCTGCGCACGAGCGCATCCAGCCCGCCTGCCACAGCGAACACAAGACGATCTGTTGGCCAATCATAGGTCGGCGGAAGCTCGCTGCCGTCCTGCACGCCGATGCGCCCGGACGTGCCGGCGCCGGCGTAAACGATCCGTCCGCCTCGCTGCAGTGCCGGCACGGCCTCCTCGACCGCCGCGCCTATCGCGCCAAGAGCACCACGAACCGCAGCGACAGCGGCAAGCTGCCCCTCGTACATGGCGGCAATCATTTCGGCGGTTGACCAGGAATCGAGTTCGACGTAGCGGGGGCTGATTTGCTCGGTGCGCATGGCACTAGTCCTTCATGGCGGCTCGCCGAGCCAGGTATAAGGCGCCGTCAACGGCATCACCCTCCACCGGAACCAACCGACGCTGAACATCGGGCGACAACCAGGGTTCCATCGGGGATGCAAGTCCGCCGAGCAGGGCAACACGGCGGGCGCCGCACTCGGTCAGCCGACGTACCAGTTCGTCGACCTGTTCTGCAGCGTCTCGCAAAATCCGGCGCGCGATCGGATCCCCCGCATCGGCGTGACGTAACACCAAAGGCGCAAAGGTCGCGTAGTCCGTGGCCGTTGCGTGATCCATCCAAGTCACGGCTTCAAATGGATCATTGTGGAAGCGATTCATGACTTCGCGCGTGAGGCTGGTGCCTACCGCGCGCTCGTCGTAAGCCCGCAGTGCCAGGCGAATGGCATGCAGACCGAGATCCGCCCCGCTACCCTCATCGGATATGGGAAAACCGTAACCGCCAATCCTGATCTCACGTTCTCCGATAACGGCAAAACCGATGCTGCCCGTTCCAACGATGACGATGCCGCCATCCCGGGCTCCGTGCGCCCCGATGCAGGCAATCGTCGCGTCATGGACGTAGGTGACGGAGCGAAAAGGATGTGGCCGCTCGATGAGCTCCTGAAGCACACCTTTTCGGCCAACCCCGGCCAGTCCGACGGCAGCATACGCCGAACCCAGGGCATTGGCGCCAAGTCCGGCGTCCTCGAGTGCGAGGCGGCAGGCCTTTTCGACTTCGGCAAGTGCTCGATCAATACCCAGGCGGAGCGCGGCCGGCCCGGCAATACCGGTCCCGAGCAGGGATCCTTTGGCGTCTTCGATGCGCGCACGGCAGCCAGTACCGCCACCATCAGCGCCAAGGAAAAGCGGACCAAGTTCTGCGGTCGCCGTCATTCCGCAACCCGATGGATATGCGCACCGCACTGCACCAGCTTGTGATCAAGGGACTCATACCCGCGGTCGAGATGGTAGACGCGGTGAACGGTTGTCTCGCCTTCGGCCGCCAGCGCCGCGAGCACCAGGCAGACCGAAGCGCGCAAGTCGGTAGCCATCACTTCCGCGCCGTGGAGCCGCTCGACGCCACGTACCAGTGCCGTCGAACCTTGTAGCGAGATGTTCGCTCCAAGCCGTCCGAGCTCCGGCACGTGCATGAATCGACTCTCGTAGATTGTCTCCCGAATGACCGAGGCCCCGGATGCAATGCTCATCAACGCCATGAACTGCGCCTGTAAATCCGTGGGAAATCCGGGATAAGGTTCAGTCGTAATGTCGACGGCCTTCAGAGGGCCCTCCCGGATGACCATCAGGCCGCGGTCGGTCGGCCATATCCGAGCTCCGGCACTCTCCATGGCGGCACCGACCGCTGCGAGGTGTTCGAGATGTGCGCCGAGGATCTCTAGATGGCCGCCCGTAATGGCGGCGGCGATGGCGTAGGTCCCCGCCTCGATACGGTCGGTGATCAGATCATGGCGGGCGCGGCGCAGGGTATCCACGCCCTGCACCAGAATCCGATGCGTTCCTGCACCTTCAATATGTGCGCCCATCGCGGTGAGGCATAGCGCGAGGTCGCAGACTTCAGGATCGCGCGCTGCGTTAAGTATCTCGGTTTCGCCGCGGGCGAGCGTCGCCGCCATCAAGGCGGTCTCCGTCGCCCCCACAGATGGTGAGGATAATACGACACGAGCTCCGGACAGGCCCTCACCCTTAGCGCGCGCGTGAATGTAACCGGACTCAATTTTGACATCCGCCCCAAGCGCGTCGAGCGCCTTGAGATGCAAGTCGATTGGCCGCGCGCCAATCGCGCACCCGCCCGGCAGGGACACGCACGCAGACCCGAAACGGGCGAGCAGCGGTCCCAGGACGAGAATGCTGGCGCGCATGCGGCGGACAATATCGTAGGGCGCCTGGGCGTTGCGTGCATCGCTCGCGTCGAGGACAAGGACCCGGCCGGGTCCGCGGCTGGCGACCACGCCGAATTCGCTCATCAGCGCCAACATACTATCGACGTCGGTTACTTCGGGAACATTGCGCAACTCCAGCTGCCCGGGGCTGAGCAGCGCAGCGGCTATCTGCGGCAATGCTGCGTTCTTGGCGCCGCGAATCTGGACAGAGCCTTCGATGCGCTTGCCGCCACGAATGACCAAACGGTCCATAATATTTCTCTTTTCGTTCGCGACTGCAGAAACGGAACGGGCCTGCGCCTGGTCGCGCCCGATCGGGACATCATCCCGCCAACAAGAGGGTCGGCGCTAGCGACTTGGGTAACGACTTGGGTATTCGGCGTTCTTTAGCCTAGATTGGAGTTGTTGCGCCGCCAATCCAGCCCGCCAAGTATGTTCAAGAATGTTCATGAGTCCGGATCAAACCATTCCTGCAAATGCCGACCGGCATGCCATCCTGGCGGATCGCGTTTTCGACGGGGGGAATTGGCACCCGGAAGCCGCGGTCCTGATCCGCAATAGTCGGATTGCCGGAATTGCCCGCTGGGCCGAGGTTCCGCCGGATCTACCTCAGAGACGCCTCCAACCGGGTATCTTCCTGGCGCCCGGCTTCATCGATTTGCAGGTCAATGGCGGCGGAGGCGTTCTCCTCAATGATCAACCCACGGCCGACGGTATGCGCGCCATTGCCCGCGCACACCGCCGTTTTGGCACGACGGCCTGCCTGCCGACATTGATCAGCGGCACGCGCGAGCAGATGCGAAGCGCCATCGCCGCCGCCTGCGCGATCGCCGGCAGAGATGGCGTCCTCGGCGTGCATCTGGAAGGCCCATTCATCAGTCCGCAACGCCCGGGCGTCCACCCTGCGGACCGGATCGCGAAACCCGTAGCGGGTGATATCGAGGAGTTGTGCAAGCTCTGCGCTGCCGGCAGATCGCTGGTTACCCTGGCGCCGGAATGCGTGCCTCCAGGTTTTATCCGGACATTGGCCGCAAGCGGCGTGCGAATATCCATCGGCCACAGCGAGGCGACCGCTCCCGTAGTCATGCGGTCGGTCGCAGAAGGGGTCACCGGTGTGACCCATCTTTTCAATGCAATGCCGCCCTTGAGCGCGCGCGCCGCAGGGATCATAGGTGCGGCACTCGCGGAACGTCGGCTGACAGCAGGTCTCATCGTCGACGGAATTCATGTCGATCCGCTTTTGATCCGAGCCACGTTTGCCGCGAAGGGCTCCGATCGAGTTGTGCTCGTCACCGATGCCATGCCGACGATTGGGACATCGCTGAAGCATTTCGAATTGATTGGGCAAACGATAAAACTGGCTGACGGACGGCTGATCACCGAAGGCGGCACTCTCGCGGGCGCACATCTGGACATGGCTTCGGCAGTACGCAATGCGGTCAGATTGGCTCAGGTCCCGCTGGAGAATGCACTTCGCGCGGCTTCGCTGACGCCCGCGCGTTTTATGGGCGTGGATGACGAGCGTGGATCGTTGATTCCAGGTGCTCGTGCCGATCTTGTGGCTCTGACGCAGGAGCTTGACGTCGCCGCAACCTGGCTCGACGGACGCGCCGACTACGTTCAGTAGCGCAGGAATTCCTGGCGTTCGCTCGACCAGGCCTTCTCATCCCGCACTGCCAGTCCATCGAGATCCTTCGCTGTCGCGGTCATATCATCGACCCACTCTCGCAAGAGTGGACTGCCGTTAATGACATCGATGGCGAGCCTGTCACGTTCATATTCGTAAGCGAAATCGCGCCAGAGCGTATAGTCCGGATACAAACGGCGGATCGCCTTGAAGGCCAGCGCCAGAACGCGCCATGGCTTGAACGAACGGTGGTCGTAACGCGGACCTTCCGTATGTATCTGCACGCCGTGGCAAAGCTTGCCGGCGTGTTTATGAAAAGTGGGTTCAAACCAGCACTCGCGCAGGCGGCAACCATCGAGCCAACGCGGCGCAAGAACCTCCATCTCTTTCATGACGGCCCGCGTGTCGATATCCGGAGCACCGAACAGCTCGAGCGGCCGGGTCGTGCCGCGCCCTTCCGATAGCGTCGTACCCTCGAGCATCACGGTTCCCGCATAAGCGCGGGCCATCCACAGGTTCGGTGCATTGGGGCTGGGATTGACCCAGGTTCGCGCGCCCAAGGGCCATCCGAACCCCGGAGCAGCATCCGGCGACCACCCCTGCATTCCGATGACGCGATAATCGACATCCAGCTTGAGCGTGTTGATGAACCATAGACCAAGCTCGCCGAGCGTAAGGCCATGGCGCATCGGCAACGGTCCTGCGCCCACAAAACTTTCCCAGCGGGGATCCAGCGTTAGTCCTTCGACAGGCCGGCCGACAGGATTGGGCCGATCGAGAACCCAAACAGTCTTGTGGTGCCGCGCTGCCGCCTCAAGGACATAGCGCAGGGTCGTGATGAACGTGTAGATGCGACAACCCAGGTCCTGCAGATCGACAAGTAATACATCAAATGCATTCATCATCCTGTCGGATGGCCTGCGTACCTCCCCATAGAGGCTAAAGACCGGAATGCCATGCACCGGATCGTTGAAATCCGGAGACTCGACCATGTTGTCCTGCCTGTCGCCACGCAAGCCGTGCTGCGGTCCAAATGCAGCACTCACCTTCACGTCATCGCACGCGATCAGCGCATCGAGCGTATGAGTCAGGTCTTCGGTGACCGAAGCGGGATGTCCAAGCAACGCCACGCGTTTGCCTTTGAGTGGCGCCCGCAAAGGTGGCTCGGTGATGAGCCGATCAATGCCGAACTTCAGGAGAAAACTCATGCGCAAAGGCATCCATATGATGAAAGTCCGGCTTTCCTGGCGGATGCGCCAACGCCCAATATGACTTTCGGCCACTCAAGTCTTCAATCAATGCAGACAGACCAAGACGCCATGAGATTTTCCGCGTCAAGCCCGCCAACTGGTCCAACGCCACCGAGGCCCGCAAACTGAGGCAATCGCCCTTCGAGTCCACAGCTATCGATGGCGCGCCGATTTCGGTCGCCACGGACATGCCACTCCGATAGCTGCCAAACCGATATGCCGCCCATTGCATGGATGGGGCAAAGTTAAACTCGTAATACCCGGTTTCTGACGAAGCGCGGACAAATGCCTCGAAACATGTGTGCAGCCAGAGTTTATCTCCGCGCACAACCGGACCAACAGGCGGTATTTGCATGTCGCCCAGCCTGCCAGTCACAATATATGCCAGCACCAGACTGTTGGCGCTCGGACGCAAAACTTCCACTTCGATATTTGCTGCCGAAAAATGTTGCGAATCTGAATGACGTTTCAACAATTGGCGCATCGGACATGACTCTGCTCGACTGATTTCCGTTCAGGCTTTTAATCTGCCCCGGCCAGACAAGCCAAGCATCCTTCGTAAACGCGGGCGTGTCGATCAAACTCGTTGTAAAATGAACAGATTTCACGAAAGCGGCGTTGTCCCGTCATCAGGAACGCACAGGTGTGAAAGACCGGACCTGCATTATTACCGGCGCAACGGCTGGCATTGGATTTGAGACGGCCGCTCAGCTCGGCGCTCTCGG
>DATEKG010000075.1:0-2989 GCA_035277565.1 Pseudolabrys sp.
AACAAGGTTGCAAAGAGCGGCGAAGAGAAATTGATCGCAACGGCGCCCGCAAGCGGCATGAGGCCGAAAGCGATGATGATCAAACTCTGTGCGGTAGCCTGCGTGACGCTGCGGCCGAAATGGTCGCGCAGGCGGTTCGTGTGCAACACGGCAAGTCCCGTGCGTGGGAGAATCAGCGCGGCGCAGGTGACGAGCGCGGCGATCGCGCGAAAAAACAGGACCTCGACGAATGAATATTCGGCGACCTGCCATTTCGACAAGGCGCTGGACAGCGCGAACATGACAGTCGCGCCGAGCATGAAAAGGATCCCAAGGGGAATGCGGTCGGCGCGCGTGACCGCGCGCTGGTCAAGGCTCTCGGACGTCAAGGACGCTCCCCGAAGAAATGAGGTGCTTGCCTACCATGCGCCGATGAGGCCGGGGAGCCACAAAACCACATGGCGGGGCTGCGCAAGAGACTAACGGTCCTGACGCCCGCGCGCCGCGCGGCGTTTGCGCAGCGTCCGCGTCTTGCGTCGCTTCTGCCGGACGCGAGCCTCCCGCCGCTTCCGTGCACGCCGCCGGCGACAGCGCTTGCACCGGCAATGCGAGCGGCCGATGACATGCTTGAGATAGTCGGTCCCGTAGTCGTAGGTGATTTCCTCGTCTGGCTTTATATTGCGAAGTGCGCGAATGAACACGCGGCCGCCATAGGTGAAACTTTCGGCGTTCGGATTGCAGGAATGGTTTGCGTAGCGCGCGATATTGCTGCGCGGCGTGCCGTCGATCGTCACGCGGGCGTTGATCTCATAAAGATAGCGATTGCCGCGCTGCTCCCGCCGCGCGGCCACTTCCGGGCCAATGCGCGGGCCTTTGTATTCGACGATTTTCTCGCGCTTTCTGATCGGCCTGACAGCGAAGAGGCCAAGCCCCGTAAATGAGCGGCCGACGCGGAAAGATTTTTGAGGCATTTCGCAACGGAGAAATAACGAACAGGCGATGCGGATGGCAGATGCCAGGGCGTCCGTCAATCGGATAAGTCGTGCCGGTCCTCCCGGCTGAGCGCAATGGAACCATTGGGCGGCCAATGCCGCTCAGCGCGCTTTCCCCAATATTCCTGCCGCAGGCGGTCGAGCCTCGCTGCGGTTGCCGTCAGTGGACGAATTGGCCGGCCCAATCCAGAAACGCGGTGAACTGGTCGGGATAGATCACGAAATAAATGACGAGGGCGATTGGGGCCACCATGAACAGCAAGTCGCGCATCGGAGTAACCCTGCTGACACGTTGAATCCGTGGGACGAACTCCCATCGAGACTCAGTGCAGGGTCAATATCACCGTGCATAAAAAAGGAATCGCAGCGCCATTATCGAATAAATTTGGTGTAACCGACGGTAATTAGATGCAGCGACAAATAGCGGAATCCTGGCAACTCCGGACTGTGACTTTTTCAGCACTGCCGCGCAAATTCGGGTGCAAAACACACCGGAATATCCGGCATCGATTGTCGTGAATTCTTTTGCAGCGTAATTCTAGACTTTGAAATTACTTTTGGAGCTGAGGCCATGTGCCGGTATTTGAGCGCGCTTGTTATCGCTGGTTTCATTGGAGCCCCGTCTGCGGGTCATGCCGCCGATTTGCCGGCGCGCATGCCGACGAAAGCACCGATGGTTATGCCGCCCTACAATTGGACCGGCTTCTATGTCGGTCTGAATGCCGGTGGCAGCTGGGGTCATCAGGACAACACACTTGTTACTATTACCGGCGTGAACCTCCTGTCCAATTCCGACCGCATCGACGGCTTCATCGGCGGCGGTCAGATTGGCTATAACTGGCAATCCGGTCAGTGGGTCTTCGGCGTCGAGGCCGACATTCAGGGGTCCGCTCAAAAAGGCGACGGTACCTTCACCCTGCCTCCGATCGTCGGCGCTTTGGTGGTGCCGGGGCTCTCGGCAACATACAGCGACAAGCTTGAGTGGTTCGGCACCGCGCGTGCGCGCGTCGGCTGGGCGTTCGATCGCTGGATGCCTTATGTGACGGGCGGCTGGGCCTTCGGTCATGGCAAGATCGAGGGTACTGCGATATCGGCGACGACAGTCGCCTTCAATGGCGGCCATGACTACAGTGGCTGGACAGTTGGTGGCGGAGTCGAATGGGCGTTCCTGAACAATTGGAGCGCAAAGGTTGAATATCTTTACATTGACTTTGGGGACGGACCGACGGTCGCGGTGAGCCCGGCGCTCAACATTGTTAGTGGCAGGATGACTGACAACGTTGTTCGCGCCGGGTTGAACTACAAGTTCTTTTAACATCGCTCGTCTGTTGCTGGGGGAAGGCCGCTCTGGGGTTGGGGCGGCCTCTCTGCTTTTTGGCCGTTGAACGGCGTCTGAAGGGCCGCTCTTTACTGCGCGCACTTGATCACCACATGATCTTAGGAATGACAAAACACCAGGAGCGATGGCCCGAACTGCATCTGAGCGCCTGGCGTGCGACCCGCGAGACCCTGCATCTGTGGACCCAGGTCGTAGGCAAGGTCCGGCTTGCGCTGGCGTCCTGGCTCAACCATTCCTGGCAAGTGGCGCTCTATGTCACCGCACGCGGCTTGACGACATCGCCGATCCCCTGGCGCGGCGGAAATTTCCAGATCGATTTTGATTTCATCGATCACGTGCTCTGGCTGCGGACCGGCGAAGGTCATTTCCGGCAGCTCACGCTCAAGCCGATGAGTGTCGCGGAATTCTACAGGTCGCTGATGATCGCGCTGGAGGAACTCCATATCGATGTAAAGCTAAGCACAATGCCGTGCGAGATCGCCGACTGTATCGCGTTCGAGCTGGACACGCTGCACGCTTCTTACGATCCCGAATACGCAAATCGCTTTTGGCGCGTGTTGCTGGCGGCGAGCGACGTGTTCGCGCGTTTCCGTACCGGCTTTCTCGGCAAGGCGAGCCCGGTGCATTTTTTCTGGGGCAGTTTCGATCTTGCCGTCACGCGCTTTTCCGGGCGCAGTGC
>DATEKG010000076.1:0-18102 GCA_035277565.1 Pseudolabrys sp.
TGCCGTGAACGGCAAGGATGAATTCCTGTTCCGGACGCGTGCCGATGAGCCGGGTCAGCCGCCGTCCGACGCGCTCGTCGCCGACTCCATGCGCCGCTGTGTCGGCGCCGATATCGACATGGACGTTATCGCTCACGAGCCGTGGACGGCGGGCATGGCGCTGGTGGCGGAAGGCTTCGCGGACCGCCGCGTCCTTCTGGCGGGCGATGCCGTCCATCTGTTCACGCCGACCGGCGGCTTCGGCATGAACACCGGGATCGATGACGCGGATAATCTTTCCTGGAAGCTTGCGGCCATGCTGCGGGGCTGGGGCGGGCCGGGACTTCTGCCATCATATGAGACGGAGCGCATGCCGGTTGCGCTCCGCAATACCGAAGCTGCGCGCCGTCTCACCGCCAATATCGGCGAGACCGATATTGATCCCGCAATTGAAGAGGGCACGCCCGCGGGAGAAGCCGCGCGCCGCGCCGCAGGCACGATGCTCGGCCAGTTCGGCGAACAGTTCGCTTCGATCGGCGTACAGCTGGGTGCGCGTTATGACGGCTCGCCCATCATCGCAGGTGACGGACCCGCTCCAGCTGACGATCTCACGGCCTATGTCCCGACCAGCATACCGGGCGGACGGGCGCCACATTTCTGGGTTGGTGCCGGGCGTGGAGAGGGAGATTCGCTCTATGACCGTCTTTGCCGCGGATTCACGCTGCTGCGCCTTGGTCCGCGGCCGCCGGATGTTGCGGCAATGACCGATGCGGCGGCTCGTCAGCGAATCCCGCTCGAAGTCCTCGATCTTGCCGATGCGGAGGCGCGCAATCTCTACGACTGCGATTTGGCGCTGATCAGGCCAGACTGTTACGTCGCATGGCGGGGAAACCGCCTCGTTGCCGAACCCCGGCGGCTCCTGGCGCGGCTTGCGGGTCATGAAAACTAGTTTAGTCAGTGCGGTTCGCAAGCTTCGATCTCTGCTTGCCGACGTCGTCCGGTGAAACCGCCGCGGCCGCATTGCCCCAGCTATTGCGGATGTAAGTCAACACCGCTGCAATCTGGTCATCCTTGAGCTCCCATCCGAACGACGGCATCGCCGGCGCGGTCGGCTCGGCGCTGGTCGCCGCGCTGCGTGCACCCCGCAGGATGACGCGGACTGCGGATGTCGGATCTTTGGCGCGAACGGAAGGCGCCTTGGCCAATGCAGGAAAAAGGTTCGGCGAACCCTTGCCATCGAGCCCATGACAGGCTGAACAGGTATCCCGATAGATCGCCCGTCCCGCCTTCATTCGCGAATCCGATTGCACGAGCGGCGTCGCACTGGTCTCGTTGCCTGGCAGGCTCTTGAGATAAGTCGCGATCGCCTTGAGGTCGCTGTCGGAGAAATGCGAGCTCGACGCTTCGACTTCCTCGCTCATGGGGCCGGTGACGGTGCCGACCTTGTCGTGGCCGGTCTTGAGCAGGGTGACGATCTCGTCCGTCGACATGCCGCCAAGCCCGCTCACTCTGTCGCCCGTAATGTCCGGAGCGAACCAGCCCTGAACCTGACCGCCCTGAAGGGCGGCGGATGTCTCGTCGCCGCCGAGGACATGCTTCCGCGTGTGACAGGCGCCGCAATGACCCGGCCCGTTCACCAGAAACGCCCCCCGGTTCCATTCCGGCGATTTGTTGGCGTCAGGCTTGAATTCCCCCTGGTGGAAAAAAAGCGCATCCCAACCGAGCATGCCGAGGCGGATGTCGAACGGGAAGGGCAGTTGATTGGTGACGACCGGATTTTTGACCGGTTCGACCGTCGCGAGATAGGCGCGTATCGCCTTCACGTCGTCGCGTGAGAGTTTCGTATATGCCGTGTATGGCATTGCCGGGTAGAGTCTGCTCCCGTCCGGGCGAATGCCGTCGCGAACAGCATTGTCAAATTGCTCATCCGTCCAGTTTCCAATACCGGTTTCGCGGTCGGGTGTAATGTTGGCCGACACGACAACCCCAAAAGGCGTTTCGATCGGGCGGCCGCCAGCAAACGGCTTGCCGCCTTTCTTTTTGGTGTGACAGGCGGAGCAGTCCGCCAGCGTTGCAAGATAGCGTCCGTGCTCGATCTGGTGATATTTCTGCTGATCGGTGTCGGCCGCCCGGCAGTTGCCGATGATCGATTGGCCCGCGATGAGCGCGCCGGCCACGGCGGCAATGGTGCATCGTCTAGGCATGAACGAGCGGTCCCGGATTCCTGAGATATTGTTCGCGGATCGCCTTCGCCGACCAGAATGCCAGAGCCGCGACCGTTCCGGTCGGGTTGTAACCGGCATTTTGCGGAAATGCGCTCGCGCCCATGACGAACAAATTCGGTACGTCCCAGCTCTGCAGATAGCGATTGATCGCGCTGGTCTTCGGGTCGTTGCCCATGACGGCGCCGCCGTTGAGATGCGTCGTCTGATATTTGGTGACGTCATAGGGGCCCTTGCGCGGCTTCTTCTCGACCGTATGGGCGCCCATCGCCTTGACGATTTCCGCGTATTTGTCCGTCATGAATGCGGCCGCCTTGAGCTCGTTCTCATGAAAATCAATCGTCATGCGGACCAGCGGGCGTCCGAAGCGATCGCGATAGGTCGGGTCGAGATCGAGATAGATGTCGCGATAGCTGTAGAAGCTGCCATGGATGCTGCCGCCCTTGAGATTGCAGAGATAATTGTCACGGACGGCCTGTTTCCATTTGGCGCCCCATCTCGGTGTGCCCTTCGGCACCGGTGTCGTTTCGATCGGCCGCCCGTTGGTCTGCACCTGACCCAGATAGCCGCCGCCGACAAAGCCGTGCGGGCCGTGATCGAAATTGTCGCCGTTGAACTCGTCGATGCACATTCCGATCGCGCCGGAGGCGATGAACGGATTGAAATTGAACTTCGCCTTGTCAAAGAACGCATCCACGCTCGACATTGCCTGGTGGGTGAAATTGCGGCCGATGACGCCGGTATTGGCGGCAGGGTCGTATGGCTGTCCGATCTTCGAATGCAGCAGCATTTGCACGTTGAAGATGGAATAAGCCGCGAGAATCACGAGGTCCGCCGGCTGCTCCCATTCCTCGCCCTCCGTGTCGACAAAGCTCACGCCGGTCGCGCGTTTTCCCGATCCATCGAGATTGATGTGCGTGACTTCCGAGTTGTCCCGAACGGAAAAATTCGATTTGCGGACGAGCACCGGCAGGATTGTGGTCTGCGGGCTCGCCTTCGAATAATTGGCGCAGCCGAACCATTCGCAGTAACCGCAATAGGTGCAGGGGCCCAGCCGCACACCCAGGGAATTGACATAGGCCTGTGACATATTGCCCGAGGGCTGCGGGAACGGCTTGTAGCCGAGCTCGCGCGCGGCCCTGGCAAACAGGGTGTGACCGAATCCCTGCTTTTGCGCCGGGTTGGGATAGGGGCGGGAGCGCTTCCCTTCGAAAGGATTGCCACCATCCTGAATTTGACCGTTCAGGTTGCCGGCTGTTCCGCTCGTGCCGCAGAGATACTCGAATGCGTCATAGTACGGCTCAAGGTCGTCATAGGTGACGCCCCAGTCCTGGATTGTCATGTCGTCGGGAAGAAAGCTCGCGCCATAGCGTTCGGTCAGATGCGTCTTGAGCACAAAGTCGGTCGGCAGGAATCGCCAGGTTTCGGCATTCCAGTGGACGCCTCCGCCGCCGACGCCGTTGGGCGGCATGAACGCGCCCCAGGTGCGGATCGGCAGCGCCGTCTGATCCATCTTGTTGCGGAACGTGAAAGTGTTCTGGTCCGGCCGAAGGAAAAGTTCGTGGCGGATGCGATAGCGCAGTTCGTCCTGCGCGTAGGTCGGCGGATAGTCGGTGGCCGTATCGCGCCAGGGACCGCGTTCGATTGCGATGACATCAAGGCCTTCATCTGTCAGCTCGTGCGCAAGGATCGAGCCGGTCCAGCCCAGGCCGATGATGACGACATCCTTATGCGGAAGCTTCCTTGCCATCGCCTTCAGCTTTTCGGAGTCCAGTTGATGGAGCCGCCAATTCCGACCGGCGGCAGCGGATAGCGTTCATTATGACGATCGATCCAGTCGAGGTAGTTGTAGCGGGCGCCGGGGAAGCCGATCATTTTCCAGGCGACGAGATCGCGGTTGCCCCCATAGATCGGGTCGGCAAAGAATCCCTGCCGGATGTCCTTGAGAATCTGATCGAAGAAAACCTTGCCGTCGGCGCCTTCGAGCTTCAGCGTGCCGGTGTCGAGGCCGTGCAGCACGTTGTCCTTGTCGCTGTCGCTCAAATCGGTGAAGTGCTTGCCGCTGAATTGCGTGCGACAATACTGATCGAGCGCCGTAAGCGCCTTGCGGTACAGTTCGGCGGGAGTCACCGGCGATTGCGGTCCCTGCGTTTTGGTGCCCTTGTGGAACGGTGCGCCACGGAAAAGTCCGTCACTGCGTCCGTAGGGTCCCGCCAATTGCCGGTCGATATAGACGCCGCAGCCGGAATCCCTTCCGCCGGGCGTCTCAGGATCCGGAGGGATGATCCGGTCGGCTATTGCCTCGACAGCATTCGCTTCGTCGAGTGAAAAATAAAGCCAGGGACCCGGCCGCACCCTGGTCGGCGGTTCGCCTGCGTTCGGATGCCACGGCAACTGCCCACTGATGATCGAGGCCCGTGCAAGCGTGGTCCCGGCTACAAACCACGCCGCAGTCGCCAACAATTGCCGCCGATGAAAATTCATAACAAATGGCCGTAAGTCCGATCTGATAAACACGACGGACCTCAATCGTTCCGTGTTGCTCCAATATTCCGTACGGATGCGATCACGAGTGGGCTTGCATTGCCCGGGGCTATGGAGACCGCGTTGCGTCGCGCGATGGAACTCGCGCCTTGCTCGCGGGTTGCAGGAAGGGGCGCATGGAGAATGAGATCTCGCGCCAGGCAAAACGTTCGCCGTATTCACAAAACAACCAGTTTGTTGCGGGCGAAGGCGCAGGCCGCGATCCATGCATTTCGGTGAACAGTTTGATCGGGAGCCGTTCGGCCGATGCCACAGCTGTTTCGCCCGGTGGCCGATACAATCGCGCGTGCTGTCTTGATTGCGCTTCTTGTGACTCCGTTCCTTGCCGCAGGCGCTGGTTATGCGGTGATGCGTTCGCAATATCTGACGCATCAGTCGATCACGGTTCAACAACCGGTGCCCTTCAGCCACGCCCACCATGCCGGCGAGCTGGGCATCGACTGCCGCTACTGCCATGCATCAGTCGAGACGTCCGCCTTTGCGGGCATGCCGCCGACGACGACATGCATGACGTGTCATTCGCAGCTGTTCACCAATGTTGAAATGCTTGCGCCGGTGCGTGAAAGCCTTGCCGCCGGCAAGCCGATTCACTGGAATCGCGTCTATCGTCTCCCCGACTATGTCTATTTCGATCATTCGGTGCACGTCACCAATGGAATTGGCTGCTCAACCTGCCACGGCGCGGTGCAAACCATGCCGCTGATGCGGCAGACGGCTCCGCTCACGATGAGCTGGTGTCTCGATTGCCACCGTAACCCCGCGCCGAATCTGCGGCCGCAGGATCAGATCTTCAACATGACATGGCAGCCGCCAAAGGATCAGGACGTCCAGGGGAAACGTCTGCAGCTTGCCTATCACATTGAAACCGAACATCTGACCGACTGCTCACGGTGCCATCGATGAGGCGCGCGGCCACAGATATAGACCGCCGGGCCGCATTGAAGCTGCTGAGCGGCGGGCTTGCTTTGTCCCTCGCGTCATGTAGCAAGCCCCGCGAAGAAATCGTGCCCTATGTCGACATGCCCGAACGGCTCGTTTCAGGCGAGACGTTGAAGTTTGCCACGACGCTTCCACTGTCCGGTTTCGGACGCGGCGCGCTCGTGTCGTCCGTCGACGGTCGGCCGATCAAGATCGAGGGCAATCCCCGTCATCCTGCGAGCCTGGGCGCAACTGACGTGTTTGCGCAGGCCGATCTCATGGGACTCTATGACCCGAGCCGGTCAAAGGCCCCGCGTCATGGCGACGATATAGCAACCTGGGACGCATTCGCCGGCGCCCTGCAACGGCAGATGCAGAAAGAGTCGGAGCGGAATGGCGCAAAGCTTTGCATTGTTTCGGGCCGCGTGACGTCGCCGACGCTGCTTCGTCAGATTGGCAATCTCCTGACGAAATATCCGCAAGCGCGCTGGTATGCCTATGAGCCGCTGTCCGAAGACGCGGCTTATGATGGCAGCGTGCTCGCCTACGGCAAGCGCCTCACGGTCTTGCCGCGCATTGCGGATGCCGCCGTTGTGCTTGCGCTCGATGCGGATCCGTTTGGTCCCGGCCCGCGGCAGGCGGCTCAGGCGCACGCATTCGCGCAGAACAGGATGCGTCAGTCGCAAAAGTTCTCCCGCATCTATGCCGTCGGGCCGGACTGGTCTCTGACAGGCGCTAGTGCCGACCACCGGCTGGCATTGCATCCGCAACTATTTGGGAATTTCGCGCTTGCTGTTGCCGCCGCCCTGGAGGGCGGGGAGGATCCCGCTCTCCCTGCCGATGCCGGACATTTTGCGCGTCTCTGTGCGGCGGATCTGAAGGCAAATTCCGGCCATGCGCTTGTCCTTGCCGGGCCGCGCCTGCGACCCGAAATGCACGCCCTCGTGCATTGGCTCAACGAGCGGCTCGACGCGCCGGTCCAATTTATTGAACCGGTCGACGGCAACTCGCGAAGCGATGCGCAGTGCCTGCGCGCGCTCGCGGACGATCTCGATAACAACAAGGTCGAAACCCTGATCATCGTCGATGCGAATCCGGCCTACGACACCGCACCCGATCTCGATCTTGCCCGCAAAATCAAGGCCGCTGCGTTCACGGTCCATCTCGGGCTTTACGACGACGAGACGGCAAGCCTGTGCCACTGGCATCTGCCGTTGTCGCACAGCCTCGAAAGCTGGTCGGACCTGCGCGCCTATGACGGCACTGCGGGTATTGTGCAGCCGTTGATCGGCCCGCTCTACGACAGCCGCGCGGCACATGATCTTCTCGCCCTCGCGGCGGGCGACGTTTCACCTTCGGCCTACGAGCTCGTGCGGCAGACCTGGCGCGCTCATGCAACCGGTGTCCCGTTCGAGGTCTGGTGGAAACAGGTTCTTCATGACGGCGTCGTTGGCGGTTCGGCTTCGGCGACGCTTCAACCGGGCGCCGCCAGGCGGCCGGACCTGAAGCCGGCTGCTGGTCCGATCGAACTGACTTTGCTGTTCGCCGCGGATCCGTCCACCTTTGATGGCCGCTTCGCAAACAATGCGTGGCTGCAGGAGTGCCCGCATCCTTTCACGAAGGATGTGTGGGGCAATGCGATTCATCTGTCGTCGCGCGATGCGGGGAGGCTGGGAATCGTTGGCGGCGATATCGTCGAAATCGCCCATGCAAAAGGCACAATCAGCGGCCCCATCCGCGTCGTTGAAGGGCAGGCCGAAGGCGTTGTGGCTGTCAGTCTTGGGCACGGCCGCACGCGTGCCGGCGCGATCGGAAATGGCATTGGCGTGGACGCATATGCGCTGCGAAGCCTCGATGCCCCGTGGTTCGTCGAGGCGGTGACGCTCAACAGGACCGGCCGGCACCGGCCGCCGCCGGCCACGCAAAGCCAGTTTCGCCTCGATGGAGAAGACAAGGAATTATACCCGGTCATGACGCTTGCCGAA
Organism: Pseudolabrys sp.; assembly: GCA_035277565.1. GTDB lineage: Bacteria > Pseudomonadota > Alphaproteobacteria > Rhizobiales > Xanthobacteraceae > Pseudolabrys. Next base: position 7,649 of record DATEKG010000076.1, read on the forward strand.
CTTGCCGGCGGCAAGCATCCCGGGGATCGGCAGGAAGATCAGCCGACGCTCCTTCCGGAATTTCGCTACGACAGCTATGCGTGGGCCATGGTGATCGATACATCCATATGTATCGGTTGCAATGCCTGCGTCGTCGCGTGCCAGGCCGAAAACAATGTGCCGGTTGTCGGGCCGGAGGAGTCTTCGCGCGGCCGCGACATGCATTGGCTGCGTGTCGATCGCTATACGCCCGACCAGGGCCAGCCTCCCGGCTTCCAGCCGGTCCCCTGCATGCATTGCGAACACGCGCCCTGTGAGCCTGTGTGCCCGGTGGCCGCCTCTGTGCATGACGGCGAGGGACTCAACGTTCAGGTTTATAACCGCTGCATCGGCACGCGCTTCTGTCAGGCCAATTGTCCCTACAAGGTGCGCCGATTCAACTGGTTCGGTTACGCCGACGGCCAGGAATATGCCGATCTCGGCGCCGACGCCGCCAAGGCTGCGCGCAATCCCGATGTCAGCGTGCGGTCGCGCGGAGTGATGGAGAAATGCACCTATTGCATCCAGCGCATCAGCCGGGCGCGGCGTGAGGCCGAAAAAGAGCATCGCCGGATCGGCGAGGGCGAGGTCGTGACGGCCTGCCAGGCCGCATGTCCGACCCGCGCAATCAGTTTTGGCGACAAAAACGACAAGTCGGCGCGCGTCAACGCGCTGCGCGGCGAGCCGCACCATTACGTCTTGCTCGGCCATCTCGGCACGCGTCCGCGCACAACCTATCTGGCGCGCCTGCGCAACCCGAACAAAGCTTTGCAGGAAATCTCCTCATGACTCTGCCAGCGCACACGCCGGGGATTCAATGCTGGACAATGCCACCGGCCCGCAGCTATGCGGCCATCAACGCGCTCGTTTCGGCGCCGCTGCTCGAACCCGGTCAATGGCGGTGGCGTGCGTGGTGGATCGCTTTCGCGATCAGCCTGGCGCTTACCGCACTGATGGCGGTAACCATCAGCTGGCTGTTCATCGAGGGAGTCGGCATCTTCGGATACAACAGCAGCGTGATCTGGGGTTTCCCGATCGCCAACTATGTCTGGTGGATCGGCATCGGCAATGCGGGCACCCTGATCTCGTCGATGCTGTTGCTGATGCGGCAGCGCTGGCGCGCCTCGATCAACCGTTTTGCAGAGGCAATGACGCTGTTCGCGGCGGCCATCGCCGGCATTTTCCCGATCCTGCATCTCGGCCGGCCGGTCTACTTCTACTGGCTATTGCCTTACCCCAACACGATGGCGCTGTGGCCGCAGTGGCGAAGCGCGCTGATCTGGGATTTCTGGGCGATCCTCTCATACATCCTGTTCTCGATCATATTCTGGTATGTCGGGCTTATTCCCGATCTGGCGACGCTGCGGGATCGCGCGCACACGCGATTTCCCCGCATCTTTTACGGCGCTTTGGCGCTGGGCTGGCGAGGATCGGCCCGCCACTGGCACCTGTACGAGCAATATCACACCGCGATGGCGTGCCTCGCCGTTCCGCTGGTCGTGTCGCTGCACAGCGTCGTCGGGCTCGACTTTGCCGCAAGCCTCATGCCCGGCTGGAACGAAACAATCTTCCCGCCTTATTTCGTCGTCGGCGCAATGTACTCGGGCTTTGCGATGGTCGTGCTGCTGACCGCGCTTCTGCGCTGGGGCTTCGGCCTGGAGCCACTGATCACGCGCGAGCATTTCGACGTCATGGCGAAGATCATGCTCACCGCCTCAATCATCATGGGGCTTTCCTACGCCACCGAATGGTTCAGCGCCTGGTATGGCGGGGAGCAGGCGGAGATATCGCTGGTTTCTTTCGAGTTCAAGGGCACATACGCACCGCTTTACTGGGCGATGTTGTTCTTCAATGTCGTGCTGCCGCAGACGTTCTGGCTTCGGCGAATCCGCCGCAGTGTGATCGCCGTGGTGGCGGTGGCGATCTTCATCAATGTGGGCATGTGGCTCGAACGCATCGAGATCGTCTGGAATACGCTTGCTCACGGTTATGTCCCGAGCATGTGGCGGATCTTTATTCCGACGTTCTGGGATTTTGCACTGCTTGCCGGCTCGCTCGGCTTCTTCGCGCTTCTCTACCTTCTGCTCGTCCGCATATTTCCGATGGTATCGATGCATGAAGTGCGTCGGCTTGTCTTCGAGGAGGCAGGTTCATGACGGACATCGTGCTGGCGCAATTTTCCAATCCGGAGACGCTCTTGAATTCTGCCCGAAGCGCTCGGGAAGCCCGGCTGCCTGTCCTCGATGCATTCACTCCGTTCGCGGTGGACGGGCTGGCGGAAGTGATTGGTGTCGCGGCTTCGCATGTAAGGGTCGCGATGTTCATCGGCGGTATTGCGATCGCCGCGCTCGCCTACGGTACGGAGTGGTACAGCGCCGTTTTGGACTATCCCATCAACAGCGGTGGGCGGCCGCTGCATGCGTGGCCGGCCTTCATGTTGTTTCCCTTCGCAGTCGGGATTCTCGGCGCCGCGGTCGCCGGACTGGCCGCGCTATTCGTTCAGGGCCGCCTGCCGCATCTGAACCATGAACTTTTCGATGTTCCCGGCTTTGAACGGGTGAGCCAGGACGCCTTTCTGCTCGCGTTTGCCGCGCAGAAGCCGGCGGAAGATGGCCGGAACTTGCGTGACTGGCTGAGCGAAGCCGGCGCCGTCGCAATCTGGGAGATCAACAAGTGAAGTTGCCGGTTGCCATCGCTCTGGCGCTGACGTTGGCAGGCTGCGACGTCAGCATGACAAGGCAAAGCCGTTACGACACAGACGCGCCTGCGGCGCTGTGGCCTGATGACACGTCCGCGCGGCCGCTACCGGCGCATGTAGTTGCCCAGGGCGATCTCGAACGTGAAAAAGACGTGACGTCTCCGCCGCCCGCTACTCCGGCGCTGCTCAAGCGCGGACAGAACCGTTTCGATATTTACTGCTCGCCCTGTCATGGGCTCGACGGGAAAGGCAATGGACCGGTCGTCGCGCGCGGATTTCCGCATCCCCCGTCTTATTTCGACGCCCGGCTGATGAGTGCACCGGCAAGCGAATTCTACGATGCGATCACGCAGGGCTACGGTGTGATGTATTCGTATGCTTCCCGTGTCGCCCCGCGTGATCGCTGGGCGATCATCGCCTATATCCGCGCATTGCAGCTCTCCCGGCACGCGACCACGGCGCAGGCGCCGGAGGCCCGGGAGAAACTGCGATGACCAGGCGCCGTGTGTCCCTGGGGATATTTGGGTTTGGGGCCGCAGCGCTCATCGTCGGCGCGTTTTTTTGGCCACGTATTGCTGCGGCCGGCTGGCTGATCGCATTCGTCTACGGGTCGGCATTTCCGCTCGGCGCTCTCGTCCTGCTGCTCATTCATCGTCTGACCGGTGGGCATTGGGGCCACGCGCTGCAGCATTTCCTGGAGCCTCTTTCCACTCTTGTTACGATCCTGGCAGCATTGTTCGTTCCGATTATGATCGCAATGCCGGAGATCTTTCCCTGGACGGGAGACTCTGCACAGGCAGCCGCGAATTTCGGAACCATCTATCTCAGTGGTCCGCTATTCATCGTCCGCGCGATCATTGCGTTTGTGGTATGGAGCGTCCTTGCACTCACTTTGCCTCACGTGAGCAGCAAGTCAGGCCAGGTGCTGGCCTCCCTTGGCCTCCTGTTCTACGTGGTGATCACGAGCTTTGTCGCCACCGACTGGATTCTATCCTCCGGTCCTCCTTTCATTTCGACGTCATTTGGCGCGAGCTTTATCGTCACCCAGATCCTCAGTGCGCTCGCTCTCGCCGCGCTTCTTGGAGTGGCGTTTGACGAGCAGGCGGTGCGCGACCTGGCCGGATTGATGCTCGCGACCGTATTGGGTTTAACCTATATCGACTTCATGGCCGTGCTCGTGATCTGGTACGGCGATCTCCCAAACAAGTCGGGCTGGTTCGTGGTCCGCGATGACTCGGTCTGGCGCGCGATTGCGATCGTCGCTTTCGTGCTTGGTTCACTTTTGCCCGTTCTGGCGCTCCTGTTCGAACGCGTGCGCAAAAGCCGCGCTGCGTTGCGCGTGGTCGCGGCAAGCATTCTCGCCGGCCTGATGTTCTACGACGCCTATCTCCTGGCGCCGCCCTACGGGACCCCCGCCTTGGCATCGGCCATCGTGGCGCTGTGCGTTCTAGCGGCTGCGCTTGCATTGACCGCCGATTTTGGCCTGCCGCTGAAACCGCTTGAACAGCGAGGGACGGCACATGACTGAGATCGACGATACACGCCGCAAACAGCGGGAGTCGGGCGCGGTGAATGCGCGGCGGGTCAGCACGATCGCCGTGAGCGCTCTGGCCTTTCTGCTTGTCAGTCTGGCGCTTCTCTATGGAATTTTTTTGTACGCGGTGCCTGCTGACCGCGTGCCGCAGCGTCGCGTGTTCGGACCGCCAAGACTCGAGGCGGACTCCGCCGTCAAGCTGCAGGCATTGCTTTCCGGGCAGAAGCAGCAACTGCGCAGCTATGGCTGGGCCAATGCCGAACACACATTGGTCGCCATCCCGATCGACCGAGCCATGGGAATCATCGCTCGCCGTGGTGCGCAGGCTTATGCGCCGGTCACCGGAAGTGAGGCGTCGAACGCGCCTGCCGGAGGACGGCAATGAGGTGGCGCCTTGCTCTTCTGGCGTTTTTCATTCTTGCTCCGGCGAGAGCCGGCGTTCCCGCTGCGCAGCTTGCCGGGGTCGTCGCCAGTCCGGCGCCGGGAGCGGCATTTCCGATGTCGACGCAATTCATCGACGATACGGGCCACAAACGGTCGCTTGCCGATATCGCCGGCGGAAGTCCGGCCGTCGTGATCTTCGCCGATTACACCTGCAAGAATTTGTGCGGTCCGGTCCTTGCATTTGCTGCGGCGGCTCTCGCCAAGACTGGCCTTGCGCCTGGACGTGACTTTCATCTTGCGGTGATCGGGCTCGACCCAAAGGACCGGCCACGCGACGCAATCGCAATGAAAGAAGCGCAGATCGGCGCAACGGCGCTCGCCAAGGCGAGTGTTTTTCTCATTGGCGATGCAGAGACCATTGCGCAGACGGCGCGCGCGGCCGGCTACCATTATGTCTACGATGCCGGGCACGACCAGTTCGCCCATCCGGCGGCGGCCTATGTCATCTCCAAAGACGGCCGCATTGTACGGGTTCTGTCCGGCCTCGGTCTGAGCGCCGACAATCTGCGGCTTGCGCTTGTCGATGCGGGGAGAGGACAAGTCGGAACGACGCTCGATCAGGTTCGCCTGCACTGTTTTGGATTTGATCCCGCGCGCGGCATCTATACCGCCTCGGTCACCGCAATATTGATGCTGGCGTGCGGCGCGACCGTCATCATGCTCGCGGGCGGCATCGCGCTCATGGCTCTCATGCGGCGGAGGGCGGCGTGAATATCGCGGCCTACACGACACAAGCGTCCGGCCATGCCGCGGCCGTCGATCATCTGTTCTACGGACTGTCAGTCATTGCGGTACTGATCACCGTACTGGTTTTCGCGCTCGTGATCGGCTTTTCGTTCCGGTACTACCGCGGCTCACAGGCGAAGCGCGGACGGCTGCCGGCGATCCTGCGCAACGAGTTCGAGCTGGGCTGGACCGTTGCAACCGCGTTCCTCTTTCTCTTCATATTTTGGTGGGCATCGAGCACGCAGCTGTCGGCTTTGACGCCTCCCCATCGCGCCCTCCAGATCCATATTGTTGCGAAGCAGTGGATGTGGCTGGTGCAGCAGCCAAGCGGCGTGCGCGAAATCAACGAGATCCATGCGCCGTCAGGAACGCCTGTCGTGCTCAGCATGACGTCGGAGGACGTGATTCACAGCATGTTCCTGCCCGCATTGCGCATCAAGCAGGACGTGTTGCCGGGCCGGTTCACCTATCTTTGGTTCACGGCGAGCAAGAACGGCACCTACATGCTGGAATGCGCGGAGTACTGCGGCACCGGTCATTCGCGCATGACCGGCCGCATCGTGATCATGCCGCCGCAAGCCTACGCATCATGGGCATCCGCGCAGCCGCAGACCGCGGGGCTTGCCCGGCAGGGCGAAGCCCTGTTCCGGTCACTCAACTGCAGCGGCTGCCATGCCGAGAACTCATCCGTCCACGCGCCCGACCTGCACAATCTGTTCAATCACAGGGTGCACCTGTCCGATGGCCGGACGGTGATTGCCGACGAAGCCTATCTTCGCGATTCGATATTGCAGCCCGGCCGCGACGTGGTCGCGGGTTTCCAGCCGGTCATGCCCAGTTTTCAGGGGCAACTCAGCGAGCCGCAGCTTGTCGAGCTGCTCGCCTATCTGAAATCGCTGTCAGGTTCCGGGAGTGCCCAACAATGACCGCCATCACCGTCGTCGATCTGCCGCGGCCCAGGCCTGCCAGCTACCTGAGCGACGGGCACACGGTGTGGTCATGGATCACGACAACCGATCACAAGCGCATCGGGATTCTCTATGCGCTGTCCATCACCGTCTTTTTCTTTACCGCCGGCGTCGCGATCGGGCTGGTGCGGCTGGAATTGCTGGAGCCGCACGGGCTTTTTCTCAGCGACGATCAATACAACCGCCTGTTCACCCTGCACGGCATCGTCATGGTGTGGTTTTTTCTCGTGCCGTCCATACCGGCGACGCTCGGCAATTTTTTGCTTCCCTTGATGATCGGCACGACGGACGTCTCGTTCCCGCGGCTTAACCTGCTATCCTGGTACCTGTTCACGATCGGGGGAATCTTCACGATCTACACGATCTGGGCGGGCGGGGTGGACACCGGCTGGACCTTCTACACACCGTTCTCGACGATGTTCTCGAACGGCCATGTCATTGCCGCGGCGGCCGGCGTGTTCATCGTCGGATTTTCCTCCATTGCGACCGGCGTCAATTTCATCACGACGACGCACATGATGCGGGCGCCGGGCATGACCTGGTTCCGGCTGCCGCTGATGGTATGGGCGCTCTATGCGACCAGCCTTGTCATGGTGCTGGCGACGCCGGTGCTGGCGATGTCCCTGCTGCTGATCATGGTCGAGCGTTTCTTCGGCGTTCCGATCTTCAATCCGCACAATGGCGGCGATCCGCTGCTCTTCCAGCATCTGTTCTGGTTCTACAGCCACCCGGCGGTCTACATCATGATCCTGCCCGCCATGGGCGTGATATCGGAAGTGGTCACCTGCTTCGCGCGGCGCCGCGTGTTCGGTTACACGGGGATGGTCTATGCGCTGCTGGCAATTGCGGTGATCGGGTTCATGGTCTGGGGCCACCACATGTTCGTGGCCGGGCAATCGCCCTATGCGAATCTGGTCTTCTCATTTCTGTCGTTCATTGTCGCCGTTCCGTCGGCGATCAAGGTGTTCAATTGGACCGCGACGCTCTATCGCGGACAAATCTCGTTCGAGGCCGCCATGCTCTATGCCATGGGCTTTATCGGCCTTTTCACGATCGGCGGTCTGACGGGTCTTTTTCTGGCATCGGTGCCAATCGATATTCAGGCAACCGACACCTATTTCGTCATCGCGCATTTCCATTTCATCATGGTCGGCGGCAGTGTCACCGCTTTTTTCGCGGGAATTCACTATTGGTGGCCGAAGATCACGGGAAAGATGTACAGCGAAATTTGGGCGCGCGTTGCCGCGGTCACCATGTTTCTCGGTTTCATGCTAACGTTCCTGCCGCAATTCGTCATGGGCTGGATGGGGATGCCGCGTCGGTACCATGTCTATCCCGAGGTCTTCCAGATCTGGCACGTGATGTCGACGGGCGGGGCGGCGGTGCTTGCCGTCGCTTACATTCTGCCTCTGATTTATTTGCCGCTTTCGCTGCTGCGCGGGCCGCGCGCGCCGCGCAACCCCTGGGGCGCGACCGGCTTCGAATGGCAGACGACGTCACCGCCGCCGACCAGGAATTTCGAGCGTACGCCCGTCGTTCACTCCGACCCCTATCACTACCACGAGCCCGGCGACAGTGCGGGGGAGCATGATCACGTACGCGCGATCCAGATTCGCGAGGACGCATGAGCGAAACAAGCGCAGCGGTCCACGAGCCCTGGCATGACATTGCCCGTCAGCGCGAAGGCGTGTCGTTCGGCATCTGGGTGTTCCTGGCGAGCGAAGTGCTCTTCTTCGGCGGGCTGTTTCTCACCTACTTCGTCTATCGCATCGAGTACGGTGAAGCGTTCAAGATCGCGGCCAAGGAAACAGATGTCTTCTACGGCACGCTGAACACCGTCATCCTCCTGACCAGCAGCCTCACGATGGCGACGGTCGGGCGCGCCGCGGAAGCCGGGTTCCGGCGCATGGCTTTGGGCTGCCTGGCGGCGACAGCGGCGCTGGGGTCGGCATTCCTTGTTGTGAAGGGATTTGAGTATTACGACGATATCTCAAAAGGCCTGTTACCCGGCCCCGGCTTTCCATTGCAGCCGGCCCAGACGCAGATTTTCTGGACGTTCTACTGGGTGGCAACGATCATCCACGCCGTCCACCTGACGATCGGGATTGGCGTGGTTGCGACAGCTGGCACGCTGCTTTCCCGCGGCCGCCTTTCCCTCCAGACGGCGGCGCTGGAGGCTATCGCGCTCTATTGGCATTTCGTCGACATCATCTGGATCATTCTGCTGCCGATGATCTATCTGATTGGACGTGCGTCATGAATGCCCGCCACGACAGTGCCATTCGTCTCTGGATTGCGCCGGGCGCGATATGGGTCGCGCTGGTCGCGCTGGTTGCCCTGACGGTCGGCTCGGCATTTATCCCGCTCGGCATATTGAACGGGATGATCAATGCCGGCGTGGCGGCGGCGAAAGTTACGCTCGTCATGATTTTCTACATGAAGCTGAAAACATCGAGTGCATTGCTTCGGCTCGCGGCGTTGGCCGGACTCTTTTGGTTGATCCTCATGTTTACGCTAACGTCGAGCGATTTCCTGACTCGGTAGTTTGCATGAGATGCATCTGCCTGTGGGGTTTGATGTGCCGGCCCAGACCCGGCCAGTTGGTCGCATGATCACGGCCAGTCGGGAAACGTTTTGCAGCGCGCACTTTTATCCGTTTTGGTAGGTTACTCTATCGGAATATCCATGGAGCATACTAAACCGGTGCTGCGCCAATCGAACTGGACACTCCCATTTAGCTGATTTTTGATCATCATTTTTATTGCGCGCGAGCCAAAGCCTTCACGCGAGGGCGGGCTTATCTTGGGGCCTCCGATTTCCGTCCAACGAAGAACCAAATCTTCGTTCGGTTGCAGCGACCACTCAACTCCGACGCTGCCTGAAGTCGCCGAAAGCGCCCCGTACTTTGCCGCATTAGTCGCTAGCTCATGCAAGGCGAGTGAAATCGACTGCGCCGTTTTTGGTCCGACCTTGCGACTTGGACCGTTGATCAGTGCGCGCGATTTGTAGGGCGCGAGCTCGTGTTGGACTATGCTCTCCAGCGATGCACCTTCCCAATGCGAAACGGCAAGCAAATTATGCGCGTTTGCCAGCGCCTGAATGCGTCCGCTGATCGAGGCCTTCACCGCTTCCGGCGTATCGCCCTCCGTCAGCGATATCATTGACTGTACAACGGCCAAAAGATTTTTGGCTCGGTGATCGACTTCGTGACTGAGAAGATTGATAAATGCTTCCTGTCGCTTCCGCTCCGTGATATCGCGCGCAATTTTTGAAGCCCCAATTATTCTGCCAGTTTCATCTTTGATAGGAGAGACTGTGAGGGAAATGTGGATAAGCGTCCCATCCTTACGCCGCCGGACTGTGTCATAGTGATCAATGCGCTCGCCGCGTCGAATCCGGTCAAGAATAAGAGGCTCTTCATTTTCACGGTCGGACGGGATGAGAATTGAAATCGGTTTTCCAATAATTTCTTCCGCTGCATAGCCAAAAATTCGCTCGGCGCCTTTGTTCCAAGTAACAATGGTTCCGTTCAGATCCTTACTGGCAATTGCGTCATCCGACGATTCCACAATGGCTGCCAGTCGTTGCGATATCTGGTCGCCAACTGAAACGCCCACTATTTTTTTGAGTTTCTCGATTGGGTGCACCATGTTTCCCCCTAACGCTGGAACGCCGTGCAACAGCCCTTGTAAATAAGCACAAAGTTGCGGCCATGTTCCATGTACTCGAGGGATGCTGGGGACTTAATGTTGGCTCGACCTTCCGCTGGATTTGATCGCTTGAACGTCGTGGCGTGAGGCAAAAACTTCTCGTAGGGACGGAACGAAAGCGCAGCTCTCAAGTTGGAAGCCCGTTGGGGGGAAGCACAGCGGGGCTTCCCGATGCATAAAACGGTCCTAGGTGCGCTTCTAGTTAGCGCTTCGAGCTTCCTATTTGATCCCGTCCTTGCAACTCCCCTCTCGCCTTATCAAAATACCGGTGTTCCAAATATCGCCAGCTATACGTTCACGGCGGCTGCGACCGGCGATGTGACTGGATTCTTTGCGGGGGCGAGCGCTTCCGACAT
>DATEKG010000077.1:0-21418 GCA_035277565.1 Pseudolabrys sp.
CATGATGAAATCGCCCTGCGCGAGATTCTTGACGTTCATCACGCCCCAGACCAGCGCGAGACCGTAGGCGGCGAGAGCGAAAATCGAGCCGACCATCAGCCCGTCGATCAGCAAGCCGAGATTGAAGATCGGCATTGCCGCTAGAACCGAAATATTGCCGATAACCTGTTCCATTGCGGACATTCCTGACCGGTCACGGAGAAGGGCAATCCGCGCGCGACCATCGCACTGCGATCGGACAACGCGCGGATAGCGGTGGAAAAGCAGGCGGCGGAGCCACCCGATTCCTTTGCCGGTTCAGTAGTGCGCGTCGCGCGGATAGATCAGCGGTGCGGCCGCAACCTCGGCCGGAGATACGACGACATATTTGCCGCCCTGGATCTGCCGCATCACGATCTCTTTGCCCGGATTGCTGCCGTCGGGAGCGAATTTCACCCCGCCATAGAAGGTGGAGAGGTTGGTCTTCGTCAGGGCATCGCGGACTTTTTCGGGATCGAGCGACTGCGCGCGCTTGAAGGCATCAGCCCACACATAGACCGCAGCCGTCGCTTGCGCCGTCTGGTACGGCACAACCTTGTATTCCGGATGGGCGGCCATCATTGCCTTGTTGTAGTCGGCGGCCGATCCGAACATCGGATCCTTCGCCTTCATGGTTTCATCCCACTGCGTCGGACAGACGAAGCCTTCGGCGACCTTCGGGAAATCGGCTACCACCTTTGAGGACTCGCAATGCGTCACGCCGACGAGCGGCACCGAGGTCTTGAACTCGCCCATCTGCCGGGCCGCCGTCGCCGCGCCCTTTTCATGGCCGGAGATCAGCAACACGTCCGGCTGCAAAGCCTTCACCTTGGTGAAGAAAGTGGTGAGGTCGTTCAGGTCCTTCGGCATGCGGTCATCGATGGCCGTCTTCATGTTGTACTTCTTGATCTCTTCGACCACGCCCTGCCGCACATCGAGCGAGAAGGCGTCGTCCTGATAGATCATGGCGACCTTGATGGCCGACGGGTTTTTCCCGGCCTTCTTCGCTTCGCCCGCCGCGATGTCGATCACCGGCGTCAGGTATTTCTCCGAGGTCGCGACAATACCGAATTGATATTTGTAGCCTTGGGTGAACAGGGACCGCGACGCGGCCTCGCCCTGCACCAGCGGCACCCTGTATTTCTCGATGATCGGGAGAATTGCCTTGGTCAGCGGCGAGCCGTAGGGACCCAGCATGTATTTGACGCCGTCCTGATCGATCAGCCTTTCGACCAGCTGCGCGGCGCGCGCCGGTGTTGACTCGTCATCGTAATATTTGATTTTGATGTGGTAGCATTTGTTGCCGATCTTGATGCCGCCGGCGTCGTTGATTTTCTTCGTGGCAAACTCGTAGCCATTCTTTGTATTGTTGCCATTGGCGGCGTAGATGCCTGTCGCCGACAGGGCGGCGCCGATTGTCAGATCCTCACATGACTGCGCCTGAGCAAGTGTCGGCGCATAGGCGAGCGCGGCCGTTGCGAATACGGCCGCAAGTCTTGCGCTGTTGTGCATTGGTTGTTCCTCCCACGAACTTCCATTGTCTCCCCCGGCTGGTTGGTTCCAGTCCTTGGTAATCTAAAGTATAGCGCGAATATTCGGGCGGACAACGAAGAGAAAGAGCTGCAAAAGCGCACAGATTAAGGTTTTTGCAGTGCCGCGATGGTTAGGACGCCCTGAATGCGTCGGAAGCGGTCAGACCTGCTCGGCGTTGAGATAGGCAAGGCGCGCGCCGCAGAAGGCGCAAACGAGCCCCAGCCCCAGCACCGAAAGTCCGGCCACCACGTCGACCGTGCCGCCGAGATTGCCGGTCTTGCTCATGATCCCGCCGACGGTAGCGGCGACGAAAACAAGGGCGATCAGGAAGCGCTGCGCAAGGCGGTAAATCAGCTCGCGTTCGCGTGCGGCGGCGATGAGATAGGCTGCCGCCGCCCAGCCGCCGGCAAAGCCGGCGCCGCCGACCGCCCACCAGGCAATCGCGGAAATGAACTGTTGCCTGTTGCCGGTATCGCGCAGAACCGCGTCGAGGCCGAGGCCGAAAACCGTCAGCAGAATATGTACGACCAGGGCCGCGAACACGCCGCACGCGATCGCGGCGGCATAGTGCAGACGGCGAAGGGCGTCGGTATCCATCGGCGATTGTCCGGAGATTCAAGGCGTGCAACTGCGCGACAATAGCCGATCAAACCGCGGCGCGCGAATAGCCATTTTTTGAAGGCGGCGCGGTCTCGAGCCCGGCGGCGCCGATTTCCTGGTCGACGATATAGCGGGGCCGCGATTTGGCCTCGAAATAGATCTTTCCGACATATTCGCCGATCACGGCGATTGCGAAGGTCTGGAACGAGGCGATGAGCAGGAACAGCAGCATGACCGATGTCCAGCCCTGGACCGTCTCGCCGGCCAGCCAGGTCGCAAAGACCCAGACGCTCATTCCGAGAAACACCACGAACAAGATCATGCCCATCAGCGCGATCATGCGGATCGGCCGCACAGACAGCGACGTGATGCCGTTGACCGCGAGCGTTACCATCTTGGCGAGCGTGTATTTTGTCTCGCCATGCAGGCGCGGCAGGCGGTCATAGCCGACTGTTGCAGTCTTGAATCCGAGCTGCACCGCCAGTCCGCGCAGGAACACATGTGTTTCGCCGAAGAGAGACAGCGCGCGCAGTGCGCGGTCGCTCATCAGGCGGAAATCGGCGTGGTGCGGAATGACATCGGCGCCGAGCCAGTTGATCAAGCGGTAGAAAAAGTCGGCAGTGCCGCGCTTGAAACGGCTGTCGCTGGCGCGCTTCTTGCGGACGGCATAAACAATCTCGGCGCCGTCATTATAATGGCCGACCATTTTGGCGACGACCGACATGTCGTCCTGCAGATCTGCATCGAGCGAGATCGTCGCGTCGGCCTTCCCGATCTGGGTGAGCAGTCCGGCGAGCAGCGCATTCTGATGACCGACATTGCGCGCCAATTTGAGCGCGCGAACACGCTTGGCATTCGATTGCGCGATTCTTTCAATGAGCGGCCAGGTCCGGTCCGTGCTGCCGTCATCGACCAGCAGGACATAACTCTTCGGCGAGATCGTTCTCGATTTTTCGAGCCTGGCGATGTCGCCGAGCAGATAGGTCAGCGTGTGCTGGATGCCCGCCTGTTCGTTGTAGCAGGGGATGATAAACGCGATGACGGGCGGCTTTGCGGTCGACATGATCAGCTGTCTATCGTGGCCGTGCGTTTGGTCCGAGGGGCGGTTTCGGGCAACCCGGGGTTCCCGCAATTGCGAACACATGTCGCACAACCGCGTTAACCGACCGTGTCCGCGCGGGACAGCGTTTACAAACCTTTTATTTGCGGGCGCATTGCCCTAAAACACTGCAAAAGCCCCCCGGTCCGTGTCGCGGTTCAAGGGGATTGATTGTGGTCCCCGGCCGTCTTAAGCCTCGGGCGGCCGGGGTTAGAACGAAGAACGGTGGAGGAGACTTTGAGCCCAGCGCGCGGCCCTGTCGTGCAGCTTGTCCGGAATTTCGTGCGCAAGCGCGATTTTTACGCGGGCGGGCTGGTCATTCTGTTCGGTCTCGTGATGGCTCTCAAAGGGCCGACCTATCATCTCGGCACCCTGATGCACATGGGGCCGGGTTTTTTGCCGACCGCGCTCGGCATCATTTTGATCCTTCTGGGGTTAGTGATTGCGGGGGGTGCGATCAACATCCCGGAAGGTGAGGACGAAGATTTGCTGCCGGCACATCCCGAATGGTTCGGCTGGGCGTGCATTCTCGCAGGACCCGTCTGTTTCATCATCTTTGGCGGCTATTTCGGGCTGATCCCGGGAACATTTATGTGCGTCTTCGTGTCCGCGCTCGGTGATCGCACCTCGACGTGGAAAGGTTCGATCCTGCTGGCGACATTTATTACCATCTTCGGTGTCGCCCTGTTCTCATATCTTCTGCAAATCCCCATGCCGCTGCTCGCGTGGAGAGGCCTGTGATTGAAACCGCACTGACCGATCTTTGGTACGGCTTCGGCGTTGCACTCGAGCCGCAACATATAATGTGGTGCTTCATCGGCGTGCTTGTCGGCAACATGGTCGGCGTGCTGCCGGGCCTCGGCCCGCTTGCGACCATTTCAATTCTGTTGCCGCTGACCTTTGGAATCAAACCGGTCGGCGCGATTCTGATGCTCGCGGGCGTGATGTATGGCGCGCAATATGGCGGCGCCATTTGTTCGGTGCTGCTCAATCTGCCGTGCCACCCGCCGCACGCGGTGACGTGTCTCGACGGGTTCCCGATGACCAAGCAGGGGCGCGGCGGCGTTGCGCTCGGCCTCACTGTCATGGCGTCCTTTGTCGGCGCCTCGTGGGGCATCACCGAAATGATCTTCCTGTCGCCGCTGCTGGTGCGGGTGGCGCTGGAGTTCGGTCCGGCCGAAATCTGCTCGCTGATGCTGCTCGGTCTGCTCGCCGGCTCGACGCTGGCCCGCGGTTCGCCGCTCAAGGGTGTCGCGATGACCGTTCTCGGCCTCATGCTCGGCATTGTCGGCACCGATCTCGAGACCGGCGCCGAGCGCTTCACCTTCGGCATGACGCATCTCGATGACGGCATCGAGCTCGTCGCGCTGGCGCTTGGCCTGTTCGGCATTGCCGAATTCATGAACAGCGTGAACCAGGTTGCGCAGGTCAACACGAAGTACACAAATGTGCGCCTGCGCGACATGCGGCCGAGCAAGAGCGAGTTGAAACAGGCAATCGCGCCGATGTTCCGCGGCACCCTGGTCGGCAGCCTGTGCGCGCTGATTCCCGGTACCGGGCCGACGATTGCATCATTTGTCGCGTATGCGACCGAAAAGAAGATTTCCAAGCATCCCGACAAGTTCGGGACCGGCCTGATCGAGGGCGTGATCTCGCCCGAGGCGTCGACGCACTCGTCGGTGCAAGGAGACTTCATTCCGACAATGAGCCTCGGTATCCCCGGCGACGCCGTGATGGCGCTGCTGCTCGGCGCGCTCATGATTCAGGGCATCGTGCCCGGCCCGCAGCTGATCAAGGAGCATCCGGATATCTTCTGGGGCCTGGTCGCGAGCTTCTGGATCGGCAATATCATGCTCGTTGTGCTCAACGTGCCGCTCATAGGCGTGTGGGTGAAGCTGCTGACGATCCCGTACAAATATCTCTATCCGAGCGCGCTGTTCTTCGTCTGCATCGGCGTCTACGCCGCCAATAACGACATGTTCCAGGTCGGCGAGGTGATCGTCATCGGCATCCTCGGCTATGTCCTGCTGCGCCTGGGCTTTCATCCGGCGCCCATCCTGCTCGGCTTCGTGCTTGGTCCACGCTTCGAGGAGAACTTCCGCCGCGCCATGCTGATCTCCCGTGGCGATATCCTTGTCTTCGTGGAGCGGCCGATCAGTGCGGTATTCATCGGAATGTGCGTGTTGCTGATCGTGCTGCAGCTCTATGTGCGGTTGCGCGGCGCGAAGCCGAAGGGCGAGGTCGGGCCGGCGCCTGCCCTGGAAAGCGCCGAATAACGGCCGGCGGGCAGTCAGATGCCCGCCAACTGGCGCATGATCCGGTAAAGCCGCGCCTGGCCCTCGAAGCCGATGCCGGGGCGATCCGACAGCGAGATGGTGCCGCCTTCGATGCGCGCATTGTCGGCAAAACCGCCGAAATCGCCGAATACTCCCGGGTAGGATTCCGCGCCGCCAAGACCAAAACCGGCGGCGATCGCAAGCGACATCTGGTTGCCGCCATGCGGAAACATGGAGCTGCGACGCCAGCGGTGTTTCGCCAGTATTGCGAGCGTCCCGGCATATTGGCCGATGCCATAGGCCTGAGGCGGATCGATCTGGATGATGTCCTTGCCGGCGCGCAAGCCGCCGAACTGCACCAGATTCTCCACATCTTGCGCAGAAAAGAGGTTCTCACCGGTGGCGAGGGGGGGTGCGTAGACGTGTGCGAGTTCCGCGAACAAGGCGAAATCAAGCGGATCGCAGGGTTCCTCGAACCAGCGCAGATTGAAGGGCGCAAGCGCCTCGGCGTAGCGCAGCGCTTCCTCCCGATCGAACTTGCAATTGGCGTCGACCGCGAGCCGTTCGCCGGAGCCGACGACGTTGAGGACGGCCTCGAGCCGGCGGAGATCTTCCTCGAGCGGCAGCCCGCCGACTTTCATCTTCACCATCGTGTAGCCGGCATCGAGATGCCGGCGCATTTCGTTCTGCAGGTCCCTGATCGTCTGCCCGGGCCAGTACCATCCGCCGCCGACATAGCAGAACACCTTGCGTGCGATATGGCCGCCATTGAAGCGCTCGGCGAGCACGGCGTGCAGCGGCTTTTCCGCGATCTTGGCGACGGCGTCCCAGACGGCGACTTCGATCGTGCCGATGCCGATCGAACGTTCCGAATGGCCGCCGGCTTTCTCGCGCTTCATCATACAGGCGAGAATTTTCCCGGGGTCGAAATTCCTGCCGCTGTCATCGAGCAGCAATGCCGGATCGGCGGCGAGGATGCGAGGTATGAAACGCGCGCGCATCTGCGCGCCGCAGGCATAGCGGCCCGTCGAATTGAAGGCGAAACCGCAGACCGGCTTGGCGTTGCGGATCACGTCGGTGATCACGGCGACCACCGACGTCGTCATTTCCGAAAAGTCGAAGCTCGAATTGGACAGCGTCGAGCGGAGCGGGATTGCCGTTTCGCGGATATCGACGATACGCATTACTTTACTTCAGTTGCGCCTCACTGAATTTGCGGAATTTTCGCGTCCTTGATCACTTTGCCCCATTTGTCAACTTCCTTCCTGATGTAAGCCGCAAATTCATCGGGCTTGTCCGCCACGGGATCGAATCCGAGCTGGGCGCATTTCTCCTTCACATCCGGCAGCGACATTACTTTCACGATCTCGCGGTTGAGCAGGTTGACGACCTCTTTTGGCGTTCCGGCCGGCACGAGAATGCCCTGCATTGTTTCGGACTCCTGGCCCGAAATGCCGGCCTCCGCCATGGTCGGGACATCGGGGAGGGCGGATGAGCGTTTCTTCGACGTAACGGCGAGCCCGCGCAGTCTGCCGGCCTGCACCTGCGGCGCGGTCGGCGGCAGCGCCGTGAACGCGATCGGCGTATGGCCGGCGACGGCCGACTGGATCGCGGGACCGGCACCGTTGAAGGGAACGGTCGTCAGGTCAAGCCTGAAGGAGAGCTTGAACAGCTCGCCGGCCAGATGCGGCGTCGTACCCGTGCCCGGCATCGCATAGTTGTATTTCCCCGGGTTCTTCTTGATGAGATCGACGAGTTCCTTCACCGATTTGACCGGGAAGTCCGAGTTCACAATGAGGATATTCGGCGAGGCGGCGGCAAGCGTAACGGGTGCGAAATCCTTGAACGGGTCAAATGGATTTTTCGCGTAGAGGCTCGGATTGACCACATAGCTCGAGCTCGCCACCAGGATGGTATAGCCATCGGGGGCGGAATGCGCGACCTGGGTCATGCCGATATTGCCGCCGGCGCCCGGATGATTTTCGACGAAAAACTGCTGCTTCAGGCTTTCGGAGAGTTTTTGCGCGATCAGCCGCGCCATCACATCGGTCGGGCCTGCGGGCGCGAACGGCACAATGATCTTGACCGGGTGGTCCGGGTAACCGGCTGCCGCGCCGGGCATTGTGCCTAGGGCGAAACCGGCGAGTGCGGCGACGGCCGCGACGAGTGTTGCCTTCAAGCGCATTCAGTCCTCCTAATTTTTCTGCATCGTAGCATGGCGCCGAAGCGTGGCTAGCGGGGCAGTGAGCGGCTTGCGTGGGGCTTGCATCGCTCGCCATCACAGGGTGTATTCCGGCGGCCTTCGTCGTTCCATTTTCGTCAGAGGAAACTCAATGCCGTCCCGAAAGGTCACCCGCCAGGACATGCGCGAGGCCGCCGAGAAATACAAGAACTGGGGGAAATGGGGTCCGGCCGACGAGATCGGAACGCTCAACTTCACGACCGCCGAGGACATCGTCGCCGCGACGCGGCTGGTGAAAAAAGGCAAGGTGATCTCGCTCGCGCTCAATTTCGATCACCTCGGGCCGCAAGGCGCGAAAAGCAAATATCCGAGCATGGGCCGCACCAACCCGATCCATACCATGCTGCGCACCGGCACCGATGCCTATTCCGGCGCGCTCGACAAGCGCGGCATCCGCGCCGCGGATGACATGGTGACGATGCCCCTGCAATGCGGAACGCAATGGGACGGGCTTGGGCACGTGTTCTACGAGAACTATATGTGGAACGGCTACGACTGCCGCGAGGTGACGAGTGCCGGCGCGCAGAAGTGCGGGATCGAAAAGACAAAAAACAAAATGGTCGGTCGCGGTGTGCTGCTCGATGTCGCCCGCTACAAGGATGTCGATTCGCTCGACGACGGATATGGCATTACGAACGACGATCTCTATCAGACCGCGAAAAAGCAGAAAGTCGAGCTCAAGCGCGGCGACTACATCATCGTGCGCACCGGCATGATGGAGCGCTGCCAGAAGGCCGGAAGCTGGGATGGCTATCCGGGCGGCGATGCGCCGGGGTTTTCATTCGAGACTCTCGATTTTGTGAAGGACACGCAACTGGCGGCGCTTGCCAGCGACACCTGGGGATGCGAAGTGCGGCCCAACGAGAGCGAGGAGGGCATCAATCAGCCCTGGCACTGGATCACCATCCCGATCATGGGCATGACCATGGGCGAGATCTTCCAGCTCAGGGAGCTCGCGGACGATTGCGCAGCGGACAAGGTCTACGAGTTCCTTTTCGTCGCGCCGGCAATTCCGATCACGGGGGCGGTCGGCTCTCCGGTCAATCCGCTGGCGATCAAATAGGCAAGGTTGCGGGAGTTTCGTCATGACGAAGCAATATGCGGTCACCCATACGGACGCCGAATGGCGCAAGCTGCTGACGCCCGAGCAGTACGACATCATGCGCCAGCACGGCACCGAAATGCCCGGCAGCTGCGCGTTGCTGCATGAAAAGCGGGCCGGCACTTTTCGCTGTGCCGCCTGCGACCAGCCGCTGTTTGCCTCCAAGTTGAAGTTCGAGAGCGGAACCGGCTGGCCGAGCTTCAACGATCCGATTCCGGGCGCCGTCGAGTCCGAGACCGACAGCAGCCATGGGATGGTGCGCGATGAGGTCCATTGCAGCCGCTGCGGCAGCCATCTCGGCCACGTCTTCAATGACGGACCGCCGCCGACGCATCTGCGCTATTGCATCAACGGTATCGCACTGAAGTTCCAGCCGGCCTGAGCGCAGCATGGCGACCGTCGGACATAACACCCGGCGCATCGGCGCTGAAGTTCTCGCCGATATGCTGGCCGGCTACGGCGTGACGCATGTCTTCATGGTGCCGGCGGTCCTGCGCCGCACCTTCGCCGAGATGGAACGCCGCACCAAGATCGCGCGCGTCCATTGCCACGGCGAGAAATCGGCGGCCTATATGGCCGACGGCTATGCGCGCGCTTCGGGCAGGCCCGGCGTGTGCATGGCGCAGGTGATCGGTGCGCTCAACCTCGCGGCTGGCCTGCGTGATGCCTGGCTCGCCCATTCGCCTGTCATCGCCATGACCGGCGGGCGCGATCCGAAGACCAAGTTCCGCAAGGTCTATCAGGAGATCGACGACGTGCCGGCTTTCGAGCCGGTCACGAAGATGAATGTCACTATCGACGATGTTGCGCGCATTCCCGACATGGTGCGGCAGGCCTTCAGGGCCGCGACGACCGGCGCGCCCGGACCGGTTCATCTGCAGTTTCGCGGCAATGAAGGGCAGGTGGATGTTGAGGAAGCCGAAATGGACGGGCTGGTCGAGACGCAGTTCGCGCGCGTTCCGCCGTTCCGGCCCGAACCCGAATCCGCTCACGTCAAGGCCGCCCTCGAACTTCTGCAGAAAGCCGAACGCCCGATCATCGTCGCCGGCGGCGGCGTGCGCGCATCCGGCGCGGCGAAAGAGCTGGTTGCACTTGCGGAAGCCCTGCAGATTCCGGTCGCCACTTCGCTCAACGGCAAGGACGTGATTCCGGGAACGCATGCGCTCTCGGTCGGCGTTGTCGGCAGCTATTCGCGCGAATGCGCCAATCGAGCTGTCAACGCGGCCGACCTTGTCTGCTTCGTCGGGACGGAGACCGGCGGCATGACCACGCATTTCTGGGCGGTTCCGAAAATCGGCACGCCGGCGATCCAGATCGACATCGAACCCGAAGCGCTCGGCCGCAACTATCCGCTGCAGGCAAGCGTGCTCGGCGATGCCAAGAATGTCCTGGTGCGCATGCTGGGCCAGATCGACAAGTCGACGGCCGCGCGGCGTGCCGCATGGATCAAGGAAATCGGCGCGCTGCGCGCCGAGTGGTACGCAAAATACAAGCCGTTGCTTGAATCGGATGCCGTGCCGATTCATCCCGCGCGCATCTGCGGCGAATTGTCGAAGCACATGCCCGACGATGCGATTGTCGTTGTCGACACCGGCCACGCCGGCATGTGGATGGGCGGGATGTGCGACCTGCGCACGCCAACGCAGAGCTACATGCGCAGCGCCGGCCATCTCGGCTGGGCCTTTCCTGCCGGCATCGGCGCGAAGGCTGCGTGTCCCGATCGTCCGGTGGTTGTTTTCACCGGTGATGCCGGCTTCTGGTACCATATCGGTGAGGTTGAGACCGCGGTACGCTGGAACATCGCATCGGTCACCATCGTCAACAATAATGGCGGCGGCAACCAGTCCAAGCGGGGTTTCGATCGTGCCTATGGCGGCGAGCAGACCGCGCAGGCACGCGAATTGTGGACCTACAGCAAAATGAACTTCGCCAGGCTCGCCGAGGATATGGGCGCGCTCGGCATTCGCGTTGAAAACGCAAACGACATTGCGCCCGCGCTGGCGCGCGCGCTTGCGGCCAAACGCCCGGCCGTCATCGACATTGCGACCGATATCGAGGCACTGGCGCCGACGGCTGTTTCCTGACGGCGACGGCAGAACTAGCCCTCGCCGATCTCGCGAAGAATCTCCGCCGAATGTTCGCCGAGTAGCGGACAGGGCTTGCCTGACGAGGCATGCCATCCGTCGATCACGATCGGCGTGCGTACACCGGGGATGGTGCCCTTCTTGGCGGCCTTGCTCGGCAGGTCGAGCTTCATGCCGCGATGCTTGACCTGCGGGTCGTTGAAGACCTGCTCGAGATTGTTGATCGGGCCGGCCGGAACGCCCTGTGCCTCGAGTTTGGCCAGCAGGTCGTCCCGTTTCATTTTCGAGGTCAGCGCATACAGCTTCGCCACCAGCTCGTTGCGATGCTTGAGGCGTCCGACATTGTCCTTGTAGTCGGGATTCTGCGCGAGCTCGGAGCCGCCGATGACGTTGCAGAACTTGACATATTGGCTGTCGTTGCCGGTCGCGACGATGACATGGCCGTCGGCCACCGGGAATTCCTGGTAGGGCACGATATTCGGGTGCGAATTGCCGAGACGCTTGGGAATTTCACCGGAGACAAGAAAGTTGAGCGCCTGGTTGGCGAGCACACCGACCGTCGAATCGACGAGCGCCGTGTCGACATAGGCTCCCTTACCGGTTTTCTCGCGCTGCGCAAGCGCGGCAAGAATGCCGACGACCGAATAGCAGCCGGTGAAGATGTCAGAGATGGCGACACCGGTGCGCGTCGGCGGACCGTCGGGCATGCCGGTCAGATCCATCATGCCGCCCATGCCCTGCGCCATCAGATCGTAGCCCGCGCGTTTTGCGTAGGGGCCATCCTGACCGAAGCCGGTGACCGAGCAATAGATCAGCCGCGGGCACTCGGGAGCGAGGCTCTTGTAGTCGAGGCCGAATTTGGCGAGACCGCCGACCTTGAAGTTCTCGATCAGCACGTCTGAGCGCGCCGCCAGCTTGCGCACGATGCGCCGCCCGTCCTCGCTGTCGAAATCCACCTCGATCGAGCGCTTGCCGCGGTTTGCAGAATGAAAATAAGCCGAGCCGATATGCTTGCCGTCGGCGCCTTCAACGAAGGGCGGACCCCAGCCGCGGGTGTCGTCACCGGCGCCCTTGCGCTCGACCTTGATTACATCCGCTCCCAGATCGGCCAGCATCTGCCCGGCCCAGGGCCCCGCCAGGATACGGGCAAGTTCGAGGACGCGGAGGCCCGCTAACGGCTTCGTCATGTATGGAAACTCCAGATAAGACGCATCGAATTGGGGGTTATAAAAGCATCGATGCGGACTGACTATAGCGGGAATTATCTATTTCGAGCCTTTCGTTAGAGCCAATTTTAACGTGCTCCCTATGGCGTCGGGCGGGAGCCGCAGCTAATGTTTAATTGGGGCGGCGAGGGGATTTTGGTAATTTTCGCAGAGCGGCCAAAAGCGACGGGAATCTCCGCCGCAAAAAAAGACCCATGGAGGAACACACGATGAGAAGTATCTCGACAATATTTGCGACCGCTGCAGCGGCAGTCCTGCTGTCGGCTTCGGCGCATGCGCAGATCATCATGAAGGCTTCGCACCAGTTTCCGGGCGGCAAAGGCGATGTCCGCGACGATATGGTGCAGATGATCGCCAAGGACGTGAAGGCCGCCAATGTCGGCATCGACATGCAGGTTTATCCGGGCGCTTCGCTGTTCAAGCCGAATGATCAATGGAATGCCATGGTCAGCGGCCAGCTTGATATTTCCCTGTTCCCGCTCGACTACGCCAGCGGCAAGGCGCCGGTGTTCAGCGCGACCTTGATGCCCGGCCTCATTCGCAGCCAGGACCGTGCCAAGCGCATCAATAATTCCCAGTTCATGAAGGATATGCGCGCGGAGATCGAGAAACGTGGCGTGATCGTGCTGTCCGATGCGTGGTTTGCCGGCGGCGTTGCCGCGAAGGACGGCTGCATCGTTCATCCCAATGACTTGAAGGGACGCAAATTCCGTGCCGCGGGACCGACCTTCGCCGGTATGTGGGAAACAGCGGGCGCGAGCATCGTCAGCCCGCCCTCGAACGAAATCTACAATGCGTTCCAGAGCGGCGTGATCAACGCGACCGACACCAGCCTCGGCACATTCCAGTCGATGCGTCTTTACGAAGTCACGGATTGCCTGACCGCGCCGGGCAACAATGCGCTCTGGTTCATGTATGAGCCGGTGCTGATGTCGAAGAAGAATTTCGACCGGCTCAACCAGCAGCAAAAGGACGCCATCATTGCCGCCGGCAAGAAGGCGCAGGCCTATTATGAAGGCAAGGCCGATGCGGTGAACAAGGAGTCCATCAAGGCGTTCGAGGACCACAAGGTGAAAGTGGTCACGCTCAGTGACGCGGAATATCAGGCATGGCTCGACGTGGCGAAAAAGAGCTCCTATGCGGAGTACTCCAAGAACGTGCCGAACGGCCAGAAGCTGATCGACGAGGCACTGTCCGTTAAGTAAATGATGGCAGCAGCCGGCGCGGAAATCCGCGCCGGCCGTGCCTTGCACGTTCGATCAATCCGCGGCGGCCGGATCTCCGAAACAAACTGGACAAGATGGGCCCATGGACGTTTTCATTCGGGCTGTTAATTTTGTGTCGCGTGTGGCAGGCGTTGTCGCGGCGCTGCTCATTGGGCTTGCCGTCCTGGTCATCTGCGACATCGTCGTCGAGCGATATATCCTGAACCGCACCACGATCTGGCAGATCGATGTCGTGACTTACTGCATTGTCGGCGCGACGTTTGTCGGCAGCGCCTATGTTCTGCAGACGCGCGGACACGTCAATGTTGATATTCTTCCGCTGCATATTTCGCCGCAATATCGCTATTGGCTGGCGATCATCACGGGCGTGGCTGCGCTGGCATTTTGCATCGTCATCTTTGTTCTTTGTACAGCCTATTGGTACGAAGCCTATTCGGAGCGCTGGCTGTCCAACACAGTGTGGCGTGCACGATTGTGGATTCCTTATCTCTCGATGCCGGTTGGCCTCGGCCTGCTCAATCTTCAATATTTCGTTGACCTCTATTGCGTGATTACGCGGCGTTCACCGCCCTTTGGCATTCAGGACAGACAGGACGCCGAAGATGTGGCGCGCGCCCAGGCGAAAGAGGCGCTGGGAGGCGCGCCATGAGCCCAACGACTCAGGGGTCAATCGTCCTTGTTGTTACTCTGCTCATGCTGGCATCCGGAATTCCGGTCGCGTTCGGGCTCGGCGTTATCGCAATTGGATTTCTCGTGTTGTTTCAGGGCTTCGATGCGTTGCACGTGGTCGCAGAGACATTCTGGTCCGGCCTCGACGAATTTACACTTGTTGCCATACCGATGTTCGTGATGATGGGCGCCGCGATCGGTTCATCCCCAGCCGGCAAGGATCTCTACGAGGCGCTCGACCGCTGGCTCTATCGACTGCCTGGCGGCCTTGTGATTTCAAATCTCGGCGCCTGTGCCATCTTTGCCGCGCTCACTGGATCGTCGCCGGCCTGCTGCGCCGCTATCGGCAAGATGGGCATTCCGGAAATGCGCCGGCGCGGTTATCCGGACGATGTCGCCACCGGGTCGATCTGCGCCGGCGGCACGCTGGGCATCCTGATCCCGCCGTCGATCACATTCATCCTCTACGGCATCGCGACGGAAACCTCGATCGGGCGGCTGTTCATCGCTGGCGTGTTGCCCGGATTGATGCTGACCAGCCTCTTCATGCTGTGGACGACGTTCATCATATGGAAGCGCGGCTTCCGTTCGCACGCGATTGATTTCCGCTACTCGTGGAAGGAGAAGTTCCAGTCGATCCCGAAGA
Organism: Pseudolabrys sp.; assembly: GCA_035277565.1. Classification (GTDB taxonomy): domain Bacteria; phylum Pseudomonadota; class Alphaproteobacteria; order Rhizobiales; family Xanthobacteraceae; genus Pseudolabrys. The sequence continues at coordinate 14,722 of DATEKG010000077.1, forward strand.
TCGCGCCGTTCATCGTCATCATCCTGGGCGTGATGTATTCGCTCTATGGCGGTGTGGCGACGCCGTCGGAAGCGGCCGGCGTCGGCGCGGCACTCTGCCTGTTCATGGCTGTGCTTATCTACCGATTATGGTCGCGCGAACAGATCTGGCAGATCCTGCGCGATACCATGCGCGAGTCGGTGATGATCCTGACGATCATCGCGACCGCCGTGCTGTTCGGCTACATGCTCACGTCGCTCTACCTCACCCAGACATTGGCGCAGGCGATTGCCGACGCGCATTTCAACCGCTGGGTGCTGATGTTCATGATCAACCTGTTCCTGCTGGTCTGCGGCTTCTTTATCCCGCCCGCCGCCATCATTCTGATGACCAGCCCGATCCTGCTGCCGATCATTACCGCGGCGGGATTCGACCCGGTGTGGTTCGGCGTGATCCTGACCATCAATATGGAAATTGGCCTGATCCATCCGCCGGTCGGCCTTAACATTTATATCGTTAATGCCATCGCGCCGGATGTGCCGCTTGCGAAAGTGATGTGGGGCACGGCGCCCTTTGTGATATGCATGATGCTGGCGATCGTGATCTTGTGCATCTTCCCTGAAATCGCCACATGGTTGCCGGATCATCTGATGGGTGTCGCCATAGGGCCTAAATGAACACCTCGTTTTTCGGGGAACTTCTGCAAACGATTTCGGAGCGCGGCCGAGCGCTCCTGGCGCGGGACCGGCGCGGTGACGCGTCGGCGCGCTCGGAGAGTCTGGTCGAGCTCTGCGAGGATCTGCTCTCCGGACGCGGCGAGGCCTCCGGCGTGGCGCTCGCGCGCGAAATACTCACCCGGTACGCAACGCTGACAACCGGCCCGCGCATCGCCTTTTTCGAGGCGTTGGCCCAGCGCTTCAGCATCGACACGGAGCGCATGGACAAGGCCATCGCGGCCTGGCGCGAGAACCCGACTGCGGCCGCCGCCGCCGAGGTTCATTCCGCGTCGGAACCGCGCCGCCAGGAGCTGTTTCGCAGGCTCAACCTTGCGCCGGGCGGCACCGCAGCGCTTGTGCGCATGCGCGAGCAGCTCATGGGGTCGCTCGATCATCGCGAAGATCTGCGCGCGGTGGACGACGACTTCGTCCATCTGTTTTCGTCATGGTTCAACCGCGGATTTCTGGTGCTGCGACGGATCGACTGGTCGACGCCGGCGATCGTCCTCGAAAAGATCATTCGATATGAGGCCGTGCACGAAATCGACGACTGGGAGGACCTGCGCCGCCGCATCGATCCGCCGGACCGCCGTTGCTACGCGTTCTTCCACCCCGCGCTCGTCGACGAGCCGCTGATTTTCGTCGAGGTTGCGCTCACGCGCGATATCCCTGACGCCATCGCGCCTATCCTCGGCAAGCAACGTGAGATCGTCGATGTCGACAAGGCGCGTACCGCCACATTCTACTCGATCTCGAACTGCCAGCGCGGACTCGCCGGCGTCTCGTTCGGCAACTTCCTGATCAAACAGGTGGTCGAGGAAATCAGCCGCGAAATGCCGAAGCTCTCGACATTCGTCACCCTGTCGCCGGTGACAAGCTTTGCCGCGTGGCTCAAGCGCGAGCGCGAAAATGAACAATCCACCGCGCTCAGTGACGCTGAAAAGGCGACCTTCGGGGCCCTCGACCAGCCCGACTGGTGGCAGAGCGAAAAGGTCGCGGCGCAACTCAAGGACACGCTGATGCGCGCGGCGGCCTGGTACTACCTGCGTGCGCGCAACCCACGCGGCCTGCCGGTCGATGCGGTGGCACGCTTCCATCTCGGCAACGGCGCGCGGCTCGAGCGCATCAACTGGCTCGCCGATACGTCCGATCGCGCCATGGCGCAGGCGCATGGCCTGATGGTGAACTTCCTCTATGATCTCGACGAGATCGAGAAGAACCACGAGGCCTATGCGGAAGGCCGCACGGTCGTTGCTTCCGGCGCGGTGCAGCGTCTGCTGCGGCCGCCGCTCGAGCTGGTGCCGATCGCCGGCTAGGATTTTCCGTAGACCGGCACGATCGCGCCGCGGGTCACGCGGTTCTCGGGCGATGCAAGAAACGCGATCGTGGCCGCGACTTCCTCGACTTTCGGCCAGGCCGTATGATCGGCGCCGGGCATGGCTTGCCGGTTGGCGGCGGTGTCCATGATCGACGGCGCCACGGCGTTGACGAGGATTGCGTCCTTCACCACTTCCTCGGCCAGGGCGACGGTTAGCGCCGCGACTCCCGCCTTGGCGACGGTATAGGCCGTCATGCCGGCGCCGCTTCGCCATTCCAGGCCTGGCCGCGCGGCCACATTGACGATACGCCCGCCGCCGGACTGCTGCATGACTTTCACCGCGGCGCGGCAGCACAGGAAGCAGGACGCCAGATTGCCGTGGATCTGCGCCATCAATTCGGATTTTCCGATCTCGCCGATCCTGGCCGCGGCAAACCCGCCGGCGATGTGGATCGAGGCCCAAAGAGCCTGTGTGTTGAGGGCCGCAAATACCTTCGCGACATCGTCCTCGTTCGAAAGATCGGCGATCTTGACCAGCGTGACCTGCGCCTGGCCGCGGTATGGAAAGCGCTGCGCTTCGCCGTCGTGAACATAAGGAACGGTGCAACTCGCGCCGGCGCCGACCATGAGGCTGACGACTGCGGTCCCGAGCGCGCCCGTGCCTCCGGTCACGATCACATTTCTCCCGGTTAAATCCATGAATTGTTCAACCTCGCCCGCGTTTCACACGCGTCGGCAGGACCTGGAATTCGACCCAGTTCGCGACCTCGCTGACGCGCAATCTCTTGTCGAGCACATTCTTGCTCACGCCATGCCGCCAGGCGAGACGCTTGCACGCCGGGTCGCGGTCGAGGATATCGAGATCCTGCGCGAAAGTGCCGATATCCGCTTCATCGGCGAAGAAACCCTCCTCGATCAGCCGCTTGCCGATGCGCCGGACAATCGCCGCGACCTCGCGCAGCGGATATTCAGGGTGATATTGGACGGCCCAGGCGACCGAACCATTGGTGCGGATCTCCACGCTTTGCACGTCTGACACGGCATTGGATGCAAGCACGGTCGTGCCGGGCGCGATCGCTTCGACCTCGTCGAGATGGACCGTCGGCGCATTGAAGACGTCGAGCTTGCCGACATACATCGGGTGCTTCCGTCCCGCTTCGGTCAGGCGGATGCCGCGGCCGAAGCCAATCTCGCGTCCCTTCGGATTCTTCCGGATGCTGCCGCCGGCAGCGGCCGTAATCACCTGCAGGCCCCAGCAGGAGCCGAAGACGGGAGTGCCGGTCTTGAGCCCCTCGCGCACGAGGTCGACCTGGCGCATCACTTCCGGCCCGGCATTGTATACATGCAGACCGGAGCCGGTAATGGCGATGCCGTCATATCCCTGCAGCGAGGAGCCCTCGGGCAGCAGCGCAGACGGGTCGCCCGGATAGCAGATATCGATTTCGACGCCGGGAAGCAGCTCGCGCAGCAGGTCGGAATAGCCCTTGCTGGCGATCGTGCCGCCGACGGCCACGTGTTCGGCCATGGTCTGGGGTGAATTGCCTTCTATGACGAGCATGCGCGGCGAGGGCATAACTGATTCCGGTTTGGGACGCGTCCGGGGCACAACGGCGTCAAAGTGTTTGATATGGCCGCACGGCCGCAATTTTGCAATCGCGGCCTGAATTGCGGCGCAAATTTGCGGTTAATACCGTCCTTCCTCTTGAGTGCGCGCCGTCGCCCGCTCATTGTTCGATGCAACACGAATCAAAGCGCAATGGCCGACTTCGATCTCGCCATTATCGGCGGCGGCATCAACGGAACGGGGCTCGCCAGGGATGCCGCCGGCCGCGGTGTGCGCGTCCTGCTCGTCGAAATGAACGATCTTGGCTCGGGCACATCCTCGGCCTCCAGCAAGATGATTCATGGGGGCCTGCGCTATCTCGAACACTATGCCTTTCGTCTCGTCCGTGAAGCACTGACCGAACGGGAGGTCCTGTTGCGCATGGCGCCGCACCTCGTGCGTCCGATGCGTTTCCTGCTGCCGCCGCTGCCTGGCTTGCGATCGCCGCTGCTGCTGCGGTTCGGACTCGTTCTCTACGACCTTCTGGGTGCGCGCAAGCTCTTGCCGGCGTCCCGCACGATCGATCTCACGCACAATGCGGCCGCCCATCCACTCAAGCGCGAATTCCATTACGGCTTCGAATATTCCGATTGCCGCGTCGATGATTCACGTCTGGTGGTGCTCAATGCGCTGGATGCCGCCGAGCATGGCGCCGTCATCCGCACGCGTACGCGCTGCACGCGCGCGGAACGCCGCGACGAATGGGAACTTGTCCTGAATGCGCGGGGACGACGCGAAGTGAAGACCGCACGTGTCCTCGTCAATGCCGCCGGTCCGTGGATCGGCGAGGTTGCCGACACGATCATCCGGCAACCATTGCCCCGCCCGGTCCGCCTCATCAAGGGAAGCCATATTGTCGTGCGCCGGCGCCACGAACGCGACTACGGCTATATCCTGGAGGCGCCGGACCGCCGCGTTGTCTTCGTCCTGCCGTTCGGCGACGAGTTCACGTTGATCGGAACGACGGATGAAAAATTTGTCGGCGACCTCAACTCGCCGTCGCCCGAGCCGTTTGAAGTCAACTATCTGTGCGACGTGGTCAACCGCTATTTCCGCGAAGTGGTGACGCCCGACGAACTCGTCTGGTCGTTTGCCGGTGTGCGCGCCCTTTGTGATGACGGCGCCGGCAAGCCGGAGGACGTCACGCGCGACTATGAACTCATCCTTGATCGGCGCGGCGGCGAGGCGCCATTGCTGACAATCTACGGGGGAAAAATAACGACCCATCGCACGCTGGCGGAAGCGGCGATGGCCCGCATCGGCCGTTTCTTCGGTGCACGGCCGCCATGGACCGCCAATTCGCGGCTTCCGGGCGGCGAGTTCGACCCTGCAGAATTCGAGGCGCAGATCGACGAGATGCGGCGGCGCTGGAAGTTCCTGGATGACGCGCAGGCGCGGCGTCTCCTGCAGGCCTATGGACTTCGCGCCGCGTGCTTCCTGGAAAATGCGCGCAGTCTTGATGACCTGGGGCAGCGCTTTGTGGGCGACCTGACCGAGGCCGAGGTCCGCTACCTGGTGCAGAATGAATGGGCGCAAAGCGCCGACGATATTTTGTGGCGGCGAAGCAAGCTGGGACTGAAGGCAACGGCCGGCGACGTCGCGGCCGTGGATCGCCTCGTCGCGTCTCTCACCTCTACGGCGGCCCGTTCCTGACGAGGTCCTGACTTGATCCTGACTTGGTCCTGACTCGGTTCCGACTCGGCCCTGCGGCCGAAAACCACTATTGTAACGCGCGGGCATTGGCGAACTTACGGGGTCCGGATTGGCGGCAGCGATCATCGCAATCGATCAGGGCACCACCTCGACGCGCGCCATTGTCTTTGACGCGGCGCTGCGGCCGCTCGCCGCGGTTCAGCAGGAATTGCGGCAGATCTATCCGGCGCCGGGCGAGGTCGAGCACGACGCGGAGGAAATCTGGTCCGCTGTCGTTTCGACGGTACGCAATGTGATGGCCAAGGCCGGGCTGAGCGCGCGCGACATTGCCGGGATCGGCATCACCAACCAGCGGGAAACCACGGTCATCTGGGATCGCGTGACCGGCAAGCCGATCCACAATGCCATTGTCTGGCAGGACAGGCGCACGGCCGCACATTGCGAGACGCTCAAGCGCGCTGGCCATGAGGGCGCGATTTCGGAGAAAACCGGCCTGCTTCTCGACCCGTATTTTTCGGCCACGAAGGCCGCGTGGCTGCTCGATCATGTGGATGGCGCGCGAAGCGCGGCAGAGGCGGGGAAACTCGCCCTTGGCACGATCGACAGTTTCCTGCTCTGGCGGCTCACGAGCGGAAGGCAACATCGGAGCGATGCAACGAACGCGGCGCGCACCTTGTTGCTCGACATCGGCAAGGGGACCTGGGACGAGGATCTTTGCCGGCTTTTCGAAGTGCCGCCGCAGCTCCTTCCCGGTATCTGCGACTGCGCCGGCCGGCTCGGTGAAACGACGCCCGAACTGTTCGGCGGCCCGATCGGAATTCTCGGCATTGCCGGCGATCAGCAGGCGGCCACGATCGGGCAGGGCTGTTTCAAGCCGGGCATGATGAAATCGACCTATGGCACGGGCTGTTTTGCGTTGCTCAATACCGGCCCTGAGCGCGTCGCGTCGCGCAGCCGCCTGCTGACGACCATTGCCTATCAGCTCGAAGGCAGGCGCACCTATGCGCTCGAAGGCGCAATTTTCGTTGCCGGCGCGGCCGTCCAATGGCTGCGCGACAAGTTGAAACTGATTGCTCAAGCCGCCGATATCAGCGCGCTGGCCGAGAAGGCCGACCCGGCCGAAGCGGTGTATTTCGTGCCGGCTTTTGTGGGCCTCGGGGCGCCATATTGGGACGCCGACGCGCGCGGCGCCATCTTCGGACTTACCCGGAATTCCGGGGCGGCCGAAATCGCCCGCGCCGTCCTCGAAGCGGTCGCCTACCAGACCCGCGATCTCCTGGAGGCGATGCGCGCCGATTGGCCGGCTTCGCGTCAATCGAGCACCGTGCTGCGCGTTGACGGCGGCATGGCGGCGAGCGACGCGACCATGCAATGTCTCGCCGACATTCTTGCTTGCCCGGTTGACCGTCCCGCCAATGTCGAGACCAC
>DATEKG010000078.1:0-43859 GCA_035277565.1 Pseudolabrys sp.
AGAAAGCGGTCTCGATCTGGCTGAAGGCCGATATCGATATTCTGCTCAAGCGGACAAAGCGGCGCAATGACCGGCCGCTGGCCGAACGGATCAAGGATCTGCTGCCGCTGCGCGAGCCCGTTTACGCGCAGGCGGACATCGTCGTGCAATCGCGCGATGAACCGCATGACATGATCATCAACGAGATCATGCTAGAACTGCCGAAGCGTCTCGGTCTCGGTGGGGAGAAATCGACATGACGGCGCCACTCAGGCAAGGCGAGCCGATCGTGGTACCGGTTGCGCTTGGCGCGCGATCCTACGAGATCGTCATTGGGCGCGGCCTGCTTGCAAGTCTCGGCCAACGCATCAAGTCATTGCGGCCCGGCGCGCGGGTTGCGATCGTCAGCGATGAAGGCGTCGCGGTGCATCATCTTGCCGCTGCGGAAGCGGCAATCCGGTCCGCGGCCATTGAGTGTTCGCACATCGTCGTGCCGGCAGGCGAGGGCTCGAAGAACTACACCACCTTTGAAAAGGTTTGCGAGGCGATCATCGCGGCGCGCGTCGAGCGCAACGATCTCATCGTGGCGCTCGGCGGCGGCGTGATCGGCGATCTCGCCGGATTTGCGGCGTCCTGCGTGCGGCGCGGCCTCGATTTCGTGCAGGTCCCAACGACATTGCTTGCGCAGGTCGACTCGTCTGTGGGCGGCAAGACGGGGATCAATTCGGCTCAGGGCAAGAATCTGATCGGCGCGTTTCATCAGCCGGTGCTTGTGATTGCCGATACGGCTCTGCTCGACACCTTGCCGAAACGCGAGTTTTGCGCCGGTTATGCGGAGGTCGCCAAGTACGGCCTGCTGGGCGATGCCGCCTTTTTTGCATGGCTGGAGAAAAACTGGCAGGACGTCTTTGCCGGAGGTGCCGCGCGCGAACATGCAATCTCGATGTGCTGCCGCGCCAAGGCCGGCATTGTTGCGCGAGACGAACGCGAGACAGGCGATCGCGCTTTGCTCAATCTCGGCCATACATTCGGGCACGCGCTCGAGGCCGGCTGCGGCTACTCCGACCGGCTGCTGCACGGAGAAGCGGTTGCCCTGGGCATGGTGCTGGCGTTCGAATTCTCCGCACGCAAGGGCCTGATTTCCGGGGCCGAAGCGGCACGCGCCGCCGCACATATTGCGGCGGTGGGATTGCCCACCCATCTCAAGGATGTGCGCGGCGGCGTGCCGCCGGCGGGGGCACTGATGGACCTGATTGCCCAGGACAAAAAAGTAAGGCGCGGGAAGCTCACATTCATATTGGTGCGGGGCATCGGCAGCGCCTTCGTCGAAAACAATGTCGAAGCGTCCGAAGTGCGGGATTTCCTGACCGGCAAACTGGCGGGCGCATGATCGCAGGAAATGCGCCGAACTAGAATCCGATGAGCGCGAACGACTGGCTTTCTCTTGTCATCGTCCTGATCTGTCTGCTGCTTTCCGCGTTCTTCGCAGGAAGCGAAACGGCCCTGACTGCCTCTTCGCGCGCGAGCATGGCGCGCCTGGAGAAACACGGGAACCGTGGCGCGCGGATCGTGAACAGGCTGCTGGAGCAGCGCGAGCGTCTGCTCGGAGCGCTGCTGCTCGGCAACAACGCGGTCAATGTCGCGGCCTCGGCGCTGGCAACCGGCGTGCTGCTTGCGTGGTTCGGCAATGCGGGTGTGGTCTATGCCACCGCCTTGATGACCGTGCTGGTCGTAGTCTTCGCGGAGGTGCTGCCAAAGACCGCGGCGTTCAATGCGCCGGAACGGATCGCCTTGCAGGTGGCGCGCCCGATGCAATGGGTCGTCCGGCTGCTCGGCCCGATCCTGATGGGGATCGAAAAGCTGGTCTGCTGGATACTTGCGCGGTTCGGGATGGATGTGACCGAGGAGCAGGGGGTGCTCTCTGCACGCGAGGAATTGCGCGGAGCTGTCGATCTCATGCATCGCGAGGGCGATGTGGAGACGATCGATCGTGACATGTTCGGCGGCGTACTCGACCTGCGCGAGCTTGCGGTGTCCGATGTGATGATCCATCGCACCAACATGATCACGCTCAATGCCGACGACTCGCCCGAGGATATCGTCAATGACGTCATTGCCTCGCCCGTTACGCGCCTGCCGCTATGGCGCGGCAATCCGGAGAACATTGTCGGCGTGCTGCACGTGAAGGATCTGCTCCGCGCATTGCATGCGCTCGACGGCGACGCGGCCAAGGTCGACATCGCCGCGTTGATGACCCCACCCTGGTTCGTGCCGGATACCCGTTCCGTGTCCGAGCAGCTCAAGGCATTTCGCCGCCGGAAGACGCCGTTCGCGCTGGTGGTGGATGAATATGGCGAAGTCGAAGGCCTGGTGACGCTTGAGGACATTCTTGAGGAAATCGTCGGCGACATTACCGATGAGCACGATGTCGCCATGCCCGGCGTGCGACGTCAGCCTGACGGGTCGGTCAATGTCGATGGTGCGGTTCCGATCCGCGATCTCAACCGCGTCATGGACTGGAATTTGCCCGACGAAGAAGCCACGACCATTGCCGGGCTGGTGATCCACGAAGCGCGTTCAATTCCGGAGGTCGGGCAAAGCTTCACCTTCCATGGATTCCGGTTCCGCGTGCTTCGCCGCGCGCGCAATCGCATTACCGCCCTGCGCATCCAGCCTTTGGTGCGTCAGCTCGCGAAGGTCAAATAGCGGCTTTGTATTCTCTGTTGTTACCAGCCGAATCAATCAGCTCGGGCGCTCGCCCGGCGCGGCCGCATGGATGGCGAGAGCGTGCACGCCGCCGGCCAGTTCTGCCGAAAGCGAATGATTAATCATGCGATGGCGCTCGAGACGGCTCTTTCCCTTGAAAGCGTCCGATACGATATAGACAGCGTAGTGCGTCTGCCCGCCCGGCCGGGATCCGGCATGGCCTTCGTGCCGATGGGATTCGTCCAGCACTTCGAGGCTTTGCGGCGCGAAAGCCTCGGTCAACTTCTTTGTGATGATATCGGCGGTTCGCATCGGGTCCGGATAGAAGAGGGCGGCCCGCGGGTCAATGTCTGATTTACGGGACGGCGTCATCGACAAGCCTTGAAGCCGCCACCGGCAAAGGCGCATAATATTCGGTCATGAAATTCGACTCCCCCATTTTTGATCGCATCCGGGTCAAACCCGAGAAGGATCGCCGTCCCAAGCCCGGCGGTCCGAAGTGCGAGTGGCACGGCTGCAAGGAAAAGGCGACGCACCGGGCGCCCAAGGGTCGCGGCCGCGAGAAGGACTATTGGCGCTTTTGTCTCGATCACGTCCGCGAATACAACCAGTCGTACAATTTTTTCGCGGGCATGAGCGACGCGGCGGTCATGGCGTACCAGAAGGACGCGCTCACCGGCCATCGTCCGACGTGGAAAATGGGAACCGGCAAGGGCGCGGCGCGGCCGGACTTTCGCGATTTCGGAAACCGGGCTGACCCGTTCGGCTTGTTCGGCGAGGGCGTGCGCGCGGAACAGCAGGCGCGGGCAGAGACGCGCCCGATTCGAAATGCCGAACGCAAGGCGCTGGATACGCTGGGGCTGGATGTGGGCGCAACGTCGCAGGAAGTGAAGAGCCGTTTCAAGGAGCTGGTGAAGCGTCACCATCCGGACGCAAACGGCGGCGATCGTTCCACCGAAGACCGGCTGGTGGAGATCATTCAGTCCTACAACTACCTGAAATCGGTGGGATTTGGCTGACCGGCCGGCGGCGCCATGGTTCAACCCAGCCCCGCCTTCCGGACAGGGCTCATCGACCCTATCTTATTGAAATAATTGATGGTGCCATTCCTGGCGGGCGGGTTTTTCACCGCCGACGCCTCTGCTAAGTTGCCGCGCGCCATCAGCCGGACCGTTAAGAATCGGACCGAATCAGGGCTTCGGCGCAGCCGAAGCCACGGAGGATCAATGACCGCCGCAGTACAAGAAGTTGCCGGCCTGCCTGACATGAAAGTGTCGGTCCGGCAGGTTTTCGGAATCGACAGCGACCTGGACGTGCCCGCCTATTCCAGGGCCGATGAGCACGTGCCTGATATCGACGCCGACTATCGCTTCGATCGTCCGACCACTCTTGCCATTCTCGCCGGCTTTTCAAAAAACCGCCGCGTCATGGTCACCGGGTATCACGGCACCGGCAAGTCCACGCATATCGAGCAGGTCGCCGCGCGGCTCAACTGGCCGTGCGTGCGCGTCAATCTCGACAGCCACATCAGCCGTATCGACCTGATCGGCAAGGACGCCATCGTCATCAAGGACGGTCAGCAAGTGACCGAATTCCGCGAAGGCATTTTGCCCTGGGCGCTGCAGAACAATGTCGCGCTTTGCTTTGACGAATACGACGCAGGCCGGCCCGACGTCATGTTCGTCATTCAGCGCGTGCTGGAAGCGTCGGGCCGGCTGACGCTCCTCGACCAGAGCAAGGTGATCAAGCCGCATCCGGCGTTCCGCCTGTTCGCGACCGCCAACACGGTCGGTCTCGGCGACACGTCCGGCCTCTATCACGGGACACAGCAGATTAATCAGGGTCAGATGGACCGCTGGTCCATCGTCACCACGCTGAATTATTTGCCGCACGACAACGAAGTGGAGATCGTTCTCGCCAAGGCCAGGCATTATCGCAACGAGCAGGGCCGCGACATCGTCAACAAGATGGTGCGCGTTGCCGACCTCACGCGTAATGCGTTCATGAACGGCGACATCTCGACCGTGATGAGCCCGCGCACGGTGATCACCTGGGCGGAGAACGCGGAAATCTTCAACGATATCGGCTTTGCGTTCCGGCTCACCTTCCTGAACAAGTGCGACGAGCTGGAGCGTCCGATCGTTGCGGAATTCTATCAGCGCTGTTTCGGCGTTGATCTGCCGGAATCGTCCGTGAATGTGGCGCTGAGCTGACCGGCCATTCCGGGACGGTGCGGAACGCCGGACCGGGAAATGACAGGAAGTAAGGCTGAGCATGGCCTCGAACATCAAAATCAAAGCGTCCCCGAAGGAGTCGCCGACCGAGCCGTTCAAGCGGGCGGTGGGCGGGTGCCTGCGCGCGCTCGCGCGCAAGCCGGACCTCGAGGTCGCCTTCGCGGCCGAACGGCCCGGTTTGATGGGCGGCAAGGTCCGTCTGCCGGAGCCGCCGCGCAAGCTCGGCAAGGCGGAAGCGGCGATCGTGCGCGGCCATGCCGATTCGATTGCATTGCGTCTCGCCTGTCATGACGCCGCGGTTCATCGCCGCCTGCAGCCTGCCGGTCAGCAGGCGCGTGCGGTGTTCGAGGCGGTCGAGCAGGCGCGCGTCGAGGCGATCGGGGCGCGGCGCATGGACGGCGTGGCGCAAAATCTCACGGCGATGCTCGACGAACGTTTTCATCGCGGCAGGTTCGAGGACATCACCGAGCGGGCCGACGCTCCGATCGAGGATGCGCTCGCGCTCATGGTTCGTGAGCGCCTCACCGGTCTGGCGCCGCCGCCCGCCGCAAGGAAGCTCGTCGACCTCTGGCGTCCGCTCATCGAGGATCGCGCCGGCGAGGATCTCGACCGGCTTGAAAGCCTGGTCGAGGATCAGCGGCAATTCGGCGATGTCGTGCATGATCTTCTGGACGCTCTTGAGATGGGCGAGGATCGCAGCCACGACTCCGAAGACGAAGAAGACGAAGGCGAGGAAGACAAGCGCAAGCAGGAATCCGGCGAGGACGGCGAGGCCGCCGATTCCGATGAAATGCAGCGCATGAGCATGGAAGACTCGCAGGTGTCTTCGGAAGACATGCCGGATGCGGCCGCCGAGGCGGTTGAGGCGCCGACCGCCGACATGGCCGACGACACCGACATGGGCGACGCGGAAACACCCGGCGAACCCCAACGTCCGCGCCATTTCGGCGCCAACGAACCGCGCGGTCCCGATTACCGCGCCTTCACTGCAAAGTTCGACGAAACAGTCGCTGCCGAGGATCTTTGCGAACTCGAAGAGCTCGATCGGCTGCGCGGCTACCTCGACAAGCAGTTGTCGCATCTGCAGGGTGTTGTCGCGCGACTGGCCAATCGATTGCAACGGCGTCTGATGGCGCAGCAAAACCGCTCGTGGGAATTCGATCTCGAGGAAGGTCAGCTCGACCCCGCGCGGCTGTCGCGGGTGATCATCGATCCGCTCCATGCGCTTTCGTTCAAGGCGGAAAAGGACACCCAGTTCCGCGACACGGTGGTGACCCTGCTGCTCGACAATTCCGGCTCGATGCGCGGGCGCCCGATTACCGTTGCCGCTACATGCGCTGATATCCTCGCACGTACACTCGAGCGGTGCGGCGTGAAAGTCGAAATCCTCGGTTTCACGACGCGCGCCTGGAAGGGCGGGCAGTCGCGCGAGCATTGGCTCACCGCCGGCAAGCCGGCAAATCCGGGCCGCCTCAACGATCTGCGGCATATTGTCTATAAATCGGCCGATGCGCCGTGGCGGCGCGCGCGCAAAAATCTCGGATTGATGATGCGCGAGGGCCTGTTGAAAGAGAATATCGACGGCGAGGCGCTCGACTGGGCGCACAAGCGCCTGCTCGCTCGCACCGAGCAGCGAAAGATCCTGATGATGATCTCAGACGGCGCACCGGTCGATGATTCGACGCTGTCGGTAAATCCCGGCAACTACCTCGAGCGCCACCTCCGCTGGGTGATCGAGGAAATCGAGACGCGCTCACCCGTCGAACTCATCGCAATCGGCATCGGACACGACGTGACGCGCTACTATCGGCGCGCGGTCACGATCGTCGATGCCGAGGAACTCGGCGGCGCGATGACGGAGAAGCTGGCGGAGCTGTTCGAGGAACATGCCGCCGCAGAACGTCCAAGTCCGCGCCCGCGGAGGCGCGTCGCTTGAGCCGCAGGCCCCTGCGCTGGCTCAGCGCAGGCGTCGTCGCCGTTGTTATTTCTGTCGCCGGATTTATCGGCCTCGCCCAGGCGTTGCGTATCAGCAAGGCCGCAGGCCGCATCGAGGTCGAAGCGGCTCCGATTGCTTCGTTCGATACCCGCGACCCCTCAAGAATCCGTTTTGGTTCGCTCGAATTTCGCGGCGGCCTCGTGCTTACATCCAGGGATCAGGCGTTTGGTGGAATCTCCGCGATCCACGTGGAACCCGATGGCGCGCATTTCCTCGCCATAACCGATCAGGGGTCGTGGTTGCGCGGGCGGATCGTATACAGCGGCACCCGGCCAGCCGGCATCGCCGACGCAGAAATGGCGCCGATTCTTGGACCTGACGGGAGGCCGTTGGCGGCGCGCGGCTGGTACGACGTCGAATCGCTGACAGAACGCGACGGCGCGTTTTATATCGGCATCGAGCGCGTCGAGCAGATCGTCCGGTTCGACTACCGGCGCGATGGCCTGCTCGCACGCGGACAGGCGATCAATGTGCCTGCCGAGTTCAAGACATTTACTTTCAACAAGAGCCTTGAGTGTCTCACATCGCCGGAGCAGGGCGTGCTGGCCGGCAACCTGATTGTGGTTACCGAGCACAGTCTCGATGCCGCTGGAAATCTACGTTCGTTCATCCTGAACGGCGCGGATGTAGTGCGCTTCAGCGTGAAGCGCACTGACGACTTCGATGTCAGCGATTGTGCCATTCTTCCGCCGGGGGATCTTTTACTGCTGGAAAGGCGCATTTCACCGGTCCGGGGCGCCGCGATCCGTATCCGGCGCATTCCGTTGAGCGAGCTCAAGGCCGATGCAGTGGTTGACGGCCGTCCGGTGATCGAAGCCGATCTCGCCTACCAGATCGACAATATGGAAGGCATCGCCGTGCACAGGAATGCGGCCGGCGAAACAATCATCACGCTCATCTCAGACGACAATTTTTTGCTGATCCAGCGCACGCTGCTTCTGCAGTTTGCAGTGGTCGGGGAATAGAGCCCGGGTTTTTGCAGACGGGATTGAACGGCCGGTTTCGCTCAGCCGGCCTTGGCTTCCAGCTTTTTCACGATCTGGCGCTTGATCTCGACCATGCGCGGAGCCAGGTCCTCGTCCTTCGCCTTGAGCAAAAAGGCATCGAGACCGCCGCGATGGTCGACGGTTCTGAGAGCATTGGCGGAAACGCGCAACCGGATCGGGCGTCCCAGCGTATCAGAAATCAGCGTGACGCTGCGCAGGTTCGGAAGGAACCGCCGTTTCGTTTTGATGTTGGAGTGGCTTACCTTGTGGCCGACCAGTGGCTTCTTCCCGGTCAGGTCGCAACGCCATGACATGGCACGTTCCTCGAAATAAATAATACCGGACTCGGACCCCCGGTTTGGACTGCGGTTCTGGGTTAGGTGGCGGGACGTATAGAGAGCAGTGGGAAATGCGTCAAGCCGAGCAATTCGAAGCAAAAATAAGGCCTTTTCGGCAGCGGGATTGCCGAACACAGATTCGACCAAATCCGCGCCGACGAAATGCCCTGCGAACCGGACATCGCTGTTAACTTTGCCAGCGCGGGGCCGCCTTCGGCCGATTGATGTTGGAACGTTTTGCAGATGGTATGCTGCCTGGGTGGTGGAACGTCCGCTGACCGCGTCGCGCGGAAGGATCGAGCATTGCGACACATAACCCGATGCTCGCTGCTCGTATCAGCCGCGGTGGCGCTGGCCGCGCCTGGTTGGGCCCGGCCCGCAAGCGCTCAGACCCGTCTTGACGCACGCTATTCAGCCTCGCTGGCCGGCATTCCCATCGGCAAAGGCAGCTGGGTCATCGATATTTCGGATACGCAGTATTCCACCTCGGTAAGCGGGGTCACGTCCGGCCTTTTGCGGGCGTTCACGGGCGGCGAAGGAAATGCCACGTCACACACGACATTGAACGGTGGCCGCGTCCTGTCCTCGATCTACGCGGCCACGATCAGCAGCAGCAAAAAGACCGATTCAATTCGCATCACGATCAACAATGGGAACGTCAAGGATTTCAGGGTCGACCCGCCGCAGGATGACGACCCCGCGCGCGTGCCCATTACGGAGGCACATCAGCACGGTGTCCTCGACCCGGTGACCGCCTCGATGGTGCGGATGCCCGGAAATGGCGATGTACTTTCGCCGGAGGCTTGCCAGAGAACCCTGGCGATCTTCGACGGCCGGCTGCGCTACGACCTGCAATTCGCCTTCAAGCGCATGGACAGGGTCAAAGCCGCCAAAGGCTATGCCGGCCCAGTCGTCGTGTGCGCCGCATACTTCACGCCGGTTGCAGGCTATATCCCATCGCGCGCGTCGATCAGGTACCTTTCCAAGCAGCGGGACATGGAGGTTTGGCTGGCACCGGTCGCCGGCACCCGGGTATTGGTGCCCTACCGCGCACAGGGGCCGACGCCGATCGGTCAGGCCGTGCTGGAAGCGTCGGAATTCATTGCGGTCCCCGTGTCGAGCCGCGCCTCTGTAAACGGCTCGAAGACGCAGTGATAGTCAAAGGCGCTTGACTCTTTGCGCAATACGAGTCCGCTCATGGCATTAACTTTTGAGAGGGGCAAAATCCGCTTGAATCAGGACGGCGCTACTCCATCTTGTAGCTCAGGCCGGGACGCCGGCCAGATGTCGCCGTGAACGAATTCATACAGGGCCGGAGTCAGTGATTCGGGCGCGATTCGTTCCAGACTCGTTCTAATGCTTAACCGCGCCGACCCCGGGCGTCGCAATGTGATACAGAAACAGCCGTTGCCGAGGTCCGTTGCGGACCCAGGCGCCAGTTTGGACGCGTAATGCCCATTACTTTTTCCCGGCAATCTGCCCGAGCGACGCGAACCCGCGGGGCCGGCGTGACGGCAGTTCTCGGACCCACCAATACCGGCAAGACCCATCTCGCCATCGAGCGCATGCTGGCGCACTCCTCCGGCATGATTGGGCTGCCGCTGCGCCTGCTGGCCCGCGAGGTCTACAACAAGGTGGCCGACCGGGCCGGCAAGGATGCGGTCGCGCTGATCACCGGTGAGGAGAAGATCAAGCCGCCAAATCCGCGGTACTGGGTGTCGACGGTCGAGGCGATGCCGCGGGACGTCGATGTAGCGTATCTCGCAATTGACGAGGTGCAGCTCGGCGCCGACTTCGAGCGCGGTCACGTCTTTACAGACCGGATGCTCAATGCGCGGGCGCGCGAAGAGACGCTTGTGCTGGGCGCGGCAACGGCGCGGCCGATTGTCGAAAAGCTGCTGCCCGGTGCGCATATTATCAGCCGGCCGCGGCTGTCGACGCTGACCTATTCCGGAGAAAAGAAGCTCACCCGACTGCCGCCGCGCTCGGCAATCGTCGCATTTTCGGCCGAGGAGGTTTACGCGATCGCCGAACTCATCCGCCGCCAGCGTGGCGGCGCGGCTGTCGTGCTTGGGGCACTGTCACCCCGTACGCGCAATGCGCAAGTCGCGCTGTATCAGGCTGGAGACGTCGACTATTTAGTTGCAACCGACGCAATCGGCATGGGCCTCAATCTCGATGTCGATCATGTCGCCTTTGCATCGGACCGAAAATTCGATGGCTACCAGTTTCGCAAGCTCAATCCGGCCGAGCTGGCGCAGATCGCCGGCCGTGCCGGCCGTGCCACGCGTGACGGAACATTTGGCACAACCGGACGATGTGACGCGTTTGAACTCGAGCTCGTGCAGGCGCTCGAGAGCCATACATTTGAGCCGATCAGGCTTCTGCAATGGCGAAATACCGATCTCGATTATTCGTCGATTGGAGCGCTGCAGGCCTCGCTTGCCGCGGCGCCAAACGAGCAAGGCCTGACGCGCGCCCCTATCGGCGAAGACATTCTGGTCCTTGAACATGCCGCGCGCGACGAAGACGTCCGCACGCTTGCGCGGAGTGCGGCCGATATTTCGCGTCTCTGGGATGCCTGTCAGGTTCCCGATTATCGCAAAATCGCTCCCGCGACGCACGCCGAATTGGCCGTAACCCTCTATGGATTCCTTATGCGAGAGGGTAACATCCCGACCGATTGGTTCGCCCGTCAGGTTTCTCTGGCTGACCGGACCGACGGCGACATCGATACTCTCTCCAACCGGATCGCGCATGTCAGGACCTGGACGTTTGTTGCCAACCGGCCCGATTGGCTGGCCGATCCGGATCATTGGCAAGGAGTTACGCGTTCCGTTGAGGACAAGCTTTCCGATGCATTGCATGAGCGTCTGGCAGAGCGTTTCGTCGACCGGCGCACCAGCGTGTTGATGCGGCGGCTCCGAGAAAACGCAATGCTTGAAACCGAAATTGGAAAGTCCGGCGAGGTCAAGGTCGAAGGCCACGTCATTGGCAGGCTTGACGGGTTTATGTTCGCGCCGGATGCATCGGGTGCGGGGTCCGATGCGAAGGCGCTCAATGCCGCCGCGCAGAAGGCGCTTGCCGGAGAGATTGAGGCGCGCGCAACGAAACTGTCGCAGGCGTCGAACGAGCAAATCGTGCTGGCGAGCGACGGCGCGTTGCGCTGGACCGGCGACCTTGTCGGGAAAGTCGTTGCCGGTGACGATACCTTGCGCCCGCGCGTGCGCATTATCGCCGATGAGCATTTAACCGGACCGGCGCGCGAGCTCGTGCAGAACAGGCTCGATCTCTGGCTCAAGACCCATATCGAGAAACTGCTCGCGCCGGTTTTTTCCCTTGCGGCCGCCGAAGATATCACCGGCATGGCACGCGGCGTTGCGTATCAGCTTGTTGAATCGCTGGGCGTCCTCGAACGTCAGAGAGTGGCGGAGGAGGTCAAAGGTCTCGACCAGCCGGCACGTGCGACGCTGCGCAAATACGGCGTTCGCTTCGGTGCCTACCACATCTATCTTCCGATCCTGCTCAAGCCGGCGCCTCGCTCGCTTGCCACTCAATTGTGGGCGATCAAGCACGAGGGACCGGATGCAAAAGGCGTTGGCGATCTTCTGCACCTTGCCGCGAGCGGAAGGACGTCGATTCCCGTCGACAAGGAGACGCCGAAAGCCCTTTATCGGACCGCGGGCTATCGCATCTGCGGCGAGCGTGCGGTGCGGGTCGATATCCTCGAGCGACTGGCGGATCTCATTCGGCCGGCGCTGTCATGGCGCGAGGGTGCAGCGGCTCCGAAGCCGGATGGATATTTCGACGGCCGCAGCTTTCTTGTCACCGGCGCAATGACGTCTTTGACCGGCGCGGCCGGCGAAGATTTCGCATCGATCCTGCGCTCGCTTGGCTATCGCATCGATCGCAAGCCGAAGCCGCCCGAGGCGTCAACGGCGCCCGCGCCCGCGGCGGGAGCGATTCCGGCGCAATCCGCAACTGCGGAACCGGCCGCGGCGGAGACGATACCGACAGAGGGCGCCGCTCCCGCTGAAAATGCCGAGGCGATGGCGTCCGCGGAATCGCCATCGCGCGCGTTGCTGCCCGAGCCTGAATTTGTTGCGCCGGAAATTCAGTCATCCGTGACGGCAGCCGCCCCGTCCAGTGAGACCGCGCCGCCGGCGCCCGAGGCCGCCGTCGCGCAGGCGGACGCCAAGCCTGCCGAGGAGCCGGCGCTCGTCGAAGTATGGCGTCCGGCCGGCCGGTCCGAGCGCAGGCCACATCGGCCGCGCCGTTCGCACCGACCGCAACAGGCGCAAGCTTCCGCAACCGACACCGCCGCCGCTGCACCGGCAGCAGGTGAGACGGCGGCATCATCGCCATCTCCGGAAGGAGAACGCGAAGCGCGCCGTCCGCGTTACGAACGCGGCGGTCGCGCTGACCGCGAGAAGCGTGAAGACCGTCAAGACCGTCAGGGACGTCATGAGCGCCGGCAACGCATGGAAAAGCAGGGCGCCCGCGCAGAGCGGCCTGATCGCGGTCCTCCGCGGGATCGGCCTCGCCGCGAACGCGGTGAGCGTGTCGACCGCGCCGAACGCGAGCAATATTACGCCAAGCCGTTTGGCAGTGCGTCCGGAGGGCGCGACAAGCAACCTGACCCGAATTCACCCTTTGCCAAGCTTGCCGCGCTCAAACAGCAGCTCGAACAGCGCGGCAAAGAACCGTCTTGATCGGCGTTCGCAAAGACAGCTCGCACCAACGCATCGATAAATGGCTCTGGCATGCCCGGATGGTGCGGTCACGAACTGCTGCGGCTGCGCTCGCAACGTCGGGTTATGTCCGCCTCAACGGCAAGCGCACGACATCGGCGAGCCAGCCGGTGCGAATCGGAGATGTCGTCACGCTTGCGCTCGATCGCTCGGTGCGCGTGTTGCGCATCGAGGCCTTGTGCGAGCGCAGGGGAGCGGCTCCGGCGGGCCGGGCGCTTTACCGCGATTTGACAACGAGTTCCGGCACAATGGCCTGCACCTTTGGCAGCGGCGGCCATAAGGTTTCTGCACCCTTGCGGTAACGGTATGGCCGGTAGCGGCGGGGCCGGTTGCGGCCTATCTGTCGTTGCGTTAGGCAGCCCGGGAAAGTCGTGTCTGGAGTGGGGAATGACCTACGTCGTCGTCGAAAACTGCATTAAATGCAAATACATGGACTGCGTGGAGGTATGTCCGGTCGACTGCTTCTATGAAGGCGAGAATATGCTCGTGATCCATCCGGACGAGTGCATCGACTGCGGGGTCTGCGAGCCCGAATGCCCCGCGGAAGCCATCAAGCCTGATACCGAGCCGGGGCTTGAGAAGTGGCTGGAATTGAACGCCGAATACGCCAAGACCTGGGCCAACATCACCGTCAAAAAGGAACCCCCGGCCGACGCCAAGGACTGGGACGGAGTTCCGGACAAGTTCAAGAAGTTCTTCTCGTCCAATTCGGGCAGTGGCGACTGAGTGGCTTTCCCCCGAGGGTTTTCGCCTGGGGGCTGCAACCAGGGATTCCGCAAAGTTTCGTGCGGCGTGGTGTCACCCTCGTTGGGTAGTGTTAACCGATTCGCCAAAATCGACAGTTTGTTGCGGGGATTGGCCTGTTTGCGTCCGCTTAAGGCTTTGATTCCGCCTAAAAATGTGCTATATATAGAAAAAATGGACAGGAACGACGTTGCCACCGATGCGCTCCCCATCCGGGAGCCTTATTTTTCGGTGGCTGGGTTCCAGAGTTCCCAGCTTAGAGGGCGTGCGATCCACGCGTGAGCAGTGGCAGGAAAAACGCGTCATAAATCGAAGAAAGGTTCCGCCGGCATGAGCCGGGGTCCGAAAAAGCCCGCCGTTGCCAGGCGGACTTCCCATGCCTCCCGCGGCGCCGTCCGTGGCGGGGCTCCCGCACCCAAGATAGCCGGTAACCGCAAGGGCGCCGGTGAAGGAGTCATGCCCGGAATGACCAGCAATAAGAAGACTACACAACGACAAGGCTTCAAGACCAACGAATTCATCGTTTATCCTGCTCACGGCGTGGGCCAGATCATGGCCATCGAGGAGCAGGAGGTCGCCGGCGCCAGGCTGGAACTGTTCGTCATCAATTTCATCAAGGACAAGATGACCCTGCGGGTCCCGACCGCCAAGATCGTGTCGGTCGGCATGCGCAAGCTCGCCGAAGCACCACTGGTCAAGCGCGCGCTCGAGACGCTCAAGGGCCGCGCCCGAATCAAGCGCACGATGTGGTCGCGCCGCGCCCAGGAATACGAAGCCAAGATCAATTCAGGCGATATTGTCGCCATTGCCGAGGTTGTCCGCGACCTTTACCGGTCGGAAAGCCAGCCGGAACAGTCCTATTCGGAGCGCCAACTTTATGAGGCCGCGCTCGACCGCCTGTCGCGCGAGATCGCGGCGGTGCAGCGGGTGACCGAGACGGAAGCGGTCAAGGAGATCGAGGCGGCGCTCGCCAAGGGGCCGCGCCGCGGGCCGAAGCCGGCCGAGGAGGCGGCATCGGAAGAGGGCGTCGAGGAAGAAGCAGCCTGACGCGCGCCGGGCACGAAGTTCAGACCATGGAAGGCCCGGCGGAAACGCCGGGCTTTTCGTTGGGCGGAACCAGAGATGACAACCGGGGCGGCCGTAGTTGCCGGCGCGATTGTGGCGGCTAATATGCCGGGCAATCAGCCCGACATCCGATGGAGCAAGTGATGACGGCCATTCGCGGCTACGTCGCGCCGACCACCGAAGCCGATGCGCTCGGCGTCCATTCGCTCGACCAGTTCGTGCTTGCGGTGCCCGACGCGTCCGTTGCACAGGAATTCTACGGAAATTTCGGTCTCGACCTGCGACGCGATGGCAATACGCTTGCCATCAAGACATTCGGCCATGAACATCGCTGGGGTTCTATCGTCGAAGGCAGCAAGACCAAGGCGCTGCACCATCTTTCCTTCGGCTGTTACTCCGAAGACTTGCCACGACTGAAGGCGCGCATTGAAGGCCAGGGCATCCAACTCATCGATCCGCCACCTGGTTTTGCAAGCAACGGCTTCTGGTTCCGGAACCATGAGGGCATGCTGATCGAGGTGAAGGTCGGGCCGAAAGTATCGCCTGATAGAAAATCCGACAGCCACTGGGTTTCGGTTCCCGCCGGCAAGGCCGGGGCGACCATACGCGCGGAAGCGCCGCCGGTGCGCCCGCGCCGCCTCTCGCATGTTCTCATCTTTACACGCGACGTGTCGGACTCAATTTCTTTTTACGAAAGAACGCTCGGCCTGAGGCTGTCGGATCGCGCATCCGATCTCGTCGCTTTCATGCACGGCATCCACGGCAGCGATCATCATCTGCTTGCGCTGGTGAAATCGAGCGCGCCGGGCTTTCACCATTGCAGCTGGGACGTTGCGAGCCTCAACGATATCGGCCTCGGCGCCATGCGCATGCACGACAAGGGCTATACCAAAGGGTGGGGGCTGGGCCGCCACGTGCTCGGCTCCAATTATTTCCACTACGTGCAGGATCCGTGGGGAAGCTTCTCGGAATATTCCTGCGATATTGATTACATCCCGAAAGATGAGCGCTGGCCGGCCGGAGACCACAAGCCGGAGGATTCGTTTTATCTCTGGGGTCCGGACGTTCCGCGCGAGTTCACGATCAATGTCGAAGCCGGCGAGGCCTGACCGCGCGTGATTTGCTCATCTCCGCGCAAGTGTTTGGTTGCGGGGGAGGGGATCCGGCGTAATCGCGACCCGCTGAATATCGTTCCGGATTCCCGCTGACGCGGAAATGACCGCTCGGGAAATGTGCCGCCGGCCTGCCGGGCTTCGGCCGGCATCACATCATCACTCAACGACCAGCTTCACCTTTTCGCCCGGCTTGACGTGGTCATGCGCCCCAAGGCCGTTGAGCACGCGGAATCGTTCTACCGCGCGGCCGCTCGTCGCCATGCGGTGGGCGAGTTTTTCGACCGTTTCATTGGCGCCAACGGTCACGACCTTCAGATGCAGCGGTTTGACCTGCTGAGTTTCGGCAAGCGTCATGCGCCGGAATGTCATGATTGAGTCGCGAAAAGCCTTGTCGACCTGGGCATCCCGGGTTTTGGCTGCAAAAATAAAGCGATAGACATCGCTGCCGAAGCGCACGGCGAAAAGGCGGAATGACCAGGTCCCGCCGCCGGCGGTCGCGGTCGCCGCCGGGAAGCCGTTGACGGAAAACTCCTCGACGCTGGCGGGGTCGGCATTTTCCATCCAGCCGGACTTGAGGTAGTCGGACAGGGACTGTTCGGCGGGCACGCTCACCACGTCCAACCGCAGCGCCTCGTCGCCGCCGTCCTTGAGCCCGAGCACCGCCTGCGAACTGTTGTCGAGCGTGAAACCCGGCGGCGCGATGAAGCTGAAGCCGAGTTTCGGGTGCAGGAAGTGCCGACCGCGCACGAAACCCTCGCTCGGGTCTTCGCCATAAACAATGCCGTCAAGATAGCCGACATATTCGGCGTGGTCGCGTTCGCCTGCGCCAGGCCCGGAGAACTGGCGGGCATTGGCAAGCGCATTCTTCACCCGTTCCGGCGTTGCGGGGTGGCTCGACAGGAAGTCGAGCCCGCGCGACTCCGCGCCGTTTGCGGCCTTGAGATCGGCATTGCGCTGCATGTCGGTAAGGAAGCGCGAGGCGCCGAACGGATCGAAGCCCGCGCGCGCGGAAATCCCGACGCCGATACCGTCAGCTTCGAATTCCTGCGCGCGGGAAAATGCCGCCAGCGTCAATTTCGATTTGGCGAGGGCCAGCGCACCCATCTGCGGGTCGCTGAGAACGTCGCTCACCACATGGCTGATGATGGCGACCTGGCGCGCCTGTTCCTCACGGATGGCCGCGTGACGCGCAATCACATGCCCCATCTCATGCGCAAGCACCGATGCGAGCTCCGCCTTGTCATTGGCGAGCGCAATCAGGCCGCGCGTGACATAAAGCCTGCCATTGGGCAGCGCGAAGGCATTGATCGCCGGCGAGTTGAGGATGGTGACTTTGTATTTGAGGTCCGGCCGCTCCGATGCCGCGACAAGCCGGTCGACCGTCTTTTCGATCATTGCCTGCAGGCGCGCATTCTCATAGGCGCCGCCATATGAAGCGAGAATGCGCGCGTGTTCGCGCTGCGTTTCCGGCTCGCGCGCGACCTGCGGCGCGACCTGCGAGACTGGGAGAGAGACGAAGCGGTTATCCGGCGTGCTTGTGCAGGCCGCGGCCAATAGCACGAGGGCGGCCGCCATGCCGGCCCTGGTACTTGCCGCACTCATTTTGAGAACTGACGCCATCCCCACCCTGCAACCGATTCAAAACTTGAAGCCGCGCCCGCCGTCAATTGACGATCTCGATTTGCTCCGGCGCCGTCGCTTCGATCTGCGGGCCGCTGCGCAGCTCGACCCACCCTCTTACGCGGATTCTTCGGCCTTCCAGATCTTTCAGATCGATACCCGCGGCGGCGAAGTCCCGCCGGCGCCGCTTGAGTACGGTAAGCGCAAAGTCCCGCGTCCACCGCCGTCCGAAATTGAGATATATAGTGGCCCCCGCCTCCCGAACCGACAAGACTCGGCCTTCCACCAGTGCAAACCGGCCCCGTGCCGCCGAAATACCGGCGAGATCGTGTGACGGCAAAGGGGCAAAATTGGGGTCGGCCCATATTCCACGGCGGGCACTGCGCGCTTCCCGCTCGGTGTCCAGCAGTTCTTTGGCGCAGGCCTTGTTCCCGATTCTCGCCGATACACGCGCATGCCCGTGCGCGACGAGGGCGTGTTGAATCGAACGCGGCATATCTTCTGTATAAACAAACGCGATGACGCGGCCGTACCGGTCGAGTCTCGTGTCCATCTGTTCCAGCCGAACAGTGCGGCTGGCGACAAGTGAGCGAAGCGCGTCGCCTTTGTCGTCTGCCGTTTCGATGGCAGCGAGCCGCACTTCGCGTCCGTCGGTCAGCAGCAGCGTGCGGCCATCCCGGATTGCTGCCACGCTCGCCTGCCCGCCGGCGGGAAACCTGCATGGCTCGTCCGCGGTGGCGCCTCCCGCGAGCATGGCCGTTACCGCAGCGGAAGCGAACGAAACACAAGGTCCAGTCCGGTTCATCAAAACAAATTCGGTCCGAAGGCGGCGGATATTTCGGGATTGCGCCAGGGCTGATGGCGGCCGGTGCGAGACGCGATAGAATGGTCGGATAAATATGAACGCCAGCATAACCGCCGGGGAGGGTAACAATGGAAAAGCGCCGTTCGCCGAGCCGCCGCACCTTTCTGACCACGATCGCCGCTGCTGGCGTGATGGGCACTCTCCGCGCACGCGCCAGCGACAGCGCGTGGCCCGATCGTCCAGTCCGGATCATCGTCCCATATCCCGCGGGCGGTTCGACCGACGTGCTGATGCGGATCCTGGCTGAACGGCTCAAGGATATTTTCAGGCAATCCTTCGTCATCGAGAACCGCAGCGGGGCAGGCGGCAATATCGGCATTGCGGCGGTAACCGGCAGCGCGCCTGACGGGTACACGATCGGCGCGGCAACGATCGGTCATTTCGCGATCAATCAGTTCCTTTACAGCAAGATGCCGTTCGATCCGGAACGCGACATGGTCCCTGCGAGTTTGACCTGGGAACTTCCGAATGTGTTCGTGGTCGCGTCCGATCATTGTCCGGCCAGGTCGGTTGCAGAATTTCTCACCTGGGCGAAACAAAAAGGACAGACCACTTTTGGCAGCCCGGGAGTCGGCACTTCGCCGCATCTGTCGGGCGTGATGTTCACCAGGCGAACAGGCATCGATGCCATTCATGTCCCGTTCCGCGGCGCTGCGCAGACGATCCCGGCCATGCTCGCCGGCGATGTTAGCTTCGCCATCGACAATCTCGCGTCCTACGTTCCGGTGATCCAGTCGGGAAAAATGCGGGCGCTCGCCGTGACCTCGGCGCAGCGATGGCCGACCCTGACCGATGTTCCGACCATGGGCGAAGCCGGCATCAAGGATTTCGTCGTCACATCCTGGGCCGCTTATGTCATGCCGGCCGGTACGCCGCGCGCCATTATTGACAGACTTTCGGAAGCGCAGCGCAAGATCGCGGCGGAGAAAGCGATACAGGATCGGTTCCTGGTGGCAGGCGCACGCATTCTGTCGAGCACACCGGAGGGGGCGATTGCCTTCGCGGCGAAGGAACGTGCGATGTGGAAAGACGTCGTGGCGGCATCCGGCGCAAAGATCGACTAGATGTGAGCAAAAACGATGCGCGGTGGTTTTGGCTGTGCTAAATCGCAGCGCAGTGGTCCCGTAGCTCAGCCGGATAGAGCAGCGGTTTCCTAAACCGAAGGTCGGAGGTTCGACTCCTCTCGGGACCGCCAAACAAGTCAAGTTAAATTCTGAAACTAAATATCTTTTCTTTCATCAATCTAATTGGTCCCACTTTCGGTCCCAATTTCAGCGGAGCGACTGGATGGACGATGTCATTTGCGGATTTCATGGCTATGCCACGCGGTCAGGAAACAAAACCTTCAGCTGGTCTCTGAATATGTCCGCGAACGCCTCAAAGCCCGTTTTCGATGGGTGAAGCTCATTATCCCACGAACTCGTTACGGGCTTTAATGTGCCCTGACCATTAATAAGCGCTATTTTTTTCGCGGCCGGCAGGAAAGAGCTCAGCATCGCTGCAAATTCCAACAACAGCGCCTTTACGACTTCCTCCCTTGCAGCGCCCAACGGAAATTTGCGCAAATCGAAAACCGGTTTAAGCCAAGGTCCAAACCCACAAACACCCCGTCCATCGGGGATTGCAAAATCGTAGTCATGGAAGATGAGGTAGGTGTCAGGGCTTAAACGATTGCGCAAATCGATAAGATCTTCGTATCCGGCATGCACCAAGGCCAGTGCCGCTTGGAAGTGTAACTTGTTGATGAGCTCGCTCGGCGGCTTGCCTGGATGCCAATCCTCAACCCACAGCGCCATCGGGTTACCGACAATGTCATTTCCACCGCCTGAAAACAGGAGCGCGTCCCACGGCCCCCCTGCCGGGCAGCCATTTGTCAGCTGTTCTGTCAAAATGATGCGCTCCTCGACGCCAAGCATATAGCGGACCTCGTCGCCTGCCTTCGCAAGGTTCAAGATCGGAACACCGAGCCGGCTCTCAAGGCGTGGGATGATGCCGCCGCCAAAAAAGGGGACAGGGTAGTCGAACCACGAATCTCCTTCGGCGAAAATCTGCAGTGGGACAAAGGTTTTCTCTTCGGGAGGCACTCTACCTCTCGGCCTGTCGGCTTTTTTTGATCGTAGCCGGCGAGCGCCTCTCGTTTTCATGATTTCCATTGTCGCTTTGTATTCCTGGATACGGCGCGCGAACTCCGCGCGTCGCTCTTGCTCGAGACGCTCGCGCTCGGCGCCCACGGCCGCCGGCGAGGCCGGCGGCGTAGCGGTCTTGCGCGCCGCCCGCATGGTCAGTTTCCGGTTTTTCGTTTGCGCCAAGGTCTTCGCTTCAGCAAGCGAGACAGGCCCCTCATTGACAGCAATTTTCTTCGTGGAATTCCTTCGGCGCTTTTTGACTCGTGTCTTGGTCCGCTTTACTCGCGCCGGTTTTCTTTTCTTGCGAGAGGTCGCCATGGTTTGCTCCCCATTGCAATCCGCTTACACAAATCTTAACCGGGGCTGACAATGAGAGACAACCGCCAGTGAAAGCCCTCATTTCAAGCGGCGGACAACTCGCCCAGCAAAATTTCCATGTTCTTTTTGGCAACGCGAGGACTGACGGGTTTGACCAACTTGGCCTGTTTTTTTGGCTTGCGATATTCGCTGCGATGACACGTCCGGTTTTCTTGTTTGAAACGTCTTTCTTTTGCTTTTGAGCCGAAAACTTCCTTAACCTTCCCGCTTTTCATGGTGATCATATAGCCGCCCTTCGTCATGCTGAAGGGCTTGCTGAGTCGACCGAGGTGATCAAATTTCGTCCCTGCCGGATGCTTAAACGGCTCGAACCACGCTGGGTGCAGGAAGTTCGACATTTTTATTCCATCAACGTCGAAAGTGTCCTCTTCGACCGGATCGCACATCTCATAGGCATATTCAGTGTCGTCGGCGAGAGCCCATAGGTTTGCAACCGGATCAATGACCATCTCAAACAATTCATGGCACGCGGTGACGCTCACAACTTCATGAGCTGCAAGAGTGGTTTCGACAAACACCTTCGAGACCGGCTGACCATTCTTCGTGAGGTCGTGATAGCCGAGAGCGCCGGCCATGTCGGCGTTATCAACGTACACAAATTGCCAATCGGAAGGCTGGGGATCAGTGGTGTTATAAAGCGCTACTGGGTAGCCCCAAATTGGGAGAAAATAATCATCGTAACATTTCTGAAGCGCGGTGGTGAGCTTGTCGAACGGCGCGCCAAGATCACCTTTCGCCAAGTTCATACAGGCAATGCGAACAGCGCCTCCCTGTCCGGCCTGCGCGGAATGAACGATCTTCACAATTTTGCCCTTTCGTGTCGAGTTCACATTTGGCCGCGCAACCGATTATGCCACCGTGCGTGTCGACAACGCGAGTTAATGCACTTGATATCTGCCGCAGTTATCCCGGAATGGTGCTGATTCACCTCAGGCACCGAGGAAAAATTGAGTTGTTGTTGCAAGCGGCGGTACTCGCCTGCTGCCAAACCGATAGACGGAACGCACCGATGGCCGCCACGTTCTGAACACAGGTTTAATGCTGACTGGTGGGGTCAGCAGGAGCTAGAGCCAATGCTTCGCGTGATTGCGGTAATGGCCGGGCTAACAACGGCATTGCCCGCGATCGCCGGCGAAATGACCGCCAGCGAGGCGCGCCATTTCGTCGTTGGCAAGCTGTTTAGTTACACCTGCTTTGATGGCACGCGAGGCATGGCCCGTGTCCATGAGGATGGTTCTGTGGATGGCCTCATCCAGGCTCGAGGCACAGGGCTAACACATTATGGCACCATGCCCGTTGGCACCTTGCGTACCGACGGCGAGCGTGTCTGTGCGTCCCTTCCACGTTCCATTATGCAGCCATGCTTTCATCTCGAACGTACCAATAACACGAGTTTTCGTGGCTCAATCTTGGGACTGAGCTTCGCGTATTGCGACTTCACCCTCCAGCAAGACGCGCATGCAGAACTGCCGGTGCAGAATGGGCAATTGTCGCTGTCTGCCGATGAGCAGCGGCGGGAAAGACACAGATAAGCTTCATGACGCAGCTTGGAATGTTAGGCGTGCCGCTTGTAGTTGGTTGCTTGGCGTTCTGTCTCGCAAGCTCAGCCGGTGCGCAGGAGAATTTGGACAAGGGAAAAACCGCCGCCCAACTTTATGCGAGCGATTGCGCAATTTGTCACAAGTCGCCACAGAGCGTCACCCGAGCGCCCGGACTTTTTGGTCTGGAAAGCTTCCTGCGCGAGCACTATACGGCCAGCCGTGAGTCGGCTGCTGGCATCGCCGCCTATCTGAATGGGTTGAAGAAGGCGCCGGTGCGGGTTCGGCAAAGCCGAGCCGCCGGGCGTACAAGTGAAGCGAAATCCTTTAATCCGGATGTAGGAGAATCCAAGGAGCGCGGATTGCGGCCTCCTGCAAACATCCCACGGCCTTCGGCAAACGAAAGGCCATAGCCTCGATACCGGTAACTGCGCACACGCAACCGCCATTCGGGATAGCGGTTGTAGCACCCTCGGTGCCACCATTTTTATTTGACAATGTGATCGGTTGAACCGGCCCCTCAAACGGACATTTGGAACATCGGCTGCACTCTAAAAGTGCGCCGGATGATTGAGGAGGGCATACAGTAAATCACCCGGCGCGTGCTGATGCAGCAGCGTGCCGACCGAATAATGATTCGAAATCTCTTGCAAGCGGGAAAAGCAAATTTTGTTTCCGCGTCAGTTTGACGTCGCCAGGCACCCTGCGAAGAGGGCGCAGCAAAGCTCTCTCAAATTCGTCGGCCAAAACGTTGTGAGGGCGAGGCTCTCAACTTGGTCACGGTACGGGGCTTCGTTGAAGGCTTTTTCTTCTGAAGGCCGCTATAGTCATTATCGGGAGGAGTCATGCCAAAGCTCGATGGCATCTTGGAAACGGCAATTCACACCGAGGACATGGTGCGGTCCCGAGCTTTCTACGAAGGTGTGCTCGGGTTAACGCCAATCTATAGCGATGAGCGCTTGTCCGCTTACGCGGTGGCAGGGCACGATGTATTATTGGTCTTCCGCAAGGGCGCAACAAAGCAAGCCGTTACTCTGCCCAGCGGCACGATTCCCGCCCACGGCGGCGACGGTCCGTTGCATGTAGCCTTCGCCATCGGCAGGGACGAACTCCAACATTGGGAGGCGCATCTCGCTGCCCGTCGGGTCGAGATCGAAGGACGAAATGACTGGGCGCGCGGCGGCCGCAGCATCTATTTCCGCGATCCTGATGGGCACCTTTTAGAACTTGCCACGCCGGGATTGTGGTCGGTGTATTAGATGGTGCAAACTTTCCAAGCGACGTCTGTCAGGAGTGACTGTTGTTTTTTAATAGCGGATGGCGGAATTCGCTCCATGCGTCTTGCATTTCACGCCGGCCATTCAAACCGGGCAGCTCAATCCTGTAACAATTTTGCGTCAGACCCGGTTGAGCATGCGTTTGGGCTGTGTCTGCCGCAAAGCGCCTGCCCTTGCTGAGCCATCCCTCTTATTCCATGATCTGATTTATAGACACGGCTTCAAGGGGAAGAGCCGCAGCGATGACGGCTGGTGCTGGCGCCAACGAAGATTTCAGGTCCATGCTCGTCCGCATGGAGCGCGAAGGCCATTTGCACCGGGTCAAAAAGGCGATCCGGCCAGAATACATCAGCGCCCTTTGCGGCAAGGCGCCAAACGCGCTGCTTTGCGAAGCGGTCGAAGGCTACGACATCCCGGTGGTCGGTGGACTCTACTGGACACGGGCGCGAACCGCTTCCGCGCTTGGCTGGCGCGAAGATGAGCTCGGTGCGCGATTCGCGGCAAGCGTTGCTCGGCCGCTCGCACCGGAAACCATCAGGACTGCCGTCTGCCAGGATGTTGTTATCACTGGCGACGATGTCGACCTGACGGCAATGCCCATCCCCTTCATGCATGAGAAGGATGGAGGACCTTATATTTCCGCCGGGGTGGCTTTTGCCAACGATCCACAACTGGGGCCGAATGCCGGCTGTTATCGATTAATGTTTCGCACACAACGTGAGCTTGGTATTGACTTGTTCACCGCGTCGGACCTGCGTCGCTATTACCAGAAAAGGTTTGACAAGAATGAATCGTTGCCGATCGCGGTCGCAATCGGAGTCCATGTATTCGAGCACATGGCAGCGGCTTATAAGGCGCCGGCTGGCTTGAACGAAATGGACATCGCGGGTGGTCTGCGAAGCGCACCGCTGCAGATGGTGGCGGGCAAGACCGTCGACGTCATGGTGCCTGCGAACGCGGAGATCGTTCTTGAAGGCGAATTGCTGCCCAACGGCTGGACGGCCGATGAGGGGCCGTTCGGAGAGTTTGCCGGGATGCAGGGCGACCTCAAGCGCAATCCGCTGTTTCGGGTCACTGCCATCACGCATCGCAAAAATCCGATCTTTTATGCATTGCAGATGCCGTGGGAAAACGACTGGCTGAATGGGCCGGCGACGGAAGCGGCCTGCGCCCGCGTACTCGGGCTTGCCGGTATTCAGGTTGCGGCGGTGCGTGCCACCGAAGGCGGTTGTTGTGGCTGGTCGGTGGTCGCCGCCATCAAAAAACGGGCAGGTGAGGGCAAGAACGCCATTGCCGCGCTGCTCTCGCTTCCAGTCGTGAAGCAGGTGATTGTCACCGATGATGACATCAACATCTACAATTCTGACGAAGTGGAATGGGCAATAACGTTCCGCTGCCAGGCCGACAAGGACATTGTGATCCTTTCCGGAATGAAGGGAAAACACGTCGATCCGAGCGTGCGTCCATGGGACCTCAAGCCCGGAGAGCTGCCGACTACCTCCAAATTCGGCATCGATGCGACGATTCCCGAGGGAATTCCGGCCTTCCGCTACGAGCGCATTGTGCCGGCGTTTCAGGCTGAAATTCGCGCGGAGGAGTATCTTTAATGGCCTCTGCGGACGCTGCACTCGTCGCCAAAATCGAGGGCCTGCTGCGGCAGCCGGTGTTCTTTCGTGACGTGCTTGCCGCCACGCGCAATCAGCCCTATCGCGCGATCTTGACGGCGTGGAGCGAAATTCGCACGCGCCACGCGCTCACCCGCGACGAATTCGGACGGTACTGGTTGGAAGAAAAACCATAACCTTAGAGTTGGGAGGATTCTATGTGGTGGTGTCGTATTGCAATCCGGCTCGCTGCAGTATCGAGCATCGTATTTACATTCGCCACCGGTGCGCAGGCTCAAACCAAAGTCCGTTTTACGCTTGACTGGCTGCCCGGTTCCTATCATGCGCCGTTCTTTATCGCGCTTTACAAGGGCTACTACAAGGCAGAGGGGCTCGACGTCACGATTGATCGCGGCAAAGGTTCCGGTCAGGTCGTGCAGCAACTCGCAACCAATGTCTATGACATCGGCTATCCCGATATCAACGTACTGATGGAGTTCAATGCAAAAAATCCCAACGTTGCATTTCCTGAAGTGATGATGGGATACGAGCAAAATCCTTCGGGACTTTTTTTTCTCAGATCGAGCGGCATCAAGACGATCAAGGATATTGAAGGCAAAACGCTCGGTCCGGTCGTCAATGATTCAACCTACAAGACGCTGCCGGTTTTCGCGAAGCTGAACAATCTCGATCTCAGCAAGGTCAAGGTTCAATATCTCGATCCGGCTCTGCGCGAGGCTCTTCTGATCAAAGGACAGGTGGACGCCATCACTGGTCAATATTTTCGTTCGGTCATTGACTTGCACGGACGCGGCGTGAAGTACGAAGACATCGGTTCGTTCATGTACAAGGATCACGGGCTCGACATGTACGGCAATGGGGTCGCCGTCTCGCCGAGTTTCCTTAAAGAACATCCAGATGCGGTGAAGGGTTTTGTGCGCGCCACCATTAAAGGTGTGAAAGATATGGTTCGTGATCCCGTGAGGGCGGTCGAAATGGTTGCCAAGGCTGAGCCGCTCTTGAAGAAGGACATTGAGCTTGAGCGCCTGAAGCTGGCGCTAAAGTGCTGTATCGTCACGCCCAACGTGCTCAAGAATGGCTACGGCGGCGTCGACACCAATCGGCTCGGACGCACAATTTCACTCATCAGCGACGGCTACGGACTACCGCGCAAGCCGACGATAGCCGAGATGTTCAATCCTTCGTTCCTGCCGCCCAAGGAAGAGCGGATGGTAGAATAGCGTTCGGGATTCCCACCAAAAACCGCGAGCCGAGCGAGGCTCTGCGGGATTGCAGGACGTTGTCGTGGTCTACGTACGCAGGATCTATCTTCGGCGTTACGCGCAGAATGCAGACCGAAAGTTATCATCAAGCAAACAGGTTCGGCCTCGCGCCTGGCATAAAAAAGCAGCAATTGCTTCAAGCGTTTTCTAGGTACCGTATTGGTCAGAGCCGGAGAAAATCACGGCTGCGGTTTCGCCCGCTATGCCCGCGGATATCGTTCCGGCTAAGCCTGCGGTGGCGGTCACTGACGCCCTGATTGTAGTGTGCAGCCTTGCGAGCTCATAGGCGCGCACAATCGTCGCTTCCTCGACAACGAGTACGCTCCCGCCGGTGTCACGTACACCTTTTAGCGCTTCCCACCAGTCGTAAGTTTCATCGTCGAGAATTCCAGTTGCGGCGCTCGAGGGAGTCTCGTCCCAAGGCCGCATGAAATGCGAGCGATGCATCACCGCATCCTCAAGGGTGGCATCAGACAGGAGTGACCATGCTCGTGCGAGTGGCGCGCAGCCGGCGGTTTGCACCAGCATCAGCTTTGGGATCTTGGATAGGAGACCAATCTGTTTTGCAAGCCTGAATCCCTGTGCGATTGCGCTCGCAAGGGCGCCGCCCCCGACCTGAACATACACAGTTTCAGGCGTCTCCTCGCCACCAAACATTTCGGCCATTTCGAACGCAAGCGTTCGCCCGCCTTCGACTGCAAGTCCGTTCTCGGGCCCTTGGACGCTGAATGGTATTGAGCCATTGCGGACCGCCTCACGAAATGAACGCATGCAGGGGTCGCCACGATCGTCAGGCCGACGCTCGCAAATATTGATCGTGGTTCCCAGCTCCTGTAATCGCTTGACAACACGCGCATTGGCCTCTTTTGGGATGAAAGCATCAAGTGGCCAATCCGCAGCTCGCGCAATCACCGCGGCGGCCAGTGCTGCATTGCCGCACGAGGCAATGGCAAGACGGCGTTTACGCAACATTTGCGCGGCAGCATGACCCGTGGTTTCAAGGACGCGCAAATAGAGCATCACGCCCATAAGATGACGGCCTTTGTGAGAGCCGGCGACGTTCCCGGTCTCATCTTTCACCCAGATGCGCGGTTTTGTGGGAATCGCGTCGGCCAGTACCGGTTGTCTCGATTGAGGCGTTATCCGGAAGTTTCGTCCGTCGACGGCAAGCAGACGGTCTCCCAATCGGCTCACGATCTCAGACCAACCCTCATCCGCCAGGCCGAGAACGCGGCACAAGCGGTATGACGAAATCAGACGGCGATAGCGGATGAACGGATTGAGGTCGGCTTTTTCATCCAGCCGGTCGGGCGGCAACTCAGGGACGAGCACATGATCGATGTCATCACTTTGATTTCCGATATTTGGGCAGGCGAAAGGCAAAGTGTGTGCAATATCGACTGTCGCCCCACAGCCGTGGCAACAAAAAATTTGGGCCGATCCGCTCATGCGCTCACAGGAAACGCGCTTCACGAAAATTGGTTAGGCACCAACCGCAGTCAGTTCGAGGTGATTTCGCGGTCATCTGTCTGATAGCGCTCGAATTGCGATGCAACCATTTGCTCGCGTTTCAGCGACCCTTTCAGTAAGCCGCTTGCTTGCGAAAAGCGCAGAAGGCCTGCAAGCGCCTCGTCAGAGATGTCCGGCCGATAATAGGGAAGGTCGCGCTCGACCACGGACGCAATCCTCTCGGCTTCAAGAGGAGGAAACAGCTTCTGCCCCACTCTTGTGGCGAGTTGTTTATCCTCGACGAGCGCACGTTGAGCGGCTGCGACCGCGCGCACTCCGGCCGCGACCATATCCGGGTCGTGTGCAATGACCTTGTCGCTCGTCACCAGGGCGGGAAAGGTGTAGTGAAAGGCGGATTTCGGCCCCAGCCCCCGGCGCACATCGAGCACGGTTTTTCCGACACCGCTGCGAATAGCGTTTTGGGCACCCATGGCATTTGCCCAGAACCCGTCGATTTGACCATCTTCAAGAGCGCGCGCTGCCGCGACGCCGAAGGAAACGCCGCGTTCATGCGCGCGCTGTACGTCGACGATATTCACGCGGTCACGATCGAGATCGATGCCGTTTTCAGCCAGTAAGCGCCTGAACGTCAACTCGACGAGTGGCGCCGCACCAATCGTGTGTCCCTTTACGGCGCCAACGTCTCCGGGTGCGACGTCGAGATCCGAGCGCATGACTAGAACCCAATACATACCTTGCGAAAGCGCCATCAGAAGTTTGGCACCATTCCATTCCGGGAACGCCAGCAGAACGACATGCGCTGGACCAGCGACAAAATCGACTTCGCCGTCTCGCAGCGCCTCATAAGCCTTGTAGTTCGGGAAGATCAGCCTGTGCTGCGCGTTGAAGCCTTGTTTTGCGAAACAGTCCAACGCGATCGCAGCAATAGCAGGAAAGTAGGAATTCGAGACGAGATCAGGCACCGCGACCCGTGTTATCTGCAATGACAGCCTCTCGTTTGGAGTATGCCGTACTATCGCTCAGTGGGCGTTACTTGGGAACAAAGCCCGGCACATAGACATCGGTGGCCTTCACCTGTGATTTGAGTTTGAAGGCGCCATTGACGACATCGATGGTCGCCTGGATGCCTGCCGGGTCAATTTCGGCGAGGGGCTTGCCCTTGACCTGCGCCAATTCGGCAACTGATTCAGTTTCACCCTTGCCGACTTCTTCGCTCACTTCGGGGTGATACTTGTGCATGATAGCACCGGCCTCGGCCGGATTGGCGATTGCCGCTTTCAGTCCCTTGACCGTGGCTGCAACAAACCTGCGGACAAGATCGGGATTCGATTTGATCGTTTCTTCGGTGGCGATGAGGCCATTGCCGTAATAATTGAGCCCCGGATCGGAATAGGCGAAACGAACTAGTTTCTTCGGAGCGGCTTGCGCGCGCAGCAGAGGTTCGCCGACCGTGAATTGCCCGACACAGGGCACCTTGCCGCTGGCGAGGAGACCGGGAAGGGCGGAGCTGGCCGCCACAACCCAATTGACCTTTGACGCATCAATTCCCGCTGCTTTCGCGAACGCCGGGAACATGTCGGGAATCGAGCCGCCAGCGGGATTGGCGATTGACTTGCCCTCGAGGTCCTTTGGCGTCTTGAGCCCGGCCTCGGCAGCGCAGAAGATCGCTTGGGGTGGGCGGGCATAGACGACCGCCACAAGTTTGATGGGGATGTTGTCGTTGGCGCGTGAGAGCACCAGCGATCCGGCATCCGCAAATCCGAACTTGGCATTTCCAGCTGCGACTTGCCGAATTGCATCGACCGAGCCTTTTCCGCCGACGATCTTTATGTCGATCCCTGCGTCCTTGTAGTAGCCCTTCTCCTGAGCGACGAAGAAATAGGCGTGGCGCCCGTTGTAGCCGAAATCCGTGATCAGGGTGATCGCATCGGCAGCGAAAGCGGTTTGTGTCGATGCAGCCAAAAGCGTGGCTGCTGCGGCGAACATTGCGCGAAAGGAGATTTTGCTCG
The DNA here is from genome assembly GCA_035277565.1 of Pseudolabrys sp. GTDB lineage: Bacteria > Pseudomonadota > Alphaproteobacteria > Rhizobiales > Xanthobacteraceae > Pseudolabrys. Next base: position 30,085 of record DATEKG010000078.1, read on the forward strand.
TCATCGATTGTCCTCCCGACACCACAGCGCCGATTGCAAGGGCACCGCAGTTGGCTTGACCCCAGACGCGAAATCGTATGTTTTAGTATACAAAATTGCAAACTCATTCCGGCCGCGAGACCGGCTGCACCGGGCAGGCTGGGATAGTCGCTAGGACTGAAGAATGTCGGTCACGCCGCTCCGCAATGTCGTCACGTGGGATCGGACGGATCCGCGTGCGGCACGCCGCGCCATTCGCACCGGAAACTACACCGGCTATACCGCCGCTGTTGCTCCAGGCTATGTACAAGCCAATATTTGCATTTTGCCACGCGATTGGGCCAATGACTTTCTGCTTTTTTGCCAGCGTAATCCGAAGCCCTGTCCATTAATTGCGCGCTCGAATGTCGGCGACCCAAGATTGCCGAGCCTGGCCGACGATCTAGACATCCGTACCGATGTTCCGAGGTATCACGTATTCCGTGAGGGCGAGTTCGCAGAAGAGGTCACCGACATCAGTAGCTACTGGCGTGACGACCTCGTGACGTTCGCCCTTGGTTGTTCGTTTTCGTTCGAAGAAGCCATGCTCGAAGCTGGCTTGCGGCTGAAATTTCTCGAGCGTAACAGCGTTGCCGGGGTCTATGTGACAAACGTCGACACCCTTGAAGCCGGCCGCTTCCACGGGCCTCTACTAGTGACAATGCGCGCATTCAAGCCGGCGGATGCGATCCGCGCGATTCAAATCACCTCGCGTTTCCCGAATGTGCATGGCGCGCCCGTGCATATCGGCGATCCGGCTGCAATTGGGGTCGATCTTTCCAAGCGCTATCAGGATGTGGGCGACGGAGAGGTTGGTCAGGGCGAGATCCCGGTGTTTTGGGCATGTGGTCTCACTCCGCAACTGGCGGTCAAGAATGCAAAGCCGCTGTTGTGCATTACGCATGCGCCGTCGTCGATGCTCATCACTGACCTGCGCAACGCGAGCCTCGCGGTACTTTAACAGTGCGAGACTTCGAACGACCGGGCCGATCCGAGGCGTTGGGCACACGCGGAATGGCCTCAACGTCGCACCCGTCGGCCACGTTGGTCGCCATTGAAGTTTTACGCCAAGGCGGCAATGCGGTCGACGCGGCGGTTGCTGCAATGGCCCTTCTATCCGTCATCGAGCCAACCCAGACGGGCATCGGGGGCGATTGTTTTGCCTTGCTTATGCGAGGCGGGGAGGGCGAGGTCATCGCGCTCAACGGTTCCGGCTGGGCACCTGAAGCGGCGACAACTGCGTTCTACGAAAACCGAGGTATCAAGACAATCGAAACCGAGAGCGCCCATGCGGTTTCAATTCCAGGTGCGGTGGCATCATGGGCGCGCTTGGTTGCCGATCACGGGACCATGGATCTTGCCCGCTTACTGGCGCCCGCAATCGAAGCCGCCGATGCGGGTTACCCAGTTACCGAGCGCGTCGCGCGCGACTGGGCAAAACAAGTCGGCAAGCTCCAACGCAACACCGCCGCCGCGCAGACTTTTCTATTTAATGGCGCGGCGCCGCAGCCTGGCGTGGTGCATCAGCAGCCGGCACTTGCAAATGCATTGCGCAGCATCGCTTCAGGCGGCCCAGAAGAATTTTATGAAGGCTGGATTGCGCGAGACATGGTGGAAACGCTGCGTGCGCTTGGTGGGCTTCACACGCTCGACGACTTTGCAGATTACGCGCCGGAATATGTGAAGCCGATCAGTGCCAGTTACCGTGGCTTTCGCCTGTATGAGTGTCCGCCCAATGGGCAGGGCGTCACGCCGTTGCTGATGGCAAAAATTCTCGAAGGTTTCGATCCTTCGTGCTGGCGACATGATTCGGTCGAGCGGTATCATGTGATGGCGGAGACGGCCCGGCAGGCTTATGCCGACCGAGACTGTCATGTGGGCGATCCACGGGCGGGGGGTCCATCCGGCGAGACGCAAATCGCGGAGGAGCGAGCGTCACAGATGCGTGCGCGCATAGAACTTCATAGCCGTATCAAAAATCTCGCGCCTGTGCCGTTGACGGAACACCGCGACACGGCGTTCCTTGCTGTTGTCGACAAGGACCTAAATACGGTGGCGTTGATCAATTCAATATTCGACGATTTTGGCTGCGGGATTGTAAGCCCGGGCTGCGGCGTAATATTTCACAACCGCGCGGGCGGATTTGTCCTTGCGCCAGAGCATCCCAATGCGATCGCTCCACGCAAACGGCCGTTGAATACGATCATTCCGGCGATGCTAACGCGCAATGGAAAAGCGGTCATGCCGTTCGGCGTCACCGGAGGGCACTACCAGCCCTTTGGCCAAATTCAAATCATGACAAATATTCTCGACTACGGAATGGGCATTCAGGAATCGATCGACCAACCTCGTATCTTCGCGCGCGGAGATCAGTTCAATGTCGAGGGCGCGGTGCCGAAGGCGACCGTCGACGCCCTCCGAGACTTAGGTCACAACGTGACACGTGCAGAAAATCCGCTGGGCACGGCGCAGGCAATCTGGATCGACTGGGAACGCGGCTTGTTACGCGGCGGGGCGGATGGCCGCCGCGACGGCATTGCACTGGGACTCGGCTGATGATCGATCGATTAAAAAGTACAATCGATGCGGTGAGTAGCGATATCGACGCTGCTCGCGCCGAACTGATTGAACTGTGCGCAGCACTTGTCGCCGCGCCAAGCGTCAATCCGCCAGGCCGCACAGCAGAGGTTGCGGCGGTAGTGCATTCTTATCTGGCCGGTCACCGCGTGCCGGTCGAGATTGTCAAAGCCGATGACGACGCTCCCAATATTGTAGCCCAGGTGAACGGACGACAGGGCGGACGGCATGTCGTCTTCAACGCGCATATGGACACTATGGAAGCGGGTGACGAATCTGCGTGGTCTGTTCCGGTGTTCAAGCTGAGCAGGGCTCTCGGCCGACTTTACGGGCTCGGCATGGGTAATATGAAAGGGGCCTTGGCAGCGATGTGCCTGGCGACGGCGGCCCTGCACCGCCAAGCCGAGGCATGGACCGGAAAGTTATCTATGACCGCGGTCTCGGATGAAGTGATGTTCGGCGAACGCGGCGCCGTTTTTCTACTCAACAAGCGTCCTGATCTCTCCGGAGATTTCATGCTGAGCGGGGAGGGACCGGGCTTTATGGACTTCGCGGTTTCCGAAAAAGGGCTGCTGTGGGTCGACATTGAAGCCAGAGGGCCGGCCGGACATTCATCACGCGCGCTCGCCGGCAGCACTGCAGTCATGAAACTTGCGGCGGTGCTCGCCCGCCTTGATCCGATCAACGATCTTTATGCCACGCCGCCAAAGGAATTGACCGGCCTCACCGGCGGCGAGGGCAATCTCGGCCTGCGCGTATCTCTCAATGCCGGAAATCTTGCTGCGGGTACCGTGCGCAGCCAGATCGCGACCAAGGCCCGCTCGCAACTGGATATTCGGTTGCCACCCGGGATAACGGCCAAAGAGATCGAAGATCGGATTCGGCAGGCATGCGCGAGCGATCCGGATATCAGCGTCACTGTGACGAAATCCTGGGACGCGAATTGGGCAGGGCTGCAAAATCCGGTCGTCACTGAACTCGCGGCCGAGGCTCAGGCAGTTCGCGGCAAGAAGCCAAATTACGTTGTTCGTTTGCCGGGGAGCGACGCCAGGCGCTGGCGCGATCTTGGCGTACCGTCCGTATGCTATGGCCCACAGCCGATGCTTTCGGCTGGAATCGACGACTATGCGAACGAGCAGGATGTAGTGGACTGCGCTAAAATCTATGCGCGGACTGCGCTCCGTCTGATGAGCACAGCCTTCTAGAGGGTGGCGTCCGCGAGCAACGACAATGCGCGCGCCGCTTCCCGTGTGGTGTTGAAGACCGGCACGTTTGCGCCTTCAAGTTCGGAGATCCAGCGCGCCCGGGCGGCGCCACCATAAATCGCCACTGCCACTGGCTTGTCGTACGTTGTGCGCAGCCGTTTCATGAGCGCGCCGAAACCTACAAAATCGGCGTTGGCCGGCGCCAGCAAGGTACACAATACAAGGTCAACATTTGGATCGGCAAAGACGGCAGTGAGGCCGGTTTCGTGCGCCTCCTGCGCGCCTTTCACGTCGATGCCGATCCAAAAGTCGAACGGATTGGATGGCTCAAGCCACTCGGGAAGTATTGTCCGCATCGCAGCGAATGTAGACGGCTCGAATGAGGCTAGACTAAATCCGCTGCGCGCAACTAGGTCGGCCGAGATTACCCCCAGTGCTCCGCTGGTCGTGGCAATGCCGACACGCTTTCCTTTTGGTTTCGGAAGCATGACGAGTGCCCGAAGGGCATTGAGGAAATCGGCTTCATCTTCGGCGCGGGCGATCCCACATGAATGCAATATTTCATCGAGCGATTTCGTGTCGACGGCTATCGACCCGGTATGGAAGGCAGATGCACGTGCCCCTTCTTTGGTCTGTCCCGGCTTGAGAAGGACGATCGGCTTCTTCGCGCGAACTTTGCGCGCGACTTCGAGAAATCGCGTCGGCTCTCTGACACTCTCAATATAAAGGCCGACGACCTTTGTTGCGGGATCATTCTCGATATATTCAAGGAAATCGATTTCATCGACGCCGACTTTGTTGCCAACGTCGATGCTCTTCGAGACCGGCAAGCGCTGCGTCTCCGCGCTCATCACCTGCAGCATGACAGCGCCAGTGAATATTCCGGTCTGCGTGAAAAACGAAACTCCGCCCTTTTCCCAACGGGGAAAATTCACGAAACTTCCCATCATGCCGCAGTCGATGTTGACCATGCCGATGGTGTTGGGGCCGGCCAGCAGCAAGCCTGACCCCGCCGCAATTTCACGCAATGCGTTTTCGTCGCTGCGGCCCTTTTTGCTTGCCTCGGAAAACCCCGCGGTGATGATGCAGGCTGCGCGCGCTTTCGCGGCGACGCACTGGCGGATCGCTTCTGCCACATGTGCCTGTGGCAACACGACGTAGACGAGATCGACGGGCTCAGGCACATCGCCGAGGATGGGGTAGGCTCGATGCCCCATGATCTCGGAAGCGCCTTTGTTGATCGGGTACAGCGGTCCGTTGAAGCCGCCCTTTGCCAAATTTCCGAAGAGGACGCCCCCGGATTTCGTCGGGTTCGATGACGCACCGATCACTGCGATTGAACGCGGCGCAACCAGCGCAGAAATGTCTCGCATTTTTAGCCCCCAGAGCCGCCTGCTGGATTGACCGCTGCCCCCGTCGCTGCTTTCATATGCCGCGACATCGCGTCAGGGTTGGACCCGCAAGACGACTTTCCCGAACTGTTTGGCGGATTCGAGATAGCGATGGGCGTCAGCGGCTTCACTGAGCGGGAAGACCCGGTCGATTACGGTCCTTAGCTTGCCCTCAGCCAAAAGAGGCATCATCACTTCGAGATCGTGCTTTGTAGCGCTGTTCGAACCAATGATCTGCAATTCCTTGTGAAAGATGTAGTTTACCGCAATCGTGCACTCATACGATTTTGTGCCGCCGACAGTGACAATGCGGCCGCCGCGCGTGAGGCAGCGGATTGACTTGTCGAGGAAGTCGCCGCCGACATGCTCGACAACCAGGTCGACTCCGCGCTTGTTTGTGCGCTTCATGATCTCATCAGCAAAGTCGACTTCGTTGTAGTTGATGGTTTCGTCAGCGTGAAGTTCCTTGGCCTTCTGCAGTTTCCAGTCGGCGCTCGAGGTTGTGTAGACATAGGCACCTGCGAGCTTGCAGATCTGAATCGCCGCCATGCTGACACCGGAGCTCGCCGAATTGACAAGCACGGTTTCACCGGCCTGAAGGCGGCCGCGATCGATCAGCATGTGCCAAGCAGTGCCAAATGCATTGGGAAATGCGGCAGCCGTTTCATAGCTCACCTTGTCCGGCAGGTGGATGAGATGATCCGCTGGCAACTTAACGTATTCGGCATAAGCTCCGTGTTCATGCGCGCCGAGATATCTGTAGTCGCGTGCGCAGCGGTTGTGATTTCCGGCCATGCATTGTTCGCAATGGCCGCAGGGTAGAACCCACCAGCTGGTGACACGCGTGCCGAGCGGCAGGTCGCAAGTTGTTTCGGGCCCGAGCGACACGAGCTCGCCGCCAAAATCGCCGCCTAGAATATGCGGAAACTTACCTTTGTTCGGCTTGTAGCGTCCAGCGCGGGCCATCAGGTCATAACCGTTGAGGCCGACGGCGTGAACCTTGACCAGAGCTTCGCCGCGTCGCGGCTTCGGGACGGGGACGTCAGTATAGGAGAGAACTTCCGGCCCGCCATATTTCTCAACAATCGATGCTTTCATTTTTTCAGGAAGCATTTTCCCTCCAATTCAAACCGCGCGACCTCGGACAATAGAATTTCGATGGCGGGCTTATCTCTCGCTCGCTGCGCCGCGGGGATAACGCTTGTTGGCGAGCCGATAATTTGTATACTAAATTAGTTGGAATTCAACTGGCTGCACGCCTGCGGCATAGCGGGGGAAGGGGGAGGGCGGCGGTGGGACAATCTTTCCTCTTCAGTCTTGAATTGGTCGGGGCCGGCGATGCCGGTCGCCCGGGCAGTTAGGCGCGTGGACTTACAATGCCGAAGATCAAAATTGAAAATGTTTCAAAGATCTATAGTTCACGTACTGGCCGCGTTCCCGCGCTCGAAGACGTCAATCTTGAAATAGACCAGAACGAATTCATCACGCTCGCCGGCCCCTCCGGTTGCGGCAAGTCAACACTGCTCAAGATCATTGGTGCGCTTGTCCGCCCGTCACGCGGAAGACTGGAGTTCGACAATGAAACTTTGCTGAAGCCGACGCGTGATGTCGGCATCGTCTTTCAGGAGCCGGTGCTTCTTCCCTGGCGTACCGCGCTCGAAAACGTGTTGCTGCCGGCGGAAATCCTTGGTCTGGATCCGGAATCGAGTCGCACGCGCGCCTTGGACTTGCTTAGTCTTGTCGGACTGAAGGGATTTGAATCAAGTTATCCACGCGAGCTATCGGGCGGAATGCAGCAACGCGTCGCAATTAGTCGCGCGCTGATTCACAATCCTTCTGTTCTCCTTATGGATGAGCCGTTTGCCGCGCTCGATGCCATGACCCGCGAGGAGCTGGGGTTCGAGCTGTTACGAATTTGGGATACTTATAAGAAGACCGTTATTTTCGTGACCCACAATATCGGCGAGGCGATCCTGCTGGCGGACCGGGTTGTCGCCATGTCGCCGCGACCCGGCCGCATCGCAAAAATTGTAAAAATCGATCTGCCCCGTCCGCGAGCGCTCGGCATGGAGTTTACGAGTCAGTTCAAGGCCTATTCGGAACAGATCCGGTCCGTGATTTATCATAATACGGCCGCCCGATGACCGAACTCACCCAATCGAACGACGAAATCGAGGAACTCGAGCAGCGCAAGTCGGCTATGGCTGCGATCGTAGGGCCGACTGTCACTTTGCTAGCCCTGCTAGTAGTCTGGGAAGTTCTAGCTCGCTGGAGCGGAATCCCGACCTGGCTGCTGCCGGCGCCGAGCGCGATTGCGGAAGCCATGATTGACTGGCGCGGTGAATTAACGCTGCATTTTTTCGTGACACTATACGAAGTGCTCATTGGCTTTGCGATCTCGATCGCCGTGAGCGTTCCTTTAGCAGTTGCGGTTGTCTATTCACCTTTTCTCCAGAACACGATCTATCCGATCCTTCTCGCACTTCAATCGATGCCGAAAGTCGCCATTGCGCCGCTCCTGGTGCTGTGGATCGGTTTTGGCGTCCTGCCGAAAGTGATCGTGGTATTCCTCGTTTGTTTCTTCCCAATTGTCGTCGCGACTGCATCCGGGCTTTCGGCGGTGCCTCCTCCGCTGCTTGACCTCATTCGGTCGCTATCAGCGACGCAGTATCAGACCTTCATCAAGATCAGATTTCCGACGGCCATCCCGCATATCTTTGTCGGGTTCAAGATCGCGATCACCTTTGCCGTGATCGGCGGTGTGATCGGTGAATTTGTGGGGTCGGACCAGGGACTGGGTTATTTGATTTTGATATCGACATCGCAATCGCGCACGCCGCTTGCATTCGGTGCGCTGTTGCTACTTACGATTATGAGTATCGTGCTTTACTACGCAGTCGAAGTGATTGAGCGGCTCGTTATTCCATGGGCGCCAAGAAACTAGAATTGGACGGTCCGCCCATGGCGCAGGTCAAAGATAAAGTGCAGCGCAGGGACCGTATCGTTCCTTTATTCAGGTCCGAGCCACCCGTGCAGAACGCCCGGGAGTCGCTAGGCGATTTCGCCTATCGTGCTTTACGTGACGCAATTCGCGCCGGACGGATCGCGCCGGGGCCTCACATCCGCGAGCTCGATGTTGCTCGATGGCTCAAGATCAGCCGCACGCCTGTGCGAGAAGCGTTTCACCGCATCATTTCTGAGGGCCTGTTGGTGATCGGTCCTTGGAACGGCGTGATGGTTGCTGAGCTCACGACCAAGCAGCTGGTCGACCTTTACGCAGTGCGAGAAACGCTCGAGGGTACAGCTGCAGCGCTCGCCGCCAAGAATGCGACAGCGGCGGAAGTGCGGGCGATGTTGGGGATGGCCGCGGTTGAGTCAAAGGAGAGGCACGAACCCTCGCGGCTTGTGGTAATCAACGCCAAGTTTCATCAGATGATCTACAGGGCTGCCCACAATCAATATCTACTGCAATCATTGACGACGATCGTCGACACGCTCGACCTGCTGCGCCACTCCACTTTCGAGCTTCCGGGCAGTATTGAACTTGCTCGCCGCGAACATTTGCAAATCATCCGCGCGATTCGTGATGGGCAAGCCAAGCGCGCCGAGATGCTTGCGAGGCGTCACGTGCGCCGCGCACTATCGATGCGACTTCAGCTTCAAAAACGAAAAACGTAAATCGCGTGTTGCTGACACTGTTGTCCGGTTTTAGGGAGGATGTAATGCCCAAGCCAGAACTAGAATTTTTCCCGGTCGAGACGATTCCCTGGACGCCTGTTCCGGGTGCACCGCCCGGTCACTATCAGAAAATTCTAACCGAGGATCCGGACAAGATGTTTGTAACCCGCATGCTGAAGGTCGATCCTGGCTGCCGCAGCACGGAGACTTTCGTGCATGACTTCTGGGAAGAGGTCTACATCCTCGAAGGCAGTCAATGGGATGGGGACCGGTTTTTCAAAAAGGGAATGTATGCCTGCCGGCCGCCTGGCATGAAGCACGGTCCTTATCGGACAGATGAGGGCGTCACAACGCTTGAAGTCAGGTACGTGCGCTAATCGGATAACAAAGGCCAGAGAGGAGTGGGCCCATGGGGGCGCCCGAACGAAGTATCATTGCTAATATTCCGCGCCTTGAACGCTATATGGACGCCAATGGTTTCGACGCAATTGCCGTCCGCACTGGGGCCAATTTCACCTATCTCGCCGGCATAGCGCTGCCGGGGACGCTGGCGCGGCACCTGGATCTCGCAAACACTGTTCGAGGCTTTATGCTCGTGTGGCCGCGCAAAGGGGAGCCGGTCATCGTGCTCGATGCCTTTGCCGAGAAGGTGGTGGCGCGTGATTCCTGGGTCAAAAAAACTGTGATCTACAAGGCCTATGTCGAGTCGCTCTACACCCGTGTTGCTCATGTGCTTGCCGATCTCGGGCTCGGCAGTGCGCGCGTCGGCTTTGAGCGTGACGGATTGAGCGCGGCCCACTGGCAGGAAATTCAGAATGAACTGCCAAAGCTTCACATGGTGAATTGCTCGCGCATGATGGACGAGGTGCGCTGGGTCAAAACCGCCGGCGAGATCGCACTGCAAAAGACCGCCGCAGATATGCTCGATGACGTGCTGTTGGAGGTGTTCCCGACCATCCGACCAGGGCAAACCGAACGCGAGGTGCATGCGCGCATCGTAGAGGCCTGCCTGCGTCAGGGCTTCGGCTGGGTGCACGGTATATTGAATTCCAGCACGAATCTCGTGATGTATGGCGGCGAAAGTGATGTAAAATTTCAGCGAGGCGATTTTGTTCGCAATGACTACGTCGCCTACTACAAAGGTTATGCCGGCCACCAATCGCGACTCGCAATTATAGGCAAGCCGAATGACGAGCAGCAGAAAGCTTATGCGATGACGGTGGATATTCATCGCCGCACCATCGAGCGCTGTACGGCCGGCCGTACGGCCGGTGACGTTTTTCAGTTCGTCGTCGATGAATTCAGAAAAAGGGGCATTGAATATCCGGCTTCGCTGGTCGGTCACAGCATGGGACCATGGTTCCACCAGCAGGAGCCCGTGTTGCGCAATGGAAGCGATACGGTGCTTGAAGATGGGATGATCCTGGCGATCGAGCCGCAAAGACTGCATTGGCACATCCAGGACTTGATTCTGATCGAGGGCAACAAGCCGCGCCTGCTATCTGACAAATTTCCAACCGATCAACCCTTCACCATCAATTGAGCGGCTGCTCGAAATGAAAACGGCGGCCGCTTGTGCAAGCAACCGCCGCTCAATGTCTCAGCCGGGTTGCTTATTTAGGAACCATGTTTGGCGCGTAAATGTCCGCCGGTTTGACCGTACTCTTAAGCGTATAGGCGCCTGCAACCACGTCGATCGTCCGCTGGAGCCGCGCTTCATCTATCGAACCCATAGGAGCCCCTGGCACGGTCGCAAGTTGCCCAACTTTTATCGTTTCGTCGCGCGCCACGCCTTCGTCAACTTCACGATGATATTTGTGCATGATCTCGCCAGCCTGCTGTGGGTTTGCTATGGCGTCCTTTAGTCCGCGCAGAGTCGCAGCTATGAACCGCTTCACGAGATCGGGGTTGGATTGGAGCGTGCTCTCCATGGTAACAATGCCGGATCCGTAGTAGTCGAGGCCGGCATCTGAATAAGTCAGCGCGACGATATCCTTTGGCGCGGCCGCCTTTTTGAGCAGCGGTTCGCCAACCGTGTATTGGCCGATACCGTCTACCCGACCGAGCGCGAGCATACCGGGCAGGGCGTCACTTCCGGCGACAACCCAGGTAACCTTCGATGCGTCGATGCCGGCGGCCTTCGCGTAAGCTCCGAACATCTTCGGCATCGCGCTGAATGCGGTATCGGCAAGTTTGCGACCCTCCAGGTCTTTTGGCTTCGAGATGCCGGAGTCTTTGAGCACATATATGGCGTGCGGTGGTTTCGCATAGATTACGGAGACGAGCTTGATTGGGATTCCGTCATTCGCTTTTGCGAAGATGACCGCAGAGGTGTCGGCAAAACCAAATTGCGCAGTGCCGGATGCGACCTGCTTCACAGCATCTGTCGAGCCCTGACCGCGCACAATTTTCACGTCCATGCCGGCCTCTTTGTAATAGCCCTTGTCGAGAGCGACATAGTAGTAGGCGTGCCGGCCGTTAAAACCAAAGTCAGTAACGAAAGTGACTGCGTCAGCGGCCAAAACCGTTTGAGTCGCCAGCAGGCTCGTTGTCATCGCCAAGACGGACAGGAAAGCCACGCTTCGTAACTTGGGCATTCGTCGATCCTCTCGCTGAAGTTGCAACGCACCGCGTGCAGTCGACGCACTCTTGCTGTTTGGTCCTGTGACGTCGATCCACCGGCATTTCAGTATACACGGAAGAACTTTAGTATACAAAACAAACTCCGAATAGGCGAACTTAGCGGCATCCATCAAGCGCCACGGGAGGTCAGATCAGCAAGCACCGCAAGCATAGTGGCAAACACGCTAAATGTTTTAGGGACTACGTGCAGAGAATTTTGTTTGCAAGTAGCGCTCTCCCGCCGAGTGAAGCTAAAAACAATTGATGATTGGACCGACCGGATCTGGCTGCCGGCGTGAACCGGTATGGCCCTGGCCCGTTCCTAGACTTAGCGAAGGCGTAGGCAGGTCCCGTCCATCATTATATCTCGAATAGCGCGCTACTCGTCGAAGGTGAAATATGGGATCGCTGAGCATTTGGCATTGGGTTGTTATTCCTTTTCATTGTGGTTTTGGGCATCGCGATAGCCAGAATGCTCACCCGCACCGGCTATGCTGAGGAAAAACCTGTCCACGGTGCGCAGAGTAAATTAAGGCAGCAGCCTTAGCGTGCCGCTTCTGCGGTTATGAATTTCCGAAGTCGCCATAAGATGCCCTTGGGCGGATGTCTAAATAACAAAGCGAGTGTTTGATATTTGTCGTGATAGCCAGAAGAGCCGCGGCAGAAAAACATGATTGACAACGACCTCCATGATCAAATTGCCAAACTCGAAGATGAGATTGATCGGCTTGCGGACAAGTTAGATAACTGCCGGAAGGTCATGCTTTTTTCAAAGGCGGCTATAGGTGTTGGCTCGATTTGGATTTTGGCTTATGTTCTCGGCGGCGTTGGACTTGGCCCGGCAAGCATAATTGGTGCGATCGGCGCCGTGATCGGAGGGGTTGTCCTGCTCGGCTCGAACTCAACTACGGCGAAACTGACTACTGCAGCGATGAAGGAAACCGAAGGGCGAAGAGCCGAGCTAATCGACAGGATCGGTGCTCGGACCATCGGTAGCGATCAACTCACTTTCTGAAAAATAATATCGCTTCCCGGCGCGCTCCCGCACTTCGCCACAGGTGCATTCGATGTGCATTGGAAGTTTGAAGATTGCTACCGTGTATTTTCGCCCCTAACCTGATCGCTGCGATTTGAGATAGGGGGTATCCATGTGTGAATTCTGCCCAACAGCGACGCGGCCGATGGAGCGACGGCACGTTTTAAAACTGGCAACGGCTGCGGTTGCAGGGTTGGCTATTTCCCCGAACGCATTTGCCGCAAAGAGCAAGGCGCCGCCGAAACCGCAAAACGTGCTTTCGCCGGACGCCGCGCTCGACCGCCTGATGAGAGGCAATAGCCGCTACGTCCAGGGAATCAGCAAGCGGCACGACTTCAAGCATGAACGTGAGCCTCTCAGCGCGGGTCAGAACCCCTTCGCGGCGGTCCTGAGCTGCGCCGATTCCCGGATCGCGCCCGAATACTGCTTTGACACTGCGCGCGGCGATGTCTTTGTATGCCGTGTTGCCGGCAATTTCGCGAGCGACGAAATCATCGCCAGTCTCGAATATGCCATCCAGGTCCTGAACACACCTCTCATCATGGTGCTCGGCCACGAATCCTGTGGCGCGGTTGATGCGACGATCAAATCTGTCAAAGACGGCAGCATACTGCCGGGACATTTACCGACGCTCGTGGCGGCGCTTACCCCGGCCGTTAAATCTGTTCAAAACGCCCCCGGCGACCTTTTGGCCAACGCGATCCGCCGGAATGTCACTATGAATGTCGACAAACTTAAAACCACGACGCCGATCCTGAAATCATTCAATGATGACAAGAAAATCCGCGTCGTCGGCGGCATCTATCAGCTTAAGTCCGGGCAGGTGGAGCTGTTGGCGTGAATAGCCTTGGCGGAGCGCCAATCTCCCAGGGGGCTGTAAACCGGCCGTTGATGGAACAGTTTCTCGGCAGCGAAGGCCAGACAAAAAAGAGCCCCGTCCGGCAGGACGGGGCTCTCTGTTGATTGGCTTACTCGTGCCGATGGTGACGATGCCGGACAGGCGCGTAGGCATACGCGTCATTTGCTGCCGCAAATGCACTGCTGGAGTTGCCTAACCGCGATCCGCTCACGAGTTTGCCCGTGGATGCGTATCTCGGCATGCTCGGCCCACTGTAAGCACTATTGTACGGGCCCACGAGGTTGCCGCTTCCGGCGGAGGGATCGAACGATTGCGCCAGGGCCGCGGACGAAAGCAGCGTCGTGATCGTCGCGATGGTGACTAAAACTTTCTTCGTCATTGGTGCCTCC